>NZ_LGHK01000085.1 GCF_001908235.1 Bradyrhizobium sp. NAS96.2
CGCCGATTCCCGCGCCGCCGCCACCGCCGCCGCCGCCGCCGTAAAGGGTGTTCCCCTGGCCGCCTCTGCCACCGCTGATGATTGAGCCGGCCGGATTGGTGAAGGCGACAGGCTGGTTGACATTGCCGCCCGGGCTTCCCGTTGACTGAAATGCCGCGCTGCTGCCGCCGCCGCCACCGGTGAAGCCAGAGCCGCCGCCGCCACCTCCGCCGCCGCCGAAGGTGCCACCGGCAGGCAGACCGCCGGTATCATCAGCGCCAGCGCCACCACCAGCGGATGTGCCGCCCGTACCGCCAAAGCCGGTATTGGTGCCCGCTGTGCCACCGGCGGCCATTGCGACAGATCCAACTATTGCATCTGTCGCACCGGTCAGGATCACGAGAGCGAGTGCTGTGGTTTCGAGCAACAGCGCGCGGCGCAGGCGGGCCTTAGCCATGATGACGGGGGACGAGAGGCTCACCTCCGCAAGCGTCGGGCTCGCGTGCGGCAGCTGGCCGACACGCCGGCGACGGGACATCGCTCGCGTCACCGGCAAGACTTCGCGAGAATCAGATCGACCCCGCGAATCAGAACGAAACAGATCGGATCGAAGCCTCATGGCATCGGCCTCAGCCACTACGGAGCCCCTCCGTGAAGCCTCGCAATTCCTACATTGGTGAACGCTCGCTGCTAGTGCAAACTTGCCACAATACAAGCTTTTCGCGAACTCAAAATCACGGCCGGATTGAATTCAAAATTTACACGTGGCTATCTGAAGTGCGTCTGTAATTGAGAGATATGTCTGGATGAGGCGTTGACTCAAGAACCCCTGCAGCGCCGTTTTCACTTCATTTCCGGCCTTCCACGGTCCGGCTCGACATTGCTGTCTGCCATTTTGAGCCAGAACCCGCGGTTTCATGCCAGCATGAGCGGCCCGCTGGCAGGCATGTTTGATGCCATGCTGAGCGACTTGAGCGATCGCAACGAATATTCCGTGTTTATCAGCAATGACCAGCGTCGCCGGATTCTAAGAGGTCTGTTTGACGGTTATTACGGCCCGGAATTCACTGCCGATGTGATTTTTGACACCAACCGTCTCTGGTGCGTCAGGCTGGAACTGCTCAGGCAGTTATTCCCCCAGAGCAAGATCATCGCCTGCGTGCGGCACGTATCATGGGTGATCGACAGTATCGAGCGGTTGGTTCGTCGGAATATCTTTCAGCCTTCAGGAATCTTTAACTACAAGCCCGAGGGCACAGTATATTCGCGCGCCGAGGGGTTGGCCAAAGGAGACGGCATGGTCGGCTTTGCGCATAATGCGGTGAAGCAGGCGTTTTACAGCCAGGATCCGTCCAACCTGATGCTTCTGCGCTTTGAAACGCTGACAAGTGAACCGGCGCGCGCCATCGCTGCTGTGTACGCCTTCATCGGCGAGCCGGCGTACAACCATGATTTCAAAAATATTCAATACGAGGCGGATGAGTTCGACCGGCGCATCGGCACGCCGGGGCTGCACACCGTGCGCCCGCAAGTTGAGCCGATCGCACGTGCCAGCGTACTGCCGCCGGATTTGTTCCGCCGGTATGAACATGAGGCCTTCTGGCTCGACCCCGCCTTGAACCTGCACAACGTAGAGGTGGTGTAGCGCGTGACTGCCGCTAGCTGAAGCCCCTGGAAAAGGACAAACGCTGGGGGCCTCGAAAATGGAGCACAGTTCCGGACTATCCGGCCTCTTCGTCCACATCGGTTTGCTCGACCGGAAAGTAGTCGAAGAATCTCGGCGATCGCAGCCCGCGAATCTGGCATCCACCGAAACGCAGCTCAGGGGCTCATCTGCACGAAGCGGTACTTCCTGGGAACAGAGACATATTCTTCCTGGCCGCAGGGATACATATGGTTCATGTGGCTCATGGCTGGTGCATGTGGCGCATGGTCGCAAATGGCAAGCGAGAATACCCTCTCACGAGGGGCAGATAGTGACACGGGAGTGCAGCTATCGTTACGGGCAAAGCTCGATGCAATTAATTAATATGAGAACGATTCAATCAGAGAGAGCTGCAGCGGTGCGGCCCGCCGGGTCATGACTCAAAAGCGAGTTGCACAGCGCTCGTCACTGCCGCGACAGGGTTCGCGCCTTGAGGCGTCGGTGCCCGGGGGACGGACGGATCATCGCCACCCAGCAAACCCGTCGCTCGCCTAGACTAGACGATGAAATGAAATTCCTGCCAGGCGCTCCACATCATGCCGTCGCTGGCGCGGACCCAGAGGTCGTCGGTGATGGTGCCGCCCTGGAAGCTGGTGCTGGCGAGCTGGCCTGCGCTGACATTGATGGCGGTGTTGGCGGGCTGCGCGTTGCCGCCGATGCTCCAGTGGCCGCTGCCGGCCGACGATGTCGAATCCCAGAATTGATACTGGGCGATGCTGTCTCCGTCGGAATCGGTCACCGAAAACAGGTTCGTTGCGGCCACGCTCTGGTTGGCGGTGGCGTGGAAGTCGGACGCGGAGACGATCGGAGCGTGGTCGATCGGTGCGGTGACGTGAAATTCCTTCCACGGCCCCCAGGCAACGCCGTCGTAAGCCCGCGCCCACAGATCGTCCGAACCGGAGCCGCTCTGAAAGCTTGTGCTCGAGAGCTGGGCAGCAGTGACATCGATCGCGACGTTGCTGCCCTGAGCTGCTCCGCCGACCACCCAGTGCCCGCTGCTGGGATCGGACGTCGAATCCCACAGCTGATAATTCGTGATGGTGTCTCCATCCGAGTCGGTGGCGGAGAACAGCGCGGAGGCCGCGATGTCCTGGCCGTGGCTCGCCGCAGTGTCGGCGGCCGTCACGATCGGAAGATTGTCGATCGGCGCGTTGACGTGGAATTCCTTCCAGTTGCTCCAGATCATGCCATCGAAGGCGCGCACCCAGAGATCGTCGGAGCCTGAACCGCTCTGGAATGATGTATTGGCGAGCTGTGCCGCGCTGACATCGATGGCCTGGCTCGCCGGCTCTACGGCTCCGGCCACGACAAAGTGCCCGCTGGCGGGATCGGTCGTTGAGTCCCAGAACTGATAGTTGGTGATCGTATCGTTGTCGGGATCGCTGGCCGCGAACAGGTTTGACGCGGCGATGTCCTGACCATGTGTGGCGGTCACGTCCGACGCGCTGACCACCGGAGCATGGTCGACCGGCGCGTTGACGTGGAATTCTTTCCAGGCTCCCCATGTGATGCCGTCATTGGCTCGCGCCCACAGGTCATCCGAACCGGAGCCCGACTGGAACGAGGTGCTCGTCAGCTGAGCGGGTGAAACATCGATCGCGATGTTGGCCGCCTGCGCCACGCCGCCGACCACCCAATGACCGCTGGCGGGATCGCTCGTTGAATCCCAGACCTGATAGGCGGTGATCGTGTCGCCGTCGCTGTCGGTCGCGCTGAAGAGACTGGATGCGGCGATATCCTGGCCGTGGGTCGCGGAAAAGTCGGTCGCGCTGACCACCGGCGCATGATCCGGACCCGGCGTGACCGTGAACGGGACCCATGCGCCCCACAGCGTTCCATCGTACGCTCTGGCCCAAAGCTGGTCCGGAGCCGAGCCGAACTGGTAGCTGGTCTGGGCAAGCTGCGCCGCAGTGATGTCGATTTCCGCATTGGTGGCCTGAACGGTGCCGTTCACCACCCATGCGCCGTTGCCGTTGCTGTCCCAGAGTGCGTACTGGGTGATCGGATCGCTATCCGGGTCGCTGGCGCTGAACAGGCTCGAAGCCGCGATCGAAGTTTGCCCGTGTGCTGCCGTGAAGCTGGAAGCCGAAACAACGGGTGGATGATCCACGCTTGGCGTCGCCGTGAACGGGACCCAGGCTCCCCAGAGATATCCATCATAGGCGCGGACCCAGAGCGTGTCCGGGGCAGTTCCGAACACATAGCTCACTTGCGAGAGGTTGGCGGCCGGGACGTCAATCTCGGCGTTGGTGGCTTGCGCGACACCGCCGATCGCCCAGTAGCCATGGCCCTGCGTGTCCCAGAATGCGTATTGAGTGATCGTGTCGCCGTCCGCGTCGCTGGCCGTGAACAGGGCCGATTCACTTGCCGACAGCTGCGCGTGCCCAGCGGTCACGTTTGTTGCGGTGACCACGGGTGCGTGATCGGCCGGCGAGAGCACGAAGGATTTCCAGTCGCTCCACAAATAGCCGTCGAAGGCTCTCACCCACAATGTATCCGAGCCGGGTCCGGCCTGGTAACTCGCCTGAGCCAGCTGCGACGCGGTGATGTCGATCTCGGTGTTGGTGCCCTGGGTTACTCCTCCCACCGTCCAGTAACCGTGGCCGTTGCTGTCCCAGAAGGAATATTCGGTGATGGAATCGCCGGTGGCCATGTTCACGGAGAACAGCGACGAGGCCGCGAAAATCTGATTTCGGCCCGCGGCCTGATCGCTCGCCGTGACGACGGGCGTCGTCCGGATGCTGTATCCGAGATCCTTCAGAACTCCGATGTCCAGGTTGGAGATCGCGTACTGGTAATTGGGGTAGAAAACGATCCCGTTCATCAAGTCCAGCGTGAGCGGGTCCTTGACGGTCGACGGGGTGGCGTAGAGGTCGGATTGCTGGTTCCCGAAATGATAGTAGTTCTGGGTGGTGCTGTTTGTAGTCAGGGGCACCGGGCCGCCATAGGCCGCCTCGGCATTCGCGCCGACAAAGTACGCGCCCATGGCGGTCTTTTGAATCAGGTTGTCGAACGTCGATTCGTAGGCACCGGCCAACTGGCCGCTCTGGTTGTACCAGCCCGTCATGCCGAAGCCGTGCATCAGCTCATGCAGAAACACGTCGATCGGATTGATCACGTTTCCAGGCACCTGACTGGCGTAGGTCAGGCCATAATCCATGTCGATGTACTGGAAGTAGCCGGGATCGACGTTGATGGTGATGTCGCTTGTCGTGCCGGCGACATGCTGCCCGGTGGTCAGCTCGTACTGGCTTGACGGCTCATACACCGCGAGCCCGCCGTTTGATCCGACATAGTAGCTCGAGGTCGGCCCGCCGTCGGCACGGCCGACGCTGGTGGGCAGGATGTTGAGTTGCACCACCAGGGTGCCAATGCCCAGGACATAACGCTGCCAGACATTGAGGGCCTGCTCGACATCGTAAACAAGAGAGGCGTCGGCAGACGCGCCGGCGTTCGATGAATCATTCAATGTTACGGAATAATTCCAAGGCATCTTGGTCGGACTTTCAATCTATGGTAGCGTACCAATAACAAGCACCATTCATGCTGACCAGTCACGGGCTAGTCAACCGAGGCCAAGGCGCCGGCCCCGGACAAGGCGGTGCGTGAGACTGTTCATTGATGTCCAGCGCCTCCGGCGGGATTGGCTTGGGGCATGGGATGGAGCCCGGCGCCGGTCTCGCATGCTGCAAGATCAGAATGGCATTTATGTGCCGTGAGGCCGATGCGATCGCCCTCGTGACCTCGCTGGCAGCCATGCCAAGGCCACGCCAAGCGCGCCGCGGTCCGTAAGACTACGGAGCGTGGGTCGGCTGCGAGCGGTTCCGACGAGGGACTCCGGGATCGGCATGATGTTGGTCGTGAATTCGGCTCGTTCACTTACAACGCCAATTGCATCCCGCCGAAGAGACATAGTACTCTGGGTGTCATATTCATCTGCTGCTCTATCGGTTCGTTGCGAATAGTCGGTTTGCGCTGACGAGGCCGAAGGAGCAGGGACGGGGGGGCGCGCTCACGACAGTGTCGGTTCGCGTTCGACGGCAGTCATTTTCAGCTACTGAGCAGATTAAATCGCGAGATGATTGAAACGCGGAGCGGTACGGCAGCAGACAGCGGGATAGTTGCGCTCGCGATGCTGCTGCGATTTCACGGCATCCCCGCCGATGTCGACCAGATTCGTCACCAGTTCGGCCATGGACCGTTCGGAACGCCAGAGATGCTGCGCTACGCGCGCTCGACCGGCGTCAAGGCCCGGGAGGTGACGACCAACTGGTTAAGGCTCGAGAAGGCCCCGCTTCCTGCCATCGCGCTGTTGCGCGACGGTGGCCATTTGATTCTTGCCAAGGTGGGCGCCGACAAGATCCTCGTTCAATCGCCGCTGTCAGAGCGCCCGGAGTTGATCACGCGGGCCGATCTGGAAGCGGTCTGGTCAGGCCGGATGATCCTGGTCAGCCGCCGGGCGGGACTGGTCAACCTTGCACGCCGCTTCGACCTGTCATGGTTTCTGGGGGCGATCCACAAGTATCGCTACCATTTCGTGGAGGTGTTGATCGCCTCCTTTTTCCTGCAGCTGTTCGCGCTGGTGTCGCCGCTGTTCTTTCAGGTGGTGATCGACAAGGTCCTGGTCAATCACACGCTCAGCACGCTCGATGTGCTCGTCGTCGGATTGATCGGCATCGCGGTGTTTGAGACGGCGCTTGCGATATTGCGGACCTATCTGTTCTCCCACGTGACGAACAGGATCGATGTCGAACTGGGAGCCCGCTTGTTTCGGCACCTCATCGGGCTGCCCATTGCCTACTTCCAGGCTCGCCGGGTCGGCGACTCGGTTGCGCGGGTCCGCGAGCTCGAGAACATCCGCAACTTCCTGACCGGCTCGGCCCTGACGGTCGTGATCGACCTGTTCTTCACCGTCGTTTTCATCGCGGTGATGTTCGTCTACTCGCCGATCCTGACCTGGATCGTGCTCGGATCCTTCCCGCTCTATGTCGGCATCTCGGCCGGCGCGACGCCGATGTTCCGGCAGCGGCTCGACACCAAATTCGAGCGCGGGGCCGAGAACCAGGCGTTTCTCGTCGAGAGCGTGACCGGGGTCGAGACCATCAAGGCGATGGCGCTCGAACCGCAGATGCAGCGCCGCTGGGAGGAGCAGCTTGCCGAATACGTTGCGGCCAGCTTCCGCGTGCTCAGCCTCGCCAATGTTGCGAGCCAATCGGTTCAGTTCGTGAGCAAGCTCGTCACCGCGGTGATCCTGTACGCCGGCGCCAAGCTGGTGATCGACGGCAGCCTCACGGTCGGCGAGCTGATCGCCTTCAACATGTTCTCGTCACGCGTCAGCGCGCCGGTCCTGAGGCTGGCCCAACTCTGGCAGGACTTCCATCAGGCCAGGCTCTCGGTCGCGCGGCTCGGCGACATCCTGAATACGCCGGCGGAACAGACCTTCAACCCCGGCCGCGCCGTGCCGCCGCCCATCAAGGGGCAGGTCACGCTTGAACACGTGTCCTTCCGATACCGGGTCGATGGACCCGAAGTGCTGCACGAGATCAACATCAACATTCCCGCCGGCCAGGTCGTCGGCATCGTCGGCCCGTCGGGGTCCGGCAAGAGCACCTTCACGAAGCTGGTTCAGCGGCTTTACGTCCCGGAGAAGGGCAGGGTCCTTGTCGACGGCGTCGACCTCGCGATGGTCGATCCGGCATGGCTGCGCCGCCAGGTCGGCGTCGTGCTGCAGGAAAACGTGCTGTTCAATCGCAGCGTACGGGAAAACATCGCGCTCGCCGATCCGGCCGCTCCGATGCAGCAGGTGATCGCCGCGGCTCAGCTTGCGGGAGCCCATGAATTCATTCTCGAGCTGCCGGAAGGCTACGACACCGTCGTGGGCGAGCGCGGCTCCAGTCTGTCGGGAGGCCAGCGGCAGCGCATCGCGATCGCGCGGGCCCTGATCACCGATCCGCGCATCCTGATCTTCGATGAAGCGACCAGTTCGCTGGACTACGAAAGCGAAAGGGTCATTCAGGACAATATGAGCCGGATCGTGAAGGGACGAACGGTCTTTGTCATTGCGCATCGGCTATCCGCCGTCCGGCGTACCGATCGAATCATCACCATCGATCGCGGCCGGCTGGTTGAGCAGGGGTCCCACGAGGAGCTGCTCAGCACGGGCGGAAGATACGCGTCGTTGTACCGGTTGCAGGCGGGGATCCATGAAGTCGGCTCGTGAAGCGCTCGCGACCGGGCGCAAAACGCGGGACGAACTGGCCTTCCTGCCGGCCGCCCTCGAAATCGTCGAGACGCCGCCATCTCCGACCGCCAGGCTGACGGCCGTGTTGCTTGCCGCCCTGTTCTGTTGCGCCGTGGCATGGGCCGGCCTCGGCAAGATCGATATCGTTGCCTCTGCCCCCGGAAAGATCGTGCCGGGCGACCGCGTGAAGCTGGTCCAGCCGCTCGAGATCGGGGTGGTGCGGGCCATTCACGTCCGCGACGGCCAGACCGTCAAGGCCGGCGAAATTCTGATCGAGCTGGATCCGACCAGCAATCAGGCGGAGCTTCAGCACCTGAAGAACGATCTGCTCGCGTCATTGCTGGACATTGCCCGCACGCGCTCGGCGCTCGACAGCAACATCAGCGCGCTCGACGGCGCGCCGGACGACACGCCGCCTGCCTTGATTCAGATGCATCTGGAGTACCTGCGCAGCCAGGACTCCGAGCAGCGCGCCAAATTGTCCGAGCTGGATCGGCAGCGGGTGCAGAAGGTGGCGGAGACCAAGACGATCGACGCCAGCATCGCCAAGATTGAAGCCTTACTGCCGGTGCTGCAGGAGCGCGTCAACGTTCGCAAGTACCTGGCGGACCGAGAGTACGGTTCAAAGCTGCAATATTTGCAGGAGCTTCAGGAGCTTGTCGGGATGCAGCAGGACATCCTGGTGCAACGGAGCAAGCTCCAGGAGGCCAATGCGGCCGTCGCCGCACTCGTTGAGACGCGCGCGAAGTTGATCTCGGAATACCGGCACCGCCTGTACGATGATCTGGCCAAGGCGACGCAGAAGGCCGGCAGCCTCAAGGACGAGGTGTCCAAAGCCGAGCACAAGACCAACCTTCAAAAACTTGCGGCACCGATCGACGGCGTGGTGCAGCAATTGGCCGTGCACACCGTCGGCGGTGTCGTCACGCCCGCCCAGACGCTCGCGGTGGTCGTGCCCAGCGACAGTCTGATCGAAATCGAAGCGATGGTTTCAAATCGCGACATCGGCTTCGTGCACCCGGGGCAGGATGCCGAAATCAAGGTCGATACCTTCAACTTCACGCGCTACGGCCTGCTGCACGGCAAGATCGTCAGCGTCTCGCCCGATTCTGTCTCCCGCGACCGGCCGCGGGATTCCGCCCGCGAGCCCAATGCGGCAGCGACGGAGGAGAGCAGCGAGCCGAAGGGGCAGGGGCCGGTGTATATCGCGCACGTCTCGATCGACCGGACCAAGATGGTCGTCGACGACAAGGAGATCAGTCTTTCGCCGGGAATGACCGTCACCGTCGAAATCAGGACCGGCGCCCGCAGCATCATGAGCTACTTGCTGTCGCCGATCGTGCGCTACCGGCAGGATGCCCTCCGCGAGCGGTGACGAAGCCCGTCAGGCCGTCATGACGTGGTTCGGGATTCCACGTGGCTCAGGCTTGGATCGGATCCATGGATCGCAAGGCAGTTTTGCCCGGCGTCGTATGTCCGGTAGCCATGATCGTTCAGCTTGCGAACGAGTGCGGCCTTGTCGGTCTTGATGAATTCCGCATGAATGATCGGGTGATGCTGCCGGATCGTGGCGCTGGCGCCCTCCAGCACCTTCAACTCCATCCCCTCGACGTCGATCTTGATCAGGTCGCAGCGGCCCAGATTCAGCGAGTCCAGCGTGACCATTGTCGTCTCAGTCCCGCTGGCCTCTGAATAGTCGATCTTCTGGCCGATCTGCTCCGTGGCCGAGCGTTGCGTCACCTCCAGGCTGCCGAAACTGGCGGGCTCCTGATGACTGAGGGTCGGCACCCAGGCTTTCCCGGTTTCCGACGAAATGACCGCGTGCATCGCCCTCGCGTTGAAGCAGTTGTTGATGGCGATGTTGCCGGCAAGCGCGTAGTAGACCCGTTCCTGCGCCTCGATGGCAATGACGGAACCCCAGCCGTCCATGTGCTTGGACCATTCGATGGTGTGAACGCCGATGTTCGCCCCGCAGTCGATCGCGACCACGCCATCGCCCCGGTAGGTCCTTCGCAGCGCAAGAAGCCCCTTCGTCAGCTCGATTTCAGTGGTGTCGAACGCGCCGTGCTCGAGAATCTGAATCCCGACTCCAAAAGTGTGGCCGCCCGCCGTGTGGTAGTCCAGCCGGTTGACGATCAGCGGACCGTGGGTCGACGCTGCGATCACAAACGGGATCTTGCTGGGATTGCGACTCATCGTTGTGTGTTTCTTTGTGTCTGCCGTTCAGGAACGGCTGGAAGGGGTACCCGCTAAGGTTTTCGTCCGTTGACGCGGTTGTCAATCTCGCTTACCTTCCCTGCACTTTTTAAGCGGCTGTTTATTTCAGGGCAGGGGATATTTCGTGAATGCCATTGCCGTTGCGCCGGCGATTGGGCTGAAGCGCTCGATCGACGATGTCACCGATCAACCCAAAATAATCGTTGATCGTTCGACCGATGTCACACCAGTCAAGTCGGAGGTTGTAGCGTCGAATGCCGACGCTCCGAAGCCCGCCTATCCTGCGGCCGCCGAACTGCCGACAGAGCTGGGTCCGAAGGGGCTGCGCTTCGACTTCAACGACGGTGCGCGAATTGTTTGCCCGCATGGCGAGCAACCCTGGAAGGTAAGGATTCGCGATCTCGACACCGGCAACGTGCTGTTCGAAACGGAATTCGCCGGCGGCTATGTCAACAGCAGTAAGCGCTATTACGTTCGTTTCGGAATCGAGGTTTCCCAGCAGGGCGAAACCATCCTTGACCATGAATACTCGGCGAAAGATCGCGAAGTACTGATCCAGTTTCCGGTCGGGACGCTCGGCGATACGATGGGATGGTTCCCCTATGCCGTGAAGTTCAAGGACAAGCACGGCTGCAAGCTGAGCTGCGCCATGGGGGCGCCGCTGATCGAGCTGTTCCGCGACGCGTATCCTGACATCGAATTCATCACCCACGAAGAGGTGAAGCCCAAGCGATATTACGCGACCTACAGAATTGGACTGTTCTTCGACGACAAGGATTGCGTCTATCAGCCGACCGATTTCCGCCATGTCGGGCTACATCGGACCGCGGGCTATATTCTGGGTGTCGATCCGACCGAGCAGCCTCCGCGCATTGTCATCAAGGACGATCAGAGGCCGATTGCCGAACCTTATGTCTGCATCGCGGTTCAGAGCACCACGCAAAGCAAATACTGGAACAACCCGCACGGTTGGCGCGAGATCGTCAATTTCCTGAAGGCGGCCGGCTACAGAGTGGTCTGCATCGATCAGAAGGCCACTCACGGCACCCAGCTGATCTGGAACCACATTCCGAATGGTGCCGAAGATCAGACGGGCGATAAGCCGCTTGCCGAGCGATTTCGTTACCTGAAGCACGCGGACTTTTTCATCGGTCTGTCGAGCGGCCTGTCGTGGCTTGCGTGGGCCTCGGGGACGCCGGTCGTCATGATCAGCGGGTTCACCCATCCGACCAACGAGTTCGAAACGCCCTACCGCATCGTCAATTTTCACGCGTGCAACAGTTGCTGGAACGATCCGCGGGTGCGTTTCGACCACAAGGATTTTCTGTGGTGCCCGCGGCATGCCAATTCGCCCCGGCAATTCGAATGCACGCGGCTGATTACGGCCGATCACGTCAAGCAGATTATTCAGCGCATACCGGGATTTCCGGTCGGCGCCCAAGTGTAGCGCGTAGACGACGTCGATGCCCGACTAGGCGGCATCGACGACCGAACCCGACAAATGAATTTTATTCTGGCCCAGGGGCAGAGCCATGCAGACGATTTCTGGCGGCGTGACCGTTACCGTATCTTCTGGCACTGAAACCGGCGATACCGTCCTGAATGGCGGCACGCTGATCGTCGATCCCGGCGCCAGCGCCGTTGGCACGCAATTGAGCGGCGGCTTCATATTCGACTCCGGGACCACGACCGGTACGACGGTCTACAATGGTGGCCAGGAGCAGGTGGACTCCGGCGGCGTTGCTTCCGGCACGACGATTTCCGCAGGCGGTGCCGAGACCGTCCTGAGCGGCGGTACGCTCGTCAGCGGCGTGGTCGACGCCGGCGGCTACCTGGCGCTGGGATTTAACCCCGGCAACGGCTCGGCCAGTCTCGCCGGCGGGACCGCAAGCGCCACGGTCGTGTCGGGTGGCGGTGTCAGCATCCAGTCAGGGGGGCTGGCGGTCTCGACGACCGTCACCGGCGGCGCAGGCTCCTTTGGCAACGTCTCGATTTCCGCGGGCGGCTCGGCGACGAACACGACGGTCGGGATTTCCGGCGGCCTGAACATTTCGAGTGGCGGCAGCGCCACCGGAACGACGTTGTCCGGCGGCTACGAGGTGATTTCGAGCGGTGGTGTCGACAGCGGCGCCACGATTCTGTCCGGCGGCAGCCAGAACATCTCGAGCGGCGGTCTCAGCGTTTCAGCCACAATCTCTGGCGCCAACAGTTCCGGGTTCTTTGCCGCCCAATTCGTGTCGAACGGCGGCATCGCGAGCGGCACGACCGTCGGCAGCAATGGCTTGCTCGACATCGCGGGTGGCGGCACGGTGATCGGCGAGACCGTGCTGAGCGGCGGTCGCGTTACGCTCGAAAGCGGCGCGTTGTTCACTGTTTCAGCGGGCCAGACGCTGCACGATGTCTTCGTCAAGTCGGGTGCTGTCGAAACCATCGCCTCCGGCGGTGTCGAGACCGCGCTCGGCAGCAGCAGCAACAACGTTGACAACGGCATGGTCAACGTGCTGTCGGGCGGCACGCTCGACCATATGGCCGTCAACAGCGGCGCGGTCCTCGGCGTCGCCGGCACCGTCACGAGCAATCTCTTCGTTGCCAGTGGCGGCGTGGTCAACGTCTTGTCGGGCGGCCTCATCACCGGAAGCGGCGGCGGCAGCGGCGGCCTTTTCACCGGCGACAACGGTACCATCAACGTGATGTCCGGCGGCCAGGCCGACCATGTCGTCGTCAAGTCGGGCGGTATGCTGAACGTCTATGGCACGACGCTGAGCAATGTCGGCATTTCGGCCGGCGCGGTTGAGACCGTCTACTCGGGTGGCCTCATCAGCGGCACGTCCGGTTCCGGCACGGGCGTGTCGGCCGGCGCCACCTTGAACATCCTTGCCGGCGGCTCGGCCGCCTTCTTCGCCGTTTCGAGCGGCGGCACCGCGAATATCGCCGGCACCGTGCTCCGCAATCAGGCGGTCTATACCGGCGGCGTCGAGAATGTCTTTTCGGGTGGCGTCGTCACCGGCTCCAGCGGCAGCGGCACTAACATTGCCGGCGGCACCATCAACGTGGCATCGGGCGCAGAGCTCGATCACGCTGCGCTGGTCTCCGGTGGCGTACTCAACATCAATTCCGGAGCGACGGCGCACAATCTGACGTTCTCCGGATTGGGAACGCTCAATGTGGCGGGCACCATCACATCCAGCGCCACCGTCGTTTCAGGCGGCATCGAGAATGTGCTGTCAGGCGGCATCGACATCGGTACCACGGTGTCCAGCGGCGGCCAGCAGAACGTCTACGTCCATGGCACGACGTCGAACACGCAGATCCTGTCCGGCGGCGTCGTCACGATTTCCGGCGCGGGCACGGTTGACCTGAACGGCGGAGCGACCGAGTCGGGGTCGGTGATTTTTGCCGGCGCGGGCGGCAAGCTCGAAATCGACGGCACGGCTATGCCCGGCACCGTCATCTCCGGATTCGGCATCGGGGATACGATCAATCTCACCGGTGAGAGTGCGGCAAACATCACCGGCATCACCCTCAGTGCGGGCAACGTTCTGGCAGTCGCGACCAGCGACAATGGAACGCTTAACCTGCAGCTTTCGCCGGGAGACACGTTCTCCGGCACGTTCAGCAGCGCCGCCGACGGCACGGGAACCGACATCACCTTCATCGATAGCTCGGCGATCAAGGTAAGTGCCGGCCAGACCTCGACCGGTCTCGTGATCAGCGCCGGACAAACGCTTGACGTGCTCTCGGGCGGCGCGGCGATCGGCACTGTGCTCAGCGGCGGCACGGAGAACGTGTTCGGCACCGAGCAGGGCACGACGGTCAGCAGTGGCGGCCAGCTCAATATCGACATCGGCGGCGTCGCGCATGACTTGACCGTGTCGAGCGGTGGCACGCTCAACGTTGCGGGATCGATCACCAGCAACACGTTCCTGCTCTCCGGCGGCACCGAGAACGTCCTTGCCGGCGGCAATGCCAACGGCGTCACCGGTTCGGGCACCAGGGTTTCCGGCGGCACGCTCAACGTTCTGGTCGGCGCTACGCTCGAGCATTCCACGGTCTACGCAGGCGGCACGCTCAACGTGTCCTCGGGCGGTGCAGCGTCCTTCCTTGCCGTGTCCTCGGGCGGCACGATGAACGTCGCCGGAACGGTGACAAGCCAGGTCGCGGTCTATTCCAGCGGCCTCATCGAGATCTCCTCGGGCGGCATCGAGACCGGCGCACCCGGCAGCGGGACGAGTGTCTCGGGCGGCACGGTCAGCGTGACCGCAGGCGGTCAGTTCTCCTTCTTCACAATCAACAGTGGCGGCCTGGTCGCGGTCGACAATGGCGCGACGATCCACGACCTCGGCGTCAGCAGTGGCGGTGTCCTCAATCTCGCGGGGTCTCAGACCAGCAACGCGACGATCTACTCCGGTGGCACGGAGAACGTATCTTCGGGCGGCAGCGTGCAGAGCTTCGCGGTGTCGGGAGGCGCGCTGAACGTACTTTCAGGCGGCAACGCCCAGTCCTTCACGCTGTCGGGAGGCTCGCTCAACGTTTCCTCCGGAGGCCAGTCCGAGTTCTTTACCTTGTCGTCCGGAGCCTCGGCCGCTATCGCAGCCGGCGCCACTGTTCACGATCTGACTGTATCGAGCGGGGCGACGCTCAACCTTCTAGGCACGGCTACGAGCAACGTGTTCGTTACGGGCGGCGGCGCGCTGAACGTCTCTGCCGGCGGCGCCGTCAGCGGATCGATCAATCCGTCCGGTTTCCCCACGGTCAACGTCAACGGCACCGTGAATGCATCCTCGGGCGGCACGGTCAGCGAAGCTGCCGTCAACAGCGGTGGCATCCTGAACTTGCAGGCCGGCGCGTCCGCGCATGATGTCAACGTGAACAACGGTGGCCGGCTCAATCTCGCGGGAAGCACGACCAGTAACATCAACATCTTCTACAGCGGCCTGGAAACCGTTTCGTCCGGAGGCGTGGCGAACGGCACCAATATCAACGGCGGCGGTGAACTCGATGTTCTCTCCGGTGGTGCGGCAACCGCCACGGGGGTCAATGGCGGTCTGCTGAAGTTGTTTGCGGGCGGGACGCTCAGTGGGGTCTCGGTCACCAATTTCGGCGCCGTTGAACTCGTCAGCGGAGCGTCCGTTTCGCAGCTTTCCAACACGACGTTCGGTGGCGGCACCAACCTCGAGGTGGGGCCGGGCGCTGTCGTGAGCGGCTATCCGGTGAGTACCGGCCTGATCCTCGACGTGCTGTCGGGCGGCCTGACCTCCGCCATCACCCTTACGGCCAATGGGATGGAGAGCGTGCTGTCGGGCGGCACGGCCTTGGGCACCATTGTTGGCAATGCCGGCTTCATGCAACTCGGCGTTCCGCCGTACCAGGGGCAGGGTGGTGCGGCCGGCGGAACGGCGAGCAACACGACGGTGTCGGGCGGTCAGCTCAGCGTGAACTCCGGTGGCCTCGCGGTGTCCACCACGATTGCCGGCGGCGGCGCGCAAGTTACCTCGGGCGGTGTAGCATCCGCAACGACGATCTCCAACTCCGGCGGCATGACCGTGCTGAGCGGCGGCACGGCGGCCAACACGACGGTGCTGAGCGGCGGCTTCTTCCAGATCGGCCAGGGACCGTTCAACGGCATTCCTGGATCGGCCGGTGGCAGCGCGACGGGCACGATCTTGTCCGGCGGATTCGAGGCTGTCTCCAGAGGTGGCGTCGATTCCGGCGCCACGATTCTGTCTGGCGGCAACCAGAATGTCTCGGCGGGCGGCCTCAGCATTGGCGCCAAGGTCTCCAGCGGTGGCTTGCTGTTCGCCATGAACCTCGGCGCGACATCGAACACGCAGGTCTCGTCGGGCGGCGTGGTCATGATCTCGGCCGGTGGCATCGTCGATCTGAACGGCGGATCGACCGAGAGCGGCACGGTGATCTTCTCCGGCGCCGGCGGCAAGCTCGAGATCGACGGGATTTCGATGCCGACGACGGTCGTCAACGGCCTGGTCATCGGCGACACCATCGATCTGACCGGCGTCAACATGTCGGAGATCACTAGCGTCGGCCTCGGCGCCGGCAACGTGCTGAAGATTGCGACCAACGATCACGGTACGCTCAGCATTCAGCTCGACCCGACCCAGAGCTTTGCCAACCAATTCGGCCGCAGCGCGGACGGCAGCGGCACCGACATCTACCTTGTCAGCAACGGTGGCGGCAATATCACCGTGAGCAACGGGCAGACCAGCACGGGCCTGGTGATCAGCAATGGTCAGACGCTGACGGTGCAGGCCGGCGGCACGGTGAACAACACCGTCATCGACGGTGGCGTCGAGAACGACAGTGGCACGGCGATAAACACCATCGTTTCCGCTGGATCCGAGGTTGTCTTTTTCGGCGGCGTGACGTCGAGCGCGACCGTGGAGACCGGCGGTAGTGTATATTTATCTGGCGGCAGCGCCATCGGCGCAACCGTCGCTTCTGCCGGCTACATGGAGATCGATGGCGGCAGCGCAACCAGCACCACGATTCTGTCCGGCGGCTTCGAAGCCGTGAAGAGCGGCGGCGTCGAGTCCGGCGCCGCGATCCTGGCCGGCAACGAGTCCGTTTCGGCAGGCGGCGTCACCATTTCCGCGCAGATCGCAGGATCCAACAACAGCAGCTACGGCGTACTGACGGTTTCCTCCGGCGGAGCGGCTTCGCAAACCCAGGTTGGCAGCTTCGGCGGCCTCACCGTGCTCAGCGGCGGCACGGCGACGGGTACTGTCGTGTCCAGCCAGGGGTTCCTCGATCTCGGTCTGACGCCCTTTGGCAGCAATGCCGGCTCGGCCGGCGGCAGCGCCACGGGAACGATTCTGTCCGGCGGTTACGAGTCCATCATAAGCGGCGGTGTGGATACCGGCGCCCAGATTCTGTCCGGCTCCGACCAGAACGTTCTCGCCGGGGGCGAAAGCATCTCGGCAACCGTTTCGGGCGCAAACTCTCCTGGACTGTTGGCGATATTGACGGTTTCGGGCGGCGTTGCCCTCGATCCGACGATCGGAAGCGGCGGGCAATTGGCGATTTTCGCCGGTGGTACCGTTTCGGGCGAAAACATTCTCAGCGGCGGGGCCATCTTCGTCGGCAGCGGCGGCACCTACACCGTGTCCTCCAGCGCCCTTCCGGGGCACGACATATCTGTTTCAAGCGGCGGTTCGCTGATCGTGGACGGCACGACGCTCAGCCATGTCTTCATCGGTTCCGGCGGGACCGAGACCGTTTCCTCTGGCGGTTATGCAACAGGCAACGCCAGCAATTTCACCGGCGACAACGGCACGATCACTGTTTTGTCTGGTGGCAAGGCCGACCATATTCTAGTCAGCAGCGGCGGTGTCCTGAACGTCATGTCGGGCGCGCTGATCAGCGGCGGCACGGGTAACGGGACAGGTGTGTCCGCTGGCGGCGTGGTGAATATCTCGGCCGGCGGCTCGGCTACCAATATCGGCGTATCGAGCGGGGCGATCGTCAACATTGCCGGCACGATGCTCCACAACATGGCCGTCTATGGCGGCGGTACCGCGAACGTCTTGTCCGGCGGCGTCGTCACCGGCATCCCCGGCAGCGGTACGGGTATTTCTGGCGGCACGGTGAATGTCAGTTCGGGTGCCGAGTTCGACCATGCCGCGCTGCTTTCCGGTGGCGTGCTCAACATTTCTGCCGGGGCTTCGGCACACAACCTGACCTTCTCCGGATCCGGTACGCTCAATGTGGCTGGTACGACCACATCCAACGTCACGGTTGTATCTGGCGGCATTGAGAATGTGCTGTCCGGCGGTGTTGACATCGGTACGACCGTCTCCAGCGGCGGCACCGAGATCGTGTTGTCCCACGGCACCACGTCGAACACGCAAATCATGGCGGGTGGTGTGCTCACGATTTCCGGCGGCACGGCCGATCTCGGCGGCGGCGCCGCGGAGGCCGGATCGGTGGTGTTTGTCGGCCCCAACGGCAAGCTCGAAATCGATGGCACGGCGATGCCGACCACGGTCATCTCCGGGTTCTCAGTCACGGATACGATCAACCTGACCGGCGTGGGCATGTCGGAGATCACGAGCATCGGTCTCGGCGCCGGCAATGTTCTGGATATCGCAACCAACGACCACGGCACGCTGGCGATCCAGCTGAATCCAAGCCAGACCTTCAGCACGCAATTCGGCAGCGCCGCTGACGGCGCCGGCACCGATATCTACCTGGTCGCCAGCAGTGGCGGGACCAGTGGCAACATCGTGGTCAGCAATGGCCAGGTCAGCGCCGGTCTGGTGATCAGCGGTGGCCAGACCTTGACCGTGCAGTCGGGCGGCACCGCTCTGAACACTGTTCTTCAAGGCGGTATCGAGTTCGACAGCGGAGTGACGATCGGCATGGTCGTGTCGAGTGGCGGTCAGTTGCTGGTCTCGTCCGGTGGCGATGCGACCAGCACGACGGTGTCGAATGGCGGCACAGCGACAGTGCTTTCGGGCGGTCTGGCCGACAACATGTTCATCTCCGGCGGCGGCACGCTCAATGTGCTTGGCACTGTCCAAAGCCAGACGACAGTGTTCGCGGGCGGCACTGAAAACGTCTCTTCGGGTGGTCTGATCACCGGCGCGACCAGCTCGGGAACCTTTATCTCCGGCGGCACCGTGAATCTGCTCGCAGGCGGTACGGCGGCGCATCTCATCGTCTCCAGCGGCGGCACGTTCAATGTCCGCGGGACAGTGCTCAGCAGCGTCGCCGTTTCCAGCGGTGGTGTGGAGAACGTCTATTCGGGCGGCACGATCAGCGGCGTGAGTGGATCAGGAACCGGCGTCTATGCTGGTGGCATCCTGAACATCCTCTCCGGCGGTTACGCGGCGGTTGAGGCGGTCTTCAGCGGTGGCGTCGAGAACGTCTCGTCCGGAGGTGTGATCAGCGGTTCTCCGCAATCGGGGACCGGGGTTTCAGGTGGGACGCTCAATCTGCTGGCCGGCGGAACGGCAACCTTCGTTGGCGTGACCAGCAGTGGTGTCTTCAACATTTACGGCACCGAGCTTGGTCAGTCCTACGTCGCGAGCGGCGGCGTCGAGAATGTCTACGCCGGAGGCATCGTCAGCGGTGCGTCCGGATCGGGGACCGGCATTTCCGCGGGCGGCACGATGAACGTCTCGTCGGGCGGCGCGATCTCCTTCGTCGGAGTTTCGGCTGGCGGCGTGGTGAATGTGTCGGCCGGTGGTTCGGCTGCGACGGGAGTTTCAAGCGGGGGTGTCGAGAATGTTTCTGCCGGCGGCCTGACGTTCAACACCGTGGTCTTCGGCGGCGGTTCCTTGAATGTTTCTGCCGGCGCGACGGCGCATGACATCACGCTGTCGGGTGGCACGCTGAACCTTGGCGGCACCGTCACCAGCAACGTCGTCATTTCGAGCGGCGGCATAGAAAATGTGCTGGCGGGAGGATTGGTCTCTGCATCCTCCAATGGTGTCGGGACGACCGTCTCCGCGGGCGGCACGCTCAACGTGATGGGGACCACGTCCAATACGATCCTGGTGTCCAATGGTGGTATCGAGAACGTCTCGTCCGGTGGCGTCATCCAGGGCACCATCAGCGGCACGGCCGGTACCGGTACGTTCATCGCATCCGGCGGGACGCTCAACGTGCTGGCCGGCGGTTCGGCCAGCATGATCAACGTGTCCGGCACGCTCAACGTGCAGGGCAAGATCACCAGCAATGTCAGTATTCAAAGCGGCGGCCACGAAATCGTCTCGGCGGGTGGCTCGGTCACCGGCGTCCCCGGTTCGGGCACCGCAATTTCCGGCTTGGTCGACGTTCTCTCCGGAGCGTCTTTCGAATATGCGACCGTCTTCAGCGGCGGCGACCTGAATGTCTCGTCCGGCGCGACGGTAGACCATATCTCTGTCTCAAGCGGCGGCATCTTCAATGTCGGCGGCACGGTTCTGAGCAACGTCGCGGTGTTTGCCGGCGGCGTCGAGAACGTGTTCTCCGGCGGTGTGGTCACCGGCGTGACGAGCTCGGGAACAGGGATTTCGGGCGGCACGGTGAACGTGTCGTCGGGAGGCGCGATCGACCACACGACCGTCAGCAGTGGCGGCATGCTGAATGTTCTGTCCGGGGCGACTGCCCACAATGTCGCCGTCTCCAGCGGCGGCACGTTCAACGTGGCCGGGGCGGCCACCAGCAACGTGACGGTGTTTGCCGGCGGCACGGAACTGGTTTCTTCCGGCGGGTCGACCGGTCCGTTGACGATTTCGGGCGGCAAGGTCGAACTGCAGGCCGGTAGCGTCGCGAGCGGCGGCATCACCTTCAGCGGCTCCGGCGGTCAGCTCAAGATCGATGGCACTTCGTTGGCCGGCACGACCATCAGCAGTCTGGTGCTGGGCGACAGCATCGATCTTGCTGGCCTCAATTTCGTATCCGGCGGATCGGCGACCTTGCTGGCTGGCAACGTCCTGCATGTAACCGAGGGGGCTTCCTCCTTCGATCTGCAGCTTGATGCGACACCTGGCGTGCGGTTCGGCGTTGGCGCGGATTCCGGCACCGGCACTCTGGTCACGACGCGTGCAGATAACCCGCCGGTCACGACGGCGGCCAACGTGACGGCAGTCCTCGGTGAGACCTCTGTACTGGCCTCCGCTCTCTTCAACTTTACGGACGCCGATGGCGATGCCATCACCCAATTTGCGTTCTGGGACACGCAAGGCAACGGACACTGGGCTATCAACGGCGTCACCCAGCCCACCAACGCAGAGATCGATGTTTCCGCGGCGAACCTGTCGCAGGTGAGCTACGTGTTCGGTCCAAGCGGTTCGACCGATACGCTGTTCGTGCGGGCCAATGACGGCACGGCCTGGGGCAGCTGGACTCAATTCACGGCAAAGGCGTTTGTTGATACCCCGCCGACCGTGATCGCCAACAACAGCAACGTCACTGCGTTGCACGGCCAAACGTCGATTGCGGCAACAGGCCTGTTCTCGGTGTCCGATCCGGATGTTGGGCAATCGATGACCCAGTTCGCGTTCTGGGACACCGGCGGCAGCGGCCACTGGGTGGTGAATGGCATTACCGAGCTCCCCAACACCGAGATCGATGTGTCGGCGGCGAACCTGTCGCAGGTGAGCTATGTCTTCGGCCCGACAGGGTCGATGCCCGATACGCTTTACATAAGAGCGAACGACGGAATGCTGTGGGGCGCTTGGACGGCGTTCACCGCAACACCGGGGCCTGACCAGGCGCCGGTTGTGACCGCGCAGAACGTGACGGCAACCCATGGAGAGGCATCGGCACTCGCCTCGAGCCTGTTCACGCCCTCGGATGCCGACAACGACACGCTGACCCAGTACGCGTTCTGGGACACCGGCGGCAACGGCCATTGGACGGTGAATGGTGTCACCCAGCAGGCCAACACCGAGATCGACGTGTCGGCGGCGAACCTGTCGCAGGTGAGCTACGTGTTCGGGCCGACAGGGTCGATGCCCGATACGCTGTATGTCAGGGCCAACGACGGCTACGTGTGGGGCGCCTGGACGGCGTTCACGGCCACACCGGGACCTGACCAGGCTCCGGTGGTGACGGCGCAGAACGTGACAGCAAACCATGGAGAGACGTCAGCGCTCGCAACGACCCTGTTCTCGGTGACGGACGGCGACCACGACACCATGACCCAGTATGCGTTCTGGGACACCGGCGGCAACGGGCACTGGGTCGTCAACGGCGTGCCGCAGCAGGCCGGCGTCGAGATCGATGTGTCGGCGGCGAACCTGTCCCAGGTGAGCTACGTGTTCGGACCAACGGGGTCGGCACCCGATACTCTGTATGTCAGGGCCAACGATGGCTACGTGTGGGGCGGCTGGACGGCGTTCACGGCAACACCGGGGCCTGACCGCGCGCCGATTGTGACGGCGCCGAACGTGACAGTCGTCGTAGGAGAGACGTCAGCGCCCGCCACGACCCTGTTCTCGGCCACGGACCCCGATGGCGACGCCATCACCCAGTACGCGTTCTGGGACACCGGTGGCAGCGGCCACTGGGTGGTGAATGGTGTCGCGCAGGCGGCCAACACCGAGATCGATGTGTCGGCGGCGAACCTGTCGCAGGTGAGCTACGTGTTCGGGCCGCCCGGCTCGACGCCCGATACGCTGTACATCAGGGCCAACGATGGCTTCCTGTGGGGCGGCTGGACGGCGTTCACGGCCCCGCCGGGAGCCGACCAAGCGCCGGTTGTGACGGCGCAGAACGTGACAGCAACCCATGGCGAGACATCGGCGCTCGCCTCGAGCCTGTTCTCGGCCACGGATGCCGACCACGACGCCATCACCCAGTACGCGTTCTGGGACACCGGCGGCAGCGGCCACTGGGTGGTGAATGGTGTCGCGCAGGCAGCCAACACCGAGATCGATGTGTCGGCGGCGAACCTGTCGCAGGTGAGCTACGTGTTCGGTCCCGGCGGTTCGCCGGCGGATACGCTCTACGTGCGAGCCAATGACGGCATGTTGTGGGGCGCCTGGACGGCGTTCACGGCCACACCGGGGCCCGACCACGCGCCGGTTGTGATCGCGCCGAACGTGACCGTCACCCCAGGAGAGACGACAACACTCGCCTCGAGCCTGTTCACGACCACGGACGCCGACAACGACAGCATGACCCAGTTCGCGTTCTGGGACACCGGTGGCAACGGCCACTGGGTGGTGAACGGTGTCGCGCAGGCGGCCAACACCGAGATCGACGTGTCGGCGGCGAACCTGTCGCAGGTGAGCTACGTGTTCGGGCCGTCAGGGGCGCCGTCCGATACGCTGTACGTCAGGGCCAACGATGGCTTCATGTGGGGCGGCTGGACGGCGTTCACGGCTCCATCGGGGGCCGACCATACGCCGGTTGTGACCGCGCAGAACGTCGCAGCGACCCATGGCGAGACATCGGCGCTCGCCTCGAGCCTGTTCTCGGCCACCGACGCCGACAACAACGCCATCACCCAGTACGCGTTCTGGGACACCGGCGGCAATGGCCACTGGGTGGTCAACGGCGTAGTGCAGCAGGCCGGCGTCGAGATCGATGTGTCGGCGGCGAACCTGTCGCAGGTCAGCTACGTGTTCGGGCCAACCGGCACCCCGCCCGACACACTCTACGTCAGGGCCAACGATGGCCTCTTGTGGGGCACCTGGACGGCGTTCACGGCAACGCCGGGGCCCGACCACGCTCCGGTCGTGACGGCGTCGAGCGCGACCGGGATTCACGACCATTCGGTCGCGGCCTCGAGCCTGTTCACGGCGGCGGACGCCGACCACGACGCGATCACCCAGTATGCGTTCTGGGACACCGGCGGCAATGGCCACTGGGTGGTGAATGGCGTAGTGCAGCAGGCGGGCGTCGAGATCGACGTGTCGGCGGCGAACCTGTCGCAGGTGAGCTACGTGTTCGGCCCCGGCGGTTCGCCGGCGGATCTGCTCTACGTGCGGGCCAATGACGGCATGATGTGGGGGAGTTGGACGGCGTTCTCGGCGACCGCAACCAACCAGGCGCCGACGGTGTCGGCCGCGAACGTGGTGACGGTCTCCGGCCAGACCTTTGCCGCATCGAGCCTGTTCAGCGCGACGGACGCGGATGGCGATACCATAACGAAATACGCGTTGTGGGATTCCAACACGAACGGGGCCTGGATCGTCAACAACGCAACGCAGAAGGCAAATACCGAGATCGACGTCACCGCGGCACAGCTTGCCACGACGACCTATCAGGCCGGCTCGGGCACTGATCAGCTCTGGATCCGGGCCAATGACGGCATCGCGTGGGGGGCCTGGCAGCCTTTCAACGTGACGGGAGAGAGCCCGAGCGGCGCCAGCATCGCAACGGGCGCTACCTTGGAATTGCCGGGGGCTTCGAGCGCCGCCGTGTCGTTCCAGGGCTCGACGGGAACGCTGAAGCTCGACAATTCCGCGAGCTTTAGCGGCACCGTCGCCGGGATGACGGGTTCGGACGCGATCGATTTCGCGAACATCAGTTTCGCGAACGTTCACACGCCGACCTTCAGCGGAACCAGCACGAACGGAACGCTCACGGTGACGGACGGCACCGTCACGGCGAGTATTGCGCTGCTGGGCAACTACATGGCCTCGACATTCACGGCATCGAGCGATGGCCATGGCGGTACCCTGGTTGTCGATCCGCCGGCGACGCAGGTCAGCCAGCTGGCGCAGCCGCAGCACGCGTGAGGACTTGAAGGTGAGACATGCGGGGCCGCCACCAAGGTAGGTGGCTCCGCCTGTCGGCAGAGACGGAAAAGGCCCGCCTCTCGGCGGGCCTTTTCCGTGTCATGCCGTGCTTCCGGAGTCCGCACCGTGTGCCGCGGTTCGCGGCTCACTGTTCGATCACAGCGGCGAGCTCGTCGCCTCCGCCGCCACGTCGTCGGCATTCGGGTCGGCTGCGGCCGTCGCCCAGGCGAGCTCGACGAGGGTCACGCTGCGCCGGCCGGCGCCGTCGAGCTGGCAGACGATCAGGCCCTGCTCCTCGATATAGGTCAGAAGATGCCGCGCCCGGCGCAGCGAATGCGTGCCATAGGCGCGGGCGATCGCGGCATCGCTCGGGCAGGGCCAGCCTTCCTTCGCGGCGCGGGCGATCATCATGAAGACGCCTTGCATATCCTCCGGCAGGATCGCAGCGCGCAGCTGCACATCCTGCCAGGCGTCGTCTTCCGCGATCTCGGTGCCGAGCCCGGCGCGGGCGCGCGTCAGCATGCGGCGGAAGTCGGTCAGCTCCGGTACCACGGCGCCGAGTCCCTCGATCCGGCAGCGCACCACGAACTCCTGATAGAGCACGCTGATGGCGCGAAAGCCGGCGTCGGGCTCGGCGAGAATCGCGCGCAGGATGCGATCCAGCCGCTCACGCCGCTCGGCCAGTTGCTCGGCGCTCGGCGGTGGTTCCGCAGTCTCGGGATCGATCTCAGGCGCCGTCGGCTTGGCGGCCATCAACTGGCTGAGCAGGTCGGGTGCCGGCGCCCGGCGCGGCGGCCTGGCCGCTGTTTCTGGCGGCGGGGCTGCGAGGATGATGGCGCGTGCGTCTTCGAGTGCAGCTTCCGGCAGCGGCATCAAGCGCGGCGCCGCGTTGCGCGGCTGCGTGTCGGTTGGACCGATGCGAAGGCCCAGCGGACGGCGCGAGAGCGCAGGGCCCAGCGCCATGAACTGTCCGCGTTCGAGGTCGCGGAAGGCTTCCGCCTGCCGCCGCTCCATGCCGAGCAGGTCGGCGGCGCGCGCCATGTCGATATCGAGGAAGGTGCGGCCCATCAGGAAATTCGACGCCTCGGCCGCAACGTTCTTGGCGAGCTTCGCCAGTCGCTGGGTCGCGATGATCCCGGCAAGCCCGCGCTTGCGGCCGCGGCACATCAAATTGGTCATCGCGCCGAGCGACAGCTTGCGCGCCTCGTCGGACACTTCGCCTGCGACCGCCGGCGCGAACAGTTGCGCTTCGTCCACCACCACCAGCATCGGATACCAATGATCGCGGGGAACCTCGAACATTCCGCCGAGGAAGGCCGCAGCGCGCCGCATCTGGTTCTCGGCGTCGAGCCCCTCGAGATTGAGCACGGTGGAGACGCGATGAATGCGCACGCGTTCGCCGGCGACCTGCAAACTGCGCTCGGTGTGGTCCTCGGCGTCGATGACGAGGTGGCCGAACCGCTCGGCCAGGGTCACGAAGTCGCCCTCGGGGTCGATGATGGTCTGCTGCACCCACGGCGCGCTCTGTTCCAGCAGCCGGCGCAGCAGATGGGATTTGCCGGAACCCGAATTGCCCTGCACCAGCAGGCGCGTCGCCAATAGCTCCTCGAGGTCGATGGCCGCCGAAGCGCCGGCCGTCGTCTGTCCCATCTCGATCGCTACGGTCATGTCCCCGACTCAAATCGTCCTTGCGGAGACGCGGCTTAACAAGCCGATCGCGCCCCGTCGAGCGAACCGAACAACATCATCCCCAGGCACGGCCGGGCCGTGGATGGCGTAAGGATTGCTTGGTGCAAGACTTGCCGGAGCCGCTCAGACCGCGACCTTGATCCTGCGGTTCTGGCGGCCCTTGTTGTCGATCTTGACGATACGCGCAGGGCGGGACTGCCCGGTCGAGGCCAGATGGGTGCCGCCGCAGGCCTGCCGGTCGAGACCGAGGATCTCGACGATCCGGACCAGCCCGTCCGGCCCAACCGGTGGCGCGACAGCCTTGCTGCGAAACAATCCGGGGATGGCTTGCGCCTCGGTATGCGCCATGAAGGCGGCGCTGACGGGGAGGTCCTGCCGGATGATGTCGTTCAGCGGCGCCTCGAGCGCCCGCAGCGCTTCGTTGTCGGCGCCGGGCAGATCGAAATCGACGCGGAAGGTGCCGTCGTCATTGAGTTGTGCCCCGGTCAGAAGCGCGCCGCCGAACCGCGTATAGACCAGCGCGTTGACGACATGGGCGAGCGTGTGCAGCTCGCACATCAGTGCGCGAAACGCCGGCTCGACTTCGAGCATGACCTTGCCGGAGATCTCGCTGTCGCCCGGCACCAAATGCCAGAGGCCGCGCTCGTCACGCGCGAGCCCGGTCACCGGCGGCTCGCCGCCGGACCATCGCAGAATCCCGCGGTCGGCCAGCTGTCCGCCGCCGCCGGGAAAGAACGGCGAACGTTCGACCAGAATGGCGCCGGGTCGCGCGTCGAGCACGTCGGCTTCGAGTTGCAGGATGTCGGGATGGTCATGGGTGAAGGCAGCGGACATGCCGTCACTCTAGCGCATGCGCAGCGGCGCTGACCACCCGCGTCGCCCTCGACAGGCCTGCCGACTATTCCGCCGGCTTCGCGGCCATCGGCGCCTGCGCTGCCGCGGTTCTTGGCGGCGCCTTGTCGACCTTCTTTGACCAGGAGCGGTAATAGGCGAGCAGCGTCATCAGCACGATGCCGATAAAGCTCACCACGATCTGCATCCAGAGGCTGCCGGAGACCTCGACCAGCACCACGTGCGCGATGACCGCGAGGAAGACGCCGGTGCAGAACACCTCCAGCGACTGCTGGCCGCATTTGATGATGGGCTGGAACACCGGCCATTCATATCCGGGCCATTCGCGCGGCAGGAAGCGCGTGACGAAGAAGGCGAGCACGACGAAGTGCAGAACGCGATACGGCGCGAGGTTGGTCTTGTCGTTCGGATTGAACGCGTCATACAGCCAGGCCGGCATCGCCTGGCCCAGCTCCGGGAAGCGGCCCGCCAGGGTCATGACCAGCGCGAACAACAGATAGGCGCCGCCGAGCCACAGGAAGGCGCGCGAGCGGATGAAGGTGATCGATTCGCTTGCGCCGCCGAGCGCGAACCAGCCGCCGAACACGAACAGGAACTGCCAGCAGAACGGATTGAAATACCATGAGCCGCCCGGATAGGCCGGCAGGTTCCAGCCGAAATGGCGTGCGGCGAGATAGAGCAGGAACGAGGCCAGCAGCGTCAGATTTAGCTTCCGCAGCATCGCCCACAGCACCACCGGATACACCAGCATCAGCGCGATGTAGAGCGGCAGCACGTCCATGTTGACCGGCTTGAACGCCAGGATCAGGCCCTGATAGAGCGTCTCCGCCGGGTTGTGCATGAAGCCGGCGACGTTGAACTCGTTCTGCAGATTGGGGTCGTGATAGCGCTGGGCGAGATAGCCGATCTCGGCGATGTAGATCACGAACAGCAGGACATGCGCGACATAGATCTGCCAGGCCCGCTTGATCAGGCGGGTGGCGCCGATCACGGTCCCGCGCTCCAGCATCATCCGCGCATAGACAAAGGACGCGGTGTAGCCGGAGATGAAGACGAACAGATCGGCGGCATCGCTGAAGCCGAAATTCTTCTGCGTGATCCAGTTCACCGCGTTGTTCGGGATGTGATCGAGATAGATCGCCCAGTTGGCGAAGCCGCGCAGCAGATCGAGCCGGTAGTCGCGGCCACGAGGCGGCAGAACAGCCTTGACGTCCATCGGTTCGCTCCCATCCCAAGTGCCCGCGCGTCCGGTCGCGGGTCGCCCACCGCGTGATACTAGAACATGGTTTCGACGGCTGTGTATTGGTTTTGCGGAAGGGGCTGCGTCGACAACCGGCCAACGCGATGTATTTGGATCAAACCGTTCCGGCCGCCGAAGTTAAGACGTGGATGCCCCGGACGCTACACGTCAGTGCGTAGGATGGGTAGAGCGAAGCGAAACCCATCACTCTGTGCCAGAGTAGCGATGATGGGTATCGCTTCGCTCCACCCATCCTACGAGAGCCGAGTCATCAGCTAATGCTGGACGAACCCGTTGTGCAGCGTGGTGAACAGCGTCCTGCCCTTCTTCACCAGGTCGTATTTGCGGCCGTAGAGCAGCCAGACCGCGGTGAGGTGGCACATCCCGCCCATCATCAGCGACATCGCCGTGTAGGGATCGAGATTGCGGCGATAGGTGCCGGCGCGGATCGCCTGCTTGATCAGCTGCACATAGCGCAGAGCGTATTTGTCGACCGCTTTCTTCACTCGCGGTTCGGCGGCCAGCACGCTCGGCCATATCTCCAGGAAGAACACGCGGCCCCAGCTCGGGTTGTCCTTGATGTACTGGAAGTTGGTCAGGAAGATGATGCGAAGCTGCTCGACCGGGTCGCCGCCCTTCACCAGCAGCGGCTCGGTCTTCTGATACAGCGCTTCGAAATTGCCCGCGGGCACGTCGAGCACCAGCGCTCGCTTGTCCTCGAAATAGTCGTAGATACTGGAGAGCGGTATTTTCGCCACCGCGGCGACATCGGTGAGCGAGGTGCCGTCGATGCCCCGCTGGCCGAACAGCTTGGTCGCTGCCGAGAGGATCTGCTCGCGCCGTTCGCGGCTGCGTTGTTGCTTGAGCTTGAGCGTCGTCCCCGAAGCCACGGTCGTCTCCTCGCGTCCCGCAAAAACAGTAAGGCAGCGCGATCGGAACACAAGCGCTATTGCGACGGGATACAGCGTAAGATTGCCGGTCAGATCGGGGTGTTCCGCCGCTCATGGCTGCGGAACGCGTTGCGGGCGATGATCTGTCGCATGATCTCCGATGTGCCATCGAGAATGCGGACCACTCGCGTCTCCCGCCAGATGCGCTCGATCGGCAGGTCCCTGGAATAACCGGCACCACCGAACAGCTGCATGGTCATGTCGGCCACGCGCTGCACCATGTCGGCGCCGGTATATTTGGACAGCGCGGCTGCGGCGGTGCGGGCGGCGGCATCGCCCTGGTCGTAGCGCCAGGCCGCCTCATAGGCGACCAGGCGCGCGGCATGCAGCGCGCTCGCCATGTCGGCGATCTGCCATTCGATGCCTTGATGGTCGCGCAGCCTGCGTCCGAATGTCTCGCGCACCGAGACGTGATCCAGCGCATAGTCCAGGAGCTGGCTGGCCGCACCGACGCAATAGGCGCCCCAATGCGTGCGCCCGGCATCCAGGCACCGCATCGCGATCGCGAATCCGTCGCCTTCCTGGCCCAGCAGGTTCTCGCGCGGAATGCGACAGCCCGCGAACATCACCTCGGCATGTTCAGAACCGCGCCCGGCAGCCATCTCGACCGCGCGGCCGATGGAGAGGCCCGGCGTTGTCGCATCGACGACAAAGGCCGCAATGCCCTTCGCGCCCTTGGACGGATCGAGCGTGGCGAACACCGTGAAGACGCCGGCGACCGGTGCGTTGGTGATGTAGGTCTTGCGGCCGTCGAGCACGTAATGATCGCCGTCCCGCCGTGCCCGGGTCCGGATGCGGGCCGCATCCGATCCCGCGTCCGGCTCGGTCAGCGCGAAGGCGGCGATCACACGCCCGCCGGCGAGCTCCGGCAGCCATCGGTCGCGCACCGCTGATTGCGCGAAGAACTCGATCGCCTTCGATCCGATATGAACGTTCACCCCGCTCAGATAGTAGAAGGCGATGTGCGCCTTCGCGAGCTCCTCGATCGCGATGCAGCTGCCGAGCATCGAGAGGCCGAGCCCGCCGAACTGCGTCGGCGTGTTGGTGCCGAACAATCCCATCCGGCGCAGGCCGGCCATCGCGCGGTCCGGCACCATGCCGGTTGCCTCGATCGCGGCATCGTGGGGCTGAAGCTCACTGCGTACGAACTCGCGCATCCGGCTTTGCAGGACGCGAAGATCGTCGGGAAGCTCGAAGTGCATGGGAGTACCAAAATTCGAAGAATATTCGAAAATCTGCGCCGTCATCCCGGCGATGTCAAGAATTTGGGCACGCGCCGAAGAACAAGGCGGCGGGTCGGACGACGCGACGCACGCGAGATCGGCAGGGAGACCTTGCCGGCGGCGTTTCCGCCGCAAGTTTGTCCATTTCTTGCGCGACAAAACCACCAGTTGTGAGTAGTTCATTTGTCACTGGGGAAGAAATGATGCTGCACCCGCTTCGATCGACCCGTTCCGCACTTACGATCCTCGGGCTCGCCGCAGCCCTTATGATCGGGCTTGCTTCGCCGGTATCGGCACAACAGGCCTCCGGAACCGCACTGGCCAAGGTGCTGGTGCTCGGCACCGGCGGCACGATCGCAGGGCAAGCCAATGCACGCGCCGGCAATGCCTATGATTCGGGCAAGGTAAGTGCCGCAAATCTGATCGCGGCCATTCCGGGCATCGACAAGCTCGCCGAGATCTCGGCCGAGCAGATCTCCTCGATCGGCTCGCAGGACATGAACGACAAGGTCTGGTTCGACCTCGTCAAGCGCATCCGCGCGGCCATCGACGACAAGGAGGTCGACGGCGTCGTCATCACGCACGGCACCGACACGATGGAGGAGACCGCCTTCTTCCTGCAAAACGTGCTGGATACCGATATGCCAATCGTGCTGGTCGGATCGATGCGGCCGTCGACCGCGATCGGCGCCGACGGGCCGGCCAATCTCTACGATGCGATGCGGGTCGCCTCGGCGCCGGAATCCCGCGGCCGCGGCGTGTTGGTCGTGCTCAACGACACCATCCATGGCGCGCGTTGGGTGCAGAAGACCAATACCACCAGCGTCCAGACGTTCCGCTCGCCCGATGCCGGGCCGGTCGGCTATGTCGACACCGGCTCGCTGCGCTTCCTGCAGCCGGCCGCGCTCGTCAAAGGTGCGAAGCTGAAGCTGCCGGATGCGGCGCCACTGCCGCGGGTCGACATCATCTATTCGCACGCCAACATGGATGCCGCTGAGGTCGAGGATGCGGTCAAGCGCGGCGCCAAGGGCATCGTGCTGGCCGGCGTCGGTGACGGCAACTCGTCGAAAGGCGCGATCGATGCGCTGGCGGCGGCAGCGAAGCAGGGCGTCGTGGTGGTGCGCTCGAGCCGGGTCGGCTCGGGTTATGTCAACCGCAACGTCGAGGTCGAGGACGACAAGCTCGGCTTTGCAGCCTCGCTCGACCTCAACCCGCAGAAGGCGCGCGTCCTGCTTGAACTCCTGATCGCCAACGGCATCACCGACCCCAGCGCTGTGCAGCAGGCGTTCGCGCAGCCTTGATCGGCGATGTGAAGTGAGCACATTTGTCGGGCTCCCTCTCCCGCTTGCGGGCAGGGCTATCGCATATGGAAATCCCGAGTCTCTTCTGCGGCTTATTCAGCGGTGTGCTTGCGCGGCGCAGCCAAGCCGCGGAATCGGATCGAGAACAAAACGGAATCGAACCGCGAAGACTGAGCAGCGCTTCTCGAAAGCGTTTTTCACAAGTATCGATCGCGCCTCGCGTTTTTCCATATGCGATAGCCCTGCGCTTGCGGGGGGAGGGTTGGGGTGGGGGCTCTCCGCGAGTCACAACGTGGAGAGAGCCCCCACCCGGATTGCATCTGCGATGCGACATAGCCGAAGCTTGGCTTCGGCGTCTCTTAGAGACGGCCGCCAAAGGCGGCCTACGCTCCCCCGCTTGCGGGAGAGGCGCAGCGGGTTTGCTGCGAGATCGTTTCAATCTGACCTCATATCCCATAGACACGAGGCACCATGTATCTCGGGATCGATCTCGGCACCTCGGCGGTCAAGACCGTTCTCGTCGACGAAGCGCAGCGCGTGGTGGCGAGCCGCAGCCAGCCGCTGACGGTGGCCTCACCACGTCCGGGCCATAGCGAGCAGGATCCGGCGCAATGGATCGATGCCACCTTCGCGACGCTGGACGCGTTGAAGGCGGATCATCCGGCCGAATTGGCTGCTGTCGAGGGCATCGGCCTGTCCGGCCAGATGCACGGCGCGACGCTGCTCGATGCCGATAGGAAGCCGTTGCGGCCGTGCATTCTCTGGAACGACGGGCGCTCGGCCAAAGAATGCGGCGAGCTGGAGCAGCGCTGGCCGGCCTTGCGGGCGACGACCGGCAACAAGGCGATGCCGGGCTTCACGGCGCCCAAGCTGCTGTGGGTCGCCAGGCACGAGCCTGAGGTTTTCGCGGCCACCAGGCTTGTATTGCTGCCGAAAGCCTATCTGCGCCTGGTGCTGACGGGCGAAGCGATCGAGGACATCTCGGACGCCTCGGGAACGTTGTGGCTTGATGCGGCGCGACGGGACTGGTCCGACGCCGCGCTCGACGCGACCGGCCTGTCGCGCCGCCAGATGCCACGTCTCGTCGAGGGCTGCGCACCGGCCGCGCGGCTCTCGCGTGAACTGGCGCAGCGCTGGGGCATGCACAAGCCGCCGATGATCGCAGGCGGCGCCGGCGACAATCCGGCGGGCGCGGTCGGCATCGGCGCGATCGGGAGCGATGCTGCCTTTGTCTCGCTCGGAACTTCCGGTGCGCTGCTGGTGCCGACCCGTGCGATCGCCGCCAACCCCGAGCGCGCCGTGCACACCTTCTGTCATGCCGTTCCGGGGATGTGGATCCAGGCCGGCGCGATCCTCTCGGCGGCGTCGTGCCTCGCCTGGATCGCGCAGCCGTTGCAGGCCTCCGAGGCCGAATTGCTGGCGCCGCTCGGAGAACGTCCGACAGCGCCGTCGCCTGTCAGCTTTCTGCCCTATCTGTCCGGCGAGCGCACGCCGCACGACGATCCCGATGTGCGCGGCATGCTCGATGGTCTCAGCCACGGCACCGATCGCGACGCGATCGTGCAGGCCGTGCTCGAAGGCGTCGCGTTCGCGCTGGCGGATTGCCGCGACGTGCTCGCCGATAGCGGCATGGCGATCACTGCGGTGGATGCCATCGGCGGCGGCTCGCGGTCGCGGTTCTGGCTTTCGGTGCTGGCCAATGTGCTCGACATTCCGGTGCATCGCTTTGCCGATGGCGAAACCGGGGCCGCGTTCGGCGCCGCGCGGCTCGGGCGCCTCGCGGTCAGCGGCGAGCCGGTCGAGGCCGTCTGCACGGCGCCGCAGCGAGTCGAGACGTTTGAACCCGACCGCTCGCTCGCGGAGGCTTACGCCGAGCGGCTGCCGAAATGGCGCAGCCTGTACCGGCCACGGCGCTGACGAAGTCAGTGCGTCCTTGATATTCACCGCCCGAAGGTTATGCCGGAACGGGTCCCTCGATCCGGTGAACTTCACGCACGGCGTCGCGATTGGCGATCCGGGCGTAATGCGCAGCCAGGTTCGGGTAGGCGCCGATATCGAAGCCGACGCGTGGCGTCCAGCCCGTCATCGCATAGAGGCCGATGTCGGCAATGGAGTAGCTCTCGCCCAGCAGATAGGCGCGGGTGGAGAGGTGCTGGTCGAGAAAGGCGAAGCGCGCCGTCAGCCGCTGGCGGAAAACGTCCTTCGCCCGTTCGTCCAGCGCGGTGTAAAACAACGGGCCGAGACCTCCCTTGTGCAACTCGCTGGAGAGGAAGTTCAGCCAGGCCTGCAACCTCGCCCGCTCGACGGTTCCGTGCGATGGCGCGAGCCTTCTGGCCGGGTCGCGGTCCGCAATGTATTGGACGATCGCGGCTGCCTCGAGCAGGACGCTACCATCATCGAGCACCAAAGCCGGTATGTATCCCAGCGGGTTTATGGTTCGATAGTCTCCGCCATCCGCCATCGTCTTGCTTGCTTCATCGACTCTGACGCCGACAAAGGAAAGACCACTCTCGAGCAGGGCGACATGGGGCATCAGCGAGATCGTGCCCGGCGCGTAGTACAGCTTCATGCCACTATCTTTCCTGCCTCCGGCGCCGGCGCATCGGGGGAGCTGCGCGCCAACAAGGAGAATGGGCGAACGTTCGGCCGGGACGCAATCGCGAAATTCGCTTTACCTTGCCGCTCCGGTTCCCAGCTCGCATATCGCCCGAACCTATTGCCCTGCGCTGCGGCCTTTTGTTTAATGCGCCGACGCGCGCGAGGAACTGAAAGCAACTTTCGGGTGCGACGCAACGCCGTCGGCGCGGTGGGGGAGGCAAGATGATCGACCCGATCCTCGAGATGCGCCGGGTCTCCAAGTCCTTCTTCAGCATCAAGGCATTGCGCGGCGTCGACCTTACGGTCTATCCCGGCGAAATCCACGCGCTGATGGGCGAGAACGGCGCCGGCAAATCGACGCTGATGAAGATCCTGTCCGGCGCTTACCGGCCGGATCCGGGCGGCGAAATCCGCATCGAGGGCAAGCCCGTGCATTTCAACGGCCCGCACGCCGGCCGCGCCGCGGGCATCTCGATCATCTATCAGGAGCTGTCGCTCGCGCCCAATCTCAGCGTTGCGCAGAACATCTATCTCGGCCGCGAAGTCTCGCGCTTCGGGATGCTGGCGCGCGAGGCGATGGAGGCCGGCGTCGGCCCGATCCTCGAACGGCTCGGCGCGGACTTCGCGCCGTCGACGCTGGTCGCAGGTCTGTCGATGGGCCAGCGCCAGCTGGTCGAGATCGCCCGTGCGCTGCACGCCCGCTCGAAGATCCTGATCATGGACGAGCCGACCACCGCGCTGTCGGCGGGCGAGAGCGAGCGGTTGTTCGGCCTGATCCGCCGGCTCCGCGCCGAAGGCCTCGCCATCATCTACATCTCGCATCGCATGGACGAGGTCTACGCGCTCGGCGACCGCGTCACGGTGTTGCGTGACGGCACGCTGGTCGGTTCGCTCGACAAGCCCGAGATCCGCGCCGACACCATCGTCCGCCTGATGGTGGGGCGCGACGTCTCGTCCTTCTACAAGAAGGAGCACGATCCGCTCGCACTGCACGGCGCGCCGGTGCTCGCGGCCGTCGACATCGCCGACGGACGGCGGGTCAAGGGTTGCTCGCTGACCGTGCATGCCGGCGAGGTCGTCGGCCTCGCCGGGCTGGTCGGCGCCGGCCGCACCGAGCTGGCGCACCTGATCATCGGCGCCGCGGCAAAGACTGGCGGCCATGTCGAGATCGAAGGACGCACCGTCGACATAAGCACGCCGGGCGAAGCGCTGGAGGCGGGCATTGCTTATCTCACCGAGGACAGGAAGGCGCTCGGCCTGTTCCTCGACATGTCCTGCCTCGACAACATCAATCTCGCGGTGCTGGGCCGCGATGCGCGGCTTGGCGGAATCCTCGACCGCGACAAGGCGCGCGACCGGGCACGGAAGGCATTCGCGGCGTTGGGCATCCGTGCCGCCGACATTCGCGTTGCGGCAGGTAGCCTCTCCGGCGGCAACCAGCAAAAGGTGCTGCTGTCGCGTCTGCTTGCGACCACGCCCAAGGTGCTGATCCTCGACGAGCCGACGCGCGGCGTCGATGTCGGCGCCAAGTCCGAGATCTATTCGATCATCGACAATCTCGCGAAGTCGGGCACGGCGGTGCTGGTGATCTCGTCCGACCTGCCCGAGATCATCGGCATCTGCGACCGCGTCATCGTGATGCGCGCCGGATCGATTGCCGGTGAGATCAAGCGAACGGCGACGGCGCCGCTCGACCAGGAGCAGATCATGGCGCTCGCAACCGGAATGGAGCAACTCGATGCCTGATGACGGGGCTTCCGCGAAGGCCGCCGCCGCGCCCGGCCTCGTCGCCGCGCAGGAGACGAGGCGCCAGCGCACCCGGCTCTTGATCCGCTCGGCCGGCATGCTGCCGGTGCTGGTGCTGCTGTGTATCGGCTTTCACCTGCTGTCGGACGGCCGCTTCTTCACCGCGCAGAATCTCGGCATCGTGGTGCAGCAGGCCGCCGTCAACACTGTGCTGGCGGCCGGCATGACCTTCGTGATCCTCACCGGCGGCATCGATCTTTCGGTCGGCTCGATCCTGGCGGCCTCGGCCATGGCCGGGCTGATCATCTCAAAATTTCCCGATTTCGGCGCGTTGTGGTTGCCGGCCGCGGTGCTCACGGGCGCTGTCTTCGGCATCCTCAATGGCGGCTTCATCGCGCTGCTGCGCCTGCCGCCCTTCATCGTGACGCTGGGATCGCTCACCGCCGTGCGCGGCGTGGCGCGCCTCCTGGGTGCCGACACCACGGTGTTCAATTCGGAGATTCCCTATGCCTTCATCGGCAACGGTTCGCTGACGCTCATTCCGGGTGTGCTGTCGATCCCCTGGCTCTGGGTGATCGCCTTGCTCGTGATCGTGGTCTCCTGGCTGGGGCTGCGGCGCACCGTGCTCGGCGTGCACATCTACGCGGTCGGCGGCAATGAAAGCGCCGCGCGGCTCGCCGGCATCAAGGTCTGGGCCGTGCTGTTGTTCGTCTATGGCGTGTCGGGCTTGCTCGCAGGTCTCGGCGGCGCCATGCAGGCGGCGCGGCTCTACGCCGCCAATGGCCTGCAGCTCGGCCAGTCCTATGAGCTCGATGCGATCACCGCCGTGATCCTCGGCGGCACCTCCTTTGTCGGCGGAATCGGCTCGATCTGGGGCACGCTGGTCGGCGCGCTGATCATCGCCGTGCTGTCGAACGGCCTGATCCTCACCGGCGTGTCTGACGTCTGGCAGTACGTGATCAAGGGCCTCGTGATCATCGGCGCGGTGGCGCTCGACCGCTACCGGTTGCAGGGCTCGGCGCGCACCTGAGCCACAACAATCTGGCGCGGTCACTGGTCGCCGTGCCGGAGCTTCAAACAGACCAGGGAGGAAGCCAATGAAGACGATCTCATTCGCCGGTGCTGCCATCGCGGTCGCGCTGAGCTGCGCCCCGGGCTTCGCCAAGGAGCTGAAGTCGATCGGCATCTCGCTGGGGTCGCTGGGCAACCCGTTCTTCGTGGCCCTGTCGAAGGGCGCCGAGTTCGAGGCGAAGAAAACCAACCCCAACGTCAAGATCACGACGGTCGGCTTTGAATACGACCTCGGCAAGCAGGTGACCCAGATCGACAATTTCATCGCCGCCGGCGTCGATCTGATCCTGCTCAATCCCGGCGATCCCAAGGCCGTTGGCCCCGCGATCAAGAAGGCGCAGGCCGCCGGCATCATCGTGGTCGCGGTCGACACCACGGCCGAAGGCGCCGATGCCACGGTCACCACCAACAACGTCCAGGCCGGTGAGATCTCCTGCCAGTACATCGTCGACAAATTGGGCGGCAAGGGCGATGTGATCATCGAGAACGGGCCGCAGGTTTCCGCAGTGATCGATCGCGTGGTCGGCTGCAAGCACGTGCTCGGCAAAAGTCCCGGCATCAAGGTGCTGTCCAGCGACCAGGACGGCAAGGGTTCGCGCGAAGGCGGCCTCACCGTGGCGCAGGGTTATCTAACCCGCTTCGCCAAGATCGACGCCATCTTCGCCATCAACGACCCGCAGGCGATCGGCACCGATCTCGCCGCGCGCCAGCAGAACCGCAACGGCATCGTCATCACCGCGGTCGATGGCGCGCCCGACATCGAGGCCGCGCTCAAGGATCCAGCTTCGCCGCAAATCCAGGCTTCGTCCTCGCAGGATCCGTTCTTCATGGCGCGCCGCGCCGTGCAGATCGGCGTCGGCCTGCTCAACGGCCAGAAGCCTACCTCGACCGTCGAGCTGTTGCCGTCAAAGCTCGTGACGCGCGACAACATCGCTGAATACAAGGGCTGGACCTCGAACCGTTCGCAATAGCACGCACGGCATGGGCGCGTCGGCGGTTCATCAGGCGTTCGCGCGGTGGACCGTCAGTTTTGACGCGCCGCCGGTGAGGCATGGAGCGCTTGTCCTGCTCGCCGCGCCGCGAGCAGCAGGCCGCGGGCCTCCGCGATCCGTGACATCACGGTGGTGACGGGAACGCCGGTGACCTCGGCGATCTCCTTGTAGGTGAGATCGATCACTTCGCGCAGGGCGATGACCTCGCCGAGCGGCGCGGGCAGGTCATCGACGAGTTGCCGGATTGTCGGCATGGCACGCCGGCCGGACTTTTCCTTGTTGCCGACATCGTCCGTCGGGCGGCCGAGCGCTTCGCCAAGTTTTTCCTGGCAGACGGTTTTGAGGATCGCGAGCAGCCACGGCCTGACGGCCGGACCGCGAAGGCCGTCGAACAGGCGCAGTGCACGCTGGTAGCACTCCTGCACGGCCTGTTCGGCATCCGCCTCGGTCCGCATCAGGACCTGGGCGAACGCATAGGCATCGTCGAGCCAGGGCAGTGCGGCGTCACGAAACTGCTGCGCCGTTTTATTCCCGGCTTTCGCGCTTCGCATCATAGGGTTGCATCTCGTGAATAGCTTTACCGTCAATCGGCGGAGTGGTATCAGGCTCCCTGCCGGAGTCGTGGACCGTCGCGCCAAGCGTAGGGACAGGAACGACATGCCAACGCCGGGCAGCAAGCGATCGATCGCGTCTGTGTCGTGGTCGATCGGGCGTTCGGAGCACGGATCATGTCCGAGACACAGGTGCCCAACCGCTTCTCGATCTTCCATCACGGGCTGGCGAAAGGGCCGGCCTATGAGGCGTGGCGCGAGGGCATTTGCCGCGGCTTCTGCCGGCTCGACGTCGGTCCGACCGACGATAACCGCATCGATTGCCACAACGAGTTCACGCTGCTGCATACGGTTGCCATCGCGACCCCGCGCGGCGGCTCGGCCCGCTTCGCGCGGACCCGCGCGCTTCTGGACGATGGCTGTGACGACCTTGTGCTGATCTTCGCAACCCGCGGCACGGTGCAGGTCACACAAGCAAGCAAGTCGATCGAGATCAAACGCGGCCAGATGTGCCTCACCGAGATGAACATCGTCGGCACCGCCGATCTCACCCAGTCCGGCAGTTTTACAACCACGCGGTTTCCGCGGCGCCTCCTGCTCCAGGTCGCCCCGTCAGCGGAGACGCAGCTGGCGCGCCGGCTCGGGCGCGATCCTGCCATGAGTGCGATGATCGAGCGCTATTCCGCGCTATGCACCGAACTCGCCGGCGATCTCGACGTGCCGGGCCAGCAAGCGGCGGCGCATCATCTGGCTGATCTCGTCGGTCTGGTGCTCGGCAGCAGCGCCGAGCAGAAGGAACTGGCGGCACGCGATGGCGTGGCGAAGGCACGGTTCGATCTGATGAAGGCCGATGTCCTGAAGAATCTCGACAATGGCAAGCTCACGATCGAGGCCGTCGCAAAGGCAAACGCGCTCAGCACGCGGCAGGCGCAACGCCTGTTCGCGTCGGAAGGAACCACCTTCTCGGAATTCGTGCTCGAGCAGCGCCTGCTGCTGGCGCGCCGGCTGTTGCTGCACGAACAGGGCGCCGGCCGCAAGGTCAGCGACATCGCCTACACGGTCGGCTTCAACGACCTGTCCTATTTCCACCGTTCGTTCCGCAGGAAGTTCGGCGTGGCTCCGGCGGAGATGCAGATGGAGCTGGGGCGCCGGCATTGAACGTCTTCCGCTGCTGACGTAGAGCAGGGATCTGGCTTCACCCCAACGCGTGCGATCCAAATGTCTCTTTGGTCCTGCGAACAATGCGGCGCTCAATTTCCCGACACCGCGGCGCCGCCGCCGTGCTGCCCGATCTGCGAGGACGAGCGGCAATATGTGAACTGGAACGGGCAGGCGTGGCTGACCCGCGAGCAGCTCGCAGAGCGGCACAAGCTGGTCTGGCGCGACGATCTCGGCCTCGTCGGATTGGCGCTCGAGCCGTCGTTCGCGATCGGGCAGCGCGCGCTGCTGGTGCCGGATCGCGGCGGCTGCGTGATGTGGGACTGCGTGCCGCTGGCGACCGCCGAGGCGATCGCGTATGTCAGATCGCTCGGCGGGCTGAAGGCGATCGCGATCTCGCATCCGCATTACTATGGCGCGGTTGCCGACTGGAGCGCGGCGTTCGACGACGCACCGGTCTATCTGCACGGCGATGACACGCAATGGGTGACGCGGCCCTATCGGTCGATCGTGCCTTGGCAGGGCGACAGCCATCGCATCTCCGACGACATCCTGCTGGTGCGCGGCGGCGGACATTTCGCCGGTGCCACCATGCTGCACTGGGGCAAGGGCGCCGACGGGCGCGGTGCGCTGTTGACCGGCGACATCGCGATGGTGGCGATGGATCGCCGCTCGGTCAGCTTCATGTACTCCTATCCGAACTACATTCCGCTCAATGCATCAGCGGTCCGCCGCATCGCGCGCGCGGTCGCGCCGCTGGCGTATGATCGGATCTACGGCGCCTGGTGGGGCAAGAACATCCCCTCCGATGCCAAGGCGGCGTTCGACCGTTCCGTCGAGCGCTATATCGCCGCGATCTCGGACTGACGGTTCCCCGCGCTTGGCTTGCCAGCCGGCGCGATCGCGCTATATCAGGGCTTTCCCGCCACTTCAGATTTGTCCGAGTTTTCCGCATGACCACAACTGCCGCCGCCGAATCCCAGCCGTTCCAGGCCGAGGTTACCGAATTGCTGCACCTGATGGTGCATTCGGTCTATTCCGAGACCGATATTTTCCTGCGCGAATTGATCTCGAACGCGTCTGATGCCTGCGACAAGCTGCGCTATGAGGCGATCGCCAATCCCGGCCTGATCACCGACGGCACGCCGCCTGAAATCAGGATCGTGCCGAACAAGGCGGCCGACACGCTGTCCGTGGTCGATACCGGCATCGGCATGGAACGTGCAGAGCTGATCGACAATCTCGGCACCATCGCGCGCTCCGGCACCAGGTCGTTCCTGTCGAAGCTGACCGAGGCCAAGGACGGCGCCAATCTGATCGGCCAGTTCGGCGTCGGCTTCTATGCCGCCTTCATGGTTGCCGACAAGATCGTCGTCACCAGCCGCCGCGCCGGCTCGGACGAGGTGTGGGTGTGGTCGTCGGAGGGCGGCAGCGGTTTCGAGATCGCCCCCGCAAGCGAGGAGGCCGCTAGCCGCGTCGCGCGCGGCACCGAGATCGTGCTGCATCTGAAGAAGGACGCCGCCAAATATCTCGAGGCCTACGAGATCGAGCGCATCGTCCGCGAATATTCCGACAACATCCAGTTTCCGATCCTGCTGGTGCCGGAGGAGGCCGAGCCGCGCCAGATCAACTCGGCGAGCGCGCTGTGGCAGCGCTCGAAATCCGAGCTCAAGCCGGAAGACTATGCGCAGGCCTACAAGCAGATCGCAGGTGCGTTCGACGAGCCGGCGATGACGCTGCATTACCGCGCCGAGGGCCGGCAGTCTTACGCCGTGCTGCTGTTCGCGCCGTCGCAAAAGCCGTTCGACCTGTTCCAGGTCGAGCGCAAGGGCAAGGTCAAGCTCTATGTCCGCCGCGTCTTCATCGCCGACGATGCCGAGCTGTTGCCGGCCTATTTGCGCTTCATCCGCGGTGTGATCGACAGCGAGGATCTGCCGCTGAACATCTCGCGCGAGATGCTGCAGAACAATCCGCAGCTCGCGCAGATCCGCAAAGCCGTCACCAGCCGCGTCGTCAGCGAGCTCGAGACGCTGGGTGAGAAGGAGCCGGAGACCTTCGCGAAGATCTGGGACGCGTTCGGCCCGGTCATCAAGGAAGGCCTGTGGGAGGATTTCGAGCGCCGCGAGAAGCTGCTGGCGCTGGCGCGTTTCACCACGACATCGGGCGAGAATCGCTTGCTGAAGCAATATGTCGACGACTTCAAGCCGAACCAGACCGAAATCTATTACCTGGTCGGCGACAGCGTCGAGCGGCTGAAATCGAACCCGAAGCTGGAATCGGCGCGCGCCCGCGGCATCGAGGTGCTGCTGCTCACCGATCCGGTCGATGCGTTCTGGACCTCGGCGCCGATCGATTTTGGCGGCAAGCCGCTGAAGTCGCTGAGCCAGGGCGATGTCGATTTCGGCCTGATTCCGCTCGTCGACGACAAGCAAGACAAGAAGGACGAGCCCGCAGCCGATGCCGCGACCACGATCGCCGTGATCAAGGATGCGCTGGGCGAGCGTGTCTCGGACGTCCGCGCCTCGCAGCGGCTGACCTCGAGCGCGTCGTGCCTGGTCGCCGGGGGTGATGCGCGCGACCGTGCGCTGGAGCGGTTGCTCGCGCAACAGAACCGCGGCGAGATCACGAAACCGATCCTCGAGATCAATCTCCGCCACCCGCTGGTCGCAGCGCTCGCGACCGACACGGCGCAGGCCAAGGATCTCTCGCTCCTGCTGTTCGAGCAGGCGCAGATCCTCGACGGCGAGATGCCCGCCGACCCCGCCGCCTTCGCCAGCCGCATGAACCAGCTCGTGCTGCGCGGATTGGTGAAGGCCTAGTGTGTAGCTCTCTCAACCCGTCATCCTGAGGAGCGCGTAGCGCGTCTCGAAGGATGTACGGCTGCGCTGTTGCAGCGGGGCCGTCGTGCTTCGAGACGGCCGCTACGCGGCCTCCTCAGCATGACGGGGCTAAGAGCATTGCCAGTTGCCAGCAGATGCCCAGGATTTCGCTTCGCTCCATCCGCGCCCGGCTGCTGCTCAGCCGATCGTGGTCGCGTCGGGCTGCGGATTGCCGAGATCGTCGGTCGGCACCAGCTGCTGGGTGAAGGCCGAGACGTAGGCCGCCCATTCCGGCTCGCCGAGATCGACCATGACGGCGCCGTCCTGCCAGATGTCGTTGTGGTCGTTGGAATCATCGCCCGGGCGATGGATGAAGCCCTTGCTCGAGCCCTGGTTGAGATGGACGTCGTGCAGGCCGTCGCCCTGCGCGTAGAAGCGGCCGAAGATATAGACGTCGCGGCTCTCCTGAAGCGCGCGCGACAGCAGCCGCTTCAGCGTCGCCGCCGGCTCGGTGTCCTCGGAGCCGTCCATCACGTCGCTGTCGCGCCATTTGCCGGTATTGTCGAGCAGATCGCTGCGCAGGAAGTCGAGCGCCGGCAATTTCTTCTGCCCGGTCAGATCCTGCGAGCCGGCGGCTGCGGCCGCAAGCGTCTGGATGACCGGATGGCGGAAGTCGAACACCAGCTTGTATTTCAGCAAGTCGTCCGCGTCATTGGTGCCGACATTGATGGCAACGTCCCATTGCTCGCCGTCGACGTCGAGATTGCAGTGCAGGTGATACTGCGTCTCGTGCCCGTGATGCGACGGCTTCAGCTTGGGCTCGGAGGTTACCTTGGTCTTGACGAATCCGTAGGCGAGGGTCACGGCGCGATCCTTTCCGGTTCAAGCGAGCATTTTTTCCAACCTACAACCTGAGATCAGACGCGCGCGTGAAGCGACCCACATTTGTGCGGCGCCTTTTCGTGACGGCGCCGGCGCGCGCGTGCGGGAAGCCGCCGTCTCGGCTGAAGACAGCTCCGATCTTGACAAAGCTCTTGGCTATTGATGTTATGTTATAACATTACATACACGCGAATGCCCATGTCCCGCCGTCGCCTATCCCTTCAGCAACTGTTTGATCTCGATGCAAAAACTCCCCGTCACCATCTTGTCCGGCTTCCTCGGGGCTGGAAAGACCACTTTGCTGAACCACGTCCTGAACAACCGCCACGGCCTAAAGGTTGCGGTGATTGTGAACGACATGAGCGAGGTGAACATCGACGCCGACCTCGTTCGCGATGGCGGTGCGAACCTGTCCCGGACTGACGAAAAACTGGTCGAGATGAGCAATGGCTGCATCTGCTGCACCCTGCGCGACGATCTGCTGAAGGAGGTGCGCGCGCTCGCCGTGAGCGGCCGGTTCGATTATCTCCTGATTGAATCGACCGGCATCTCCGAGCCGCTGCCGGTCGCCGCGACGTTCGAGTTTCGCGATGAAGATGGCGCGAGCCTGTCCGACGTGGCGCGGCTCGACACCATGGTCACGGTGGTCGACGCCGCCAATCTGTTGAAGGATTATGCCTCGACCGATTTCCTCAGCGCGCGCGGCGAGGCGCTCGATGGCGACAAGCGCACGCTGGTCGATCTCCTGGTCGAGCAGATCGAGTTCGCCGACGTCGTCGTGCTCAACAAGGTCGATGCGGCGACGCCGGCTGAGCGCGAAGCGGCCCGCACCATCGTGCGCGCGCTCAATCCCGACGCCGACCTCGTCGAGGCGAGCTTTGCACAGGTCCCGTTCGATCGCGTGCTGGACACCGGCCGTTTCGACCATGAGCGGGCGCAGCAGCATCCGCTCTGGCACAGGCTCTACGGTTTTGCCGAGCACGTGCCGGAGACCGAGGAATACGGCATCACGAGCTTCGTCTATCGCGCACGGCGCCCGTTCGATCCGGTGCGGTTTCATGGCTTCCTGCGGGAGAGCTGGCAGGGCGTGATCCGCGCCAAAGGCCATTTCTGGATCGCGACGCGCCCGGACTGGTGCGGCGAGATGAGCCAGGCCGGCGCGATCGTCCGCACCGAAGGCCTCGGCTCATGGTGGGCCGCGATCCCGCGCGAGCGCTGGCCGGATCATCCGGATTGGCAGCTGATGATGCAGCGGAGCTGGAACGATCTCTACGGTGACCGCCGCCAGGAGCTGGTCTTCATCGGCTCCGGCATGAACGAGGACGACATTCGCCGCCGGCTCGATGCCTGCCTCGTCACCGGCAAGCCCGGCATGGACCCGAAGGCCTGGGCAGCGCTGCGCGATCCGTTTCCGCCCTGGCGACGGGCGGGCGAGGCGGCGTGAGAGGATAGAGACACGCCCATTGTCCCCGTCATCCTGAGGTGCGAGCTCTTGCGAGCCTCGAAGGATGAATCGGCCCCGGGATGTCTTTACGAGGCACCATCCGTTCGTGGTGCCAGTCGGGCCGTCGACCCTTCGAGACGCGCGCCAAGGCGCGCTCCTCAGGTGACGGAAGGTTCAGGCTCCGAGCGGGAAACCCCGTCACAATCCACGGCGTATCTGCTAGAGAATCCTGCAGCAGGCGGAAACAACACGGCGTTGCGATGGCTGGCGGCAGCGAGATATTCTACGGCGGCATTCCGGTGTTTCGCGGCTTCGCGCGCCTGATGGATCCGGCGCTGTATGTGCCGCTGCCCGATGACTGGACGGTCGGCGTCGCCGACATCGTCGAGTCGACCAAGGCGATCGCGGCGCAGCGCTACAAGGCGGTCAACATGGCCGGCGCCGCGGTGGTCGCCTCGGTCACCAATGCGCTCGATGGCCGCGAATTTCCCTTCGTGTTCGGCGGCGACGGCGCGAGCTTCGCGGTCGCGCCCGCCGATCTCGAGCGAGCGCGCGAGGCGCTGGCTGCGACCGCGCGCTGGGTGCGCGACGATCTCGACCTGGTGCTGCGGGTGGCGCTGGTGCCGATCACAGCGATCCGCGCCGCGGGTGCCGATGTGCGCGTCGCGCGTTTCGGGCCGTCGGCCAATCTCTCCTACGCGATGTTCACCGGCGGCGGTCTTGCCTATGCCGACGCCGCAATGAAGCGCGGCGAATTCGCGGTCGATCCGGCACCGCCGGGCACGCAGCCCGATCTGTCCGGCCTGTCCTGCCGCTTCGAGGTGATGCCGTCAGCGCGCGGCGTCATCCTCTCGGTGCTGGTGTTGCCGGCGAAGGGTGCCGATCCGGCTTCCTTCCGCAAGGTGATCGAGGACATCGTCGTGCGCGTCGAGAAAAGTCCCGATGCGGGACGGCCGGTGCCGCCGGGCGGCCCGCCGCTGCGCTTTCCGCCGCAGGGAATCGAATACGAAGCGCGTGCCAAGAGGTTCGGGGGGCCGCTTGCGATGCGGCGCGCCGCGGTGCTCGGTTTTGCGTTCTGGGCCTTTGTCGTGTTTCGGCTCGGCCTCAAGGTCGGCAAGTTCGCGCCGAAGCTCTATTTGCAGCAGGTGGTCGAGAACTCCGACTTCCGCAAATTCGACGACGGCCTGCGCATGATTCTGGATTGCACGCCGGAGCTCGCCGCCGAGCTCGAGCAGCGCCTCGTTGCCGCAGCTGCGCAGGGCATCGTGCGCTATGGCCTGCATGAGCAGGATGCCGCGATGATGACCTGCTTCACGCCGTCGGTGATGCGCGCCGACCACGTTCACTTCATCGACGGCGCCCGCGGCGGTTACGCCTCCGCCGCCACCGTGCTCAAGGCACGCGCGGCGTAGCGCTGTTCTTCACCTCGCCCCGCTTGCGGGGAGAGGTCGTCATTCAAGCGAAGCTTGAATGACGGGTGAGGGGGAGCCTCCGCGAGTGTCACTGCTACCGTTGACGCGGCAACAGCCCCTCACCCCAACCCTTTCCCCGCGAAAGGGCGGGAAGGGGAGCGGCGGCCATTCAGCTGTCAGATTACTTCCCCACCCGCGTCCAGGTCTCGCCGCCGCATAGCGCGCCGACGCAGCCTTCGACGCGCAGCGTGCTCTCGCCGGTGACCGAGACGCTGCTCGCATAGGTGCCGCCATCGTCGGCATTGTAGATCTGGCCCGACCATTTGCCTGCCGCAACCGGCTGCATGGCGGAGAACAACGGCAGCCCGATGATCGGCCGGTTGGCCAGCGACGGATTGGGGTTCTTGTTGTCGACCTGGGGCTTGCCGGTCATCGGATCGATCGGGTCGCGCAGGCTCACCACCACGCCGCAGATGCCGCCGCTGCATTTGCTGATCTTGACGTGGGCATCGCCGGCCTGGGTCTGCCAGACGCCGAAAGGCTCAGGCGCGCTCTGTGCACGCGCGGCAGGCACGGCAAGTGCCGCCGCAATGATTGCGATCACGAATCCCAGTCTGCAGGCCATGGCTTGTTCCCCAAAAGGTCGGCCTGCATAACAATTCGAAAGATTTCTGCAATGTCATATTCGCGCGATCAGGCGCGTATGATCCAAAAAATTCTGTAGATTATTTCCGTGGACGTCTTGCTCAGGCAAGGCGACGCTATCCCCAGCGGGTCAGCCGGATCGAGATGATGGTGGCGAGGCCAAATGCCACCATCGCCGCTCCGACCAGCGCAAACAGTGTCCACGCCGGCGCGCTCACGGTGGCGAGCCACCAGCCGCCGATGCCGACCAGCAGCAGGCGGATGGTCCCGGCCAGCACCGGCCCGCCGACCTTGGCGGCGCCTTGCGACGAAAAGTACAGGCAGACGCCGACGCCGAAGAAGCCGAATCCAGGGCCGGCCAGTGCGAAATAGGACGAAGCCGCGGCTGTTACGCCGGGATCGCTGGTGAACAGTGCGATCCACAGCGTCGGCTCGACTGCGACCACAAGTCCGACCAGTCCGACCACGAGGCCCGCGACCGTGCCGGCGGTCCACGCCACCTTGCGCGCCCGCGTGACAAATCCTGCGCCGATCGCCATGCCGACCATCGGCACCGAGGCGACGCCGACCGCGAAGGCGATCGGGATCAGCAGGAATTCCAGCCGCGAGCCCATGCCGTATCCGGCCAGCGTCTCGGTGCCGAAGCCGGCCAGGATCTTGGTGAAGATCAGGATGGTCAGCACGCTCTGCAGCGGCGACAGGCAGGAGATCGCGCCGACCTTGAGAATGTCGAGAAACATCACGCGCTGGAATCTGAAGGCGGCGAAGTCGAGCTTCAGCCGACTGCGGCCGGAGGCGAGATACCAGGCGAGGAAGATTGCACCGCACGTGAAGGCCGTGAGCTAGCCGGAGGCGACGCCGCGCATGCCTAGGCTTGGCAAGCCGAACAGCCCGAGCCCCAGCACGCCGCCGACCGCGATCTGGATCATCGAAACCGTGATCAGCGTCATCGAAGGAATCCGCATGTCGCCGGTGCCGCGCACCACGGAGGCGAGCGTGTTGACCAGCCAGATCGAGATCGCGCCGGAGAACAGCACCTGCGAATAGTGCAAGGACTGTTCGAGCACGCCGCCGCGTCCGCCCAGCAGAGCATAGAAGCTGCTGTCGAAGCCCAGCATCATCACAGTGAAGAACAGCCCGAGGCCGACCCCGATGATCGCCGCATGCAGCGCGAGGTCGGCGGCACGCGCTCGATCTCCGGCGCCGAGCGCGCGGCTGATCGCCGACGAGACGCCGCCGCCCATCGCGCCCGCCGACATCATCTGGTTCAGCATCGCGAACGGAAACACCAGTGCGATGCCAGCCAGCGGCTCGGTGCCGAGCCGGCCGATATAAGAGGTCTCGGCAACCGCGACCAGCGTCGAGCCGAACATCGCGATGGTGTTGGGGACCGCGAGCTTGAGCAGCGTCGGCAGGATCGGTGCCGTCAGCAAATGATCGACCGGCACCGCAGGCGCGGCCGCGGCGGGGCTGACGTCGTCGATCGAGGCTTCAATGGTCATGCGCTTGCTTCGCCTCTCCCGCTTGCGGGGGAGGCCGACGCGCGCGCAGCGCGTGGCGGGTGGGGGCTCTCTCCACGGAATAACTCGTGGATAGAGCCCCCACCCCAACACACCCCCGCAAGCGGGAGAGGGGGCCTGCTGCCGATGTGGCCACGACGGGACATCAACTGATCATCTCGGAATCAATAAATGATGATCGACATGCTAAAGTGCGTGGCTTATTCAGGCCACCCGCACCTGCGCAGGGGTCACCACGGCAGGCCGCATAGGTCGATCTTGCCCTGGCGCGGCGCGCGCACGATGTCGTTGACGAATGGCGCCATCGCCTCGAAGCGGATCTTCCCCGCGGGCTGTTCACACGTAACTTCGCCGGTGAAGGGATGCCAGCCGCGTGCCTGGTAGAACGCGAAATTGTGCGGCTCGCAGAATAAGATTGCAAATTTCACCGCATCGTTGGCACGAATGGTGTGCACGGCGGCGTCGAGCGCGAGTGACGCGTAGCCGCGCCCCCGGCAGTCCTCGCGGGTCGAGACCCCGCCGATGCCGCCGACATGCACCTTGTGGCCATTCCAGGTGATTGTCCGGAAATAGATACCGACATGGCAGGCCAGCCCGCCGTCATCGGGCGCGTCGAGCAGCACGCGCAAATCCGCGTGAGCCCATTTGATGTCGGCCCACGGTTTGTTCTGCATGACCTCCGGGCTCCAGACCATTCGGAGCAGGGGCTCGGCGCGCGGCCATGACGCATCTCCGTTGAGAATGTCGATTTCGATGCTCATCGTCTGGGTCCTTGGTCTTGGCTTTGGTCTTGGCTTTGGACTTGGCTTTCGGCTGTGCCGATCTGTCATAGCCGATCAGAAAATGCGGTGTTTCTCCGCCGTGGAACCTTCTATAAGGGGGACCCGTTAAGTGTAGTCTCCCACCCTCTGTTGGACATTACCCCATGACCTTCACGCTACCCGATCTGCCCTACGCCCACGACGCCCTTGCGCCCTATATGTCCAAGGAAACGCTGGAGTTTCACCACGACAAGCATCACCAAGCCTACGTCACCAACGGCAACAACGCGATCAAGGGGACCGAATTCGAAGGCAAGTCCCTCGAGGAGATCGTGAAGGGTTCGTTCGGCAAGAACGCGGCCGTCTTCAACAATGCCGGTCAGCACTACAACCACATCCACTTCTGGAAGTGGATGAAGCCGAACGGCGGCGGCAGCAAGCTGCCCGGCCGGCTCGAGAAGAAGATCAACGAAGACCTCGGTGGCTTCGAGAAGTTCAAGACCGACTTCGCGGCCGCCGGCGCCGGCCAGTTCGGCTCCGGTTGGGCCTGGCTGCAGGTCAAGGGCGGCAAGCTCGAGGTCGCCAAGACCCCGAACGGCGAGAACCCGCTGGTCCACGGCGCAGTGCCGATCCTCGGCGTCGACGTCTGGGAGCATTCCTACTACATCGACTACCGCAACCGCCGTCCGGACTATCTGAAGGCGTTCGTCGAAAATCTCGTCAATTGGGACTACGTCGACGAGCTGTTCGGCAAGGCCGGCTAAGCGTTCTGATCGCACTTTCACGAACGGTCCTTCACCCACCCCTGGAGGGGGAGGTGAAGCGAATGAAATGAGCGGCGGGGTGGGGTGACGGTCTATCCGGGCGCGATACTGTCCGTGCCCGGGAGATCACCCCACCCCGTTTCGCATTCCGCTTCGCTTCATGCGAACCGACCCTCCCCTTCCAGGGGAGGGTGAATTTTGAGCAAGGCTGCTCAAGCTTCTTCACACACCAGCGGGGGCATTGGTGGGTAACGCGGCAAGCTATCTTCTGGTGTTCTTCGGCGGCGGTCTTGGCGCGATGCTGCGGCACCTGATCAACGTCACCTGCGCGCGCTGCATCGGCACCGCATTTCCTTACGGCACTTTCATCATCAACATCACGGGCTCGACCGTGATGGGCCTGATCGCCGGCTATCTCGCCTTCAAGGGCGAGGCCTCGCAGCCCTGGCGGCTGTTCCTGATGACCGGCATCCTCGGCGGCTACACCACCTTCTCCGCGTTCTCGCTCGACGCCGCGCTGCTCTATGAGCGCGGCGAACTCGGGCTTGCAGTGCTGTATGTCGCGGGCTCTGTGGCGTTGTCGATCATGGGGCTGTTCGCCGGATTGGCGATCGTGCGGCATTTGACCTGAGCCGACGTTAGCGGCGATCACTCTCCGTCGTCATTCCGGGGCTCGCGAAGCGAGAGCCCGCAATCCATCAGGCGGCGCATCGGATGGATGAATGGATTCCGGGACACCGGTGGTGTGGCAGCGGGATCGCGACCATCCACCACCGTCGTCCTGACGAAGGCCAGGACCCATTACCCCAAATCTCAATTGATGCGCGACGCCGAGGCCACGATCCGGTTCGTTACCGAAAGCGGTGGTTATGGGTCCTGGCCTTCGCCAGGACGATGGGGGAGGAGCCCACAACCCCTCCACCCGGCGGCAATCCGTTCATCCCGGGAACCCGCCAACCGGCTCGGCCGGCGGCATTTCCCGCCTCCAAATTTCCCTTTGGTAACCTCGCCTTAACCATGATTAGCGTTTGGTTAGGGTCGGAATGCCGCGTGAAAAGCCCTCGTTTTGACATGTTGGCAGGGGAAGCAGGGCCCGGCTTTGGACGGGCCCCCCATGCGACAGATGTAAGAGGCTCTCGCGCAGTTTTGCCGCGCCGGGCACGCGGCCGTGGAAGGGGTGCCGATTGGCGGCCCGCCGAATTGGGACACTTGCGTTGAGAGGATATTGCCGATGAATCCCGCCGATGTGGCTCAGTCGACTCTGCCACTGGCATCGAGCGATGTATCGCTGATCGCATTGTTTTGGCAGGCTCATTGGGTCGTCAAATGCGTGATGCTGGGACTTCTGTCCTGCTCGGTGTGGGTCTGGGCGATCGCAATCGACAAGATCCTGCTCTACGCCCGTACCAAGCGGGCAATGGACAAGTTCGAGCAGGCTTTCTGGTCCGGCCAGTCGATTGAGGAACTCTACCGGGCGCTCTCTGCCAAGCCGACACAGTCGATGGCGGCCTGTTTCGTGGCCGCAATGCGGGAGTGGAAGCGCTCCTTCGAGAGCCAGTCGCGGTCGTTTGCCGGCCTGCAGGCCAGAATCGAGAAGGTCATGAACGTCTCGATCGCCCGCGAGGTGGAGCGGCTGGAACGCCGCCTCCTGGTGCTCGCCACCGTGGGCTCCGCGGGCCCGTTTGTCGGCCTGTTCGGCACCGTCTGGGGCATCATGTCGAGCTTCCAGTCGATCGCGGCCTCGAAAAACACCTCTTTGGCGGTGGTGGCGCCCGGTATCGCGGAAGCGCTGTTTGCGACCGCAATCGGCCTGATTGCCGCAATTCCGGCGACTATTTTCTACAATAAGTTCACCTCGGAGGTGAACCGGCAGGCCGCGCGCTTGGAGGGGTTCGCCGACGAGTTCTCCGCCATCCTGTCGCGTCAGATCGACGAGCGGGGCTAGAGCATGATCCGGAAAAGTGGGTACCGGTTTTCCGAAAAGATCATGCTCAAACAAAGAGATGTGATGGTCACTCTTGTGAGCGCACGATCATGGCGATGAGCATGGCAGGGTCCGGCGGTGGTGGCAGACGCCGCCGCGGGCGCAAGCCGGTCATGGCCGAGATCAACGTCACGCCGATGGTCGACGTGATGCTGGTGCTGCTCATCATCTTCATGGTGGCGGCGCCGCTGATGACGTCGAACATCGATATCGATCTGCCGGTCGCGAGCGGTGGCAAGTCGATCTCGTCGAACCAGCCGCCGCTGACGTTGTCGGTCAAGCGCACCGGTGGTGGCTGCAACTCGAATGTCGAGCTCTACCTCGGCGACGCGCCGATCACGGCCGCCGATTTTCCGGCCAAGATCAAGGCGATCGGAGACGCCCGGTCGGAAGCCGAAAAAGTGGTCTATCTGCGTGGCGACAAGGACGTCTGTTACACGGATATGATGAAATTGCTCGGGGAAGTCCGGGCCGCGGGATTCAAGGCGAATATCGTCATCATCCCGGAAGGCGGATAACCACCATGCCAAGGCACGGGGAAGCCTGATTTGAAGGTCAAGGTCGACAAGACTCTGGCGGCATCGATTGTCCTGCACGTCCTCGTGATCGGGTGGGGCCTCGTGTCGTTTTCGACCAGGGCATACGTGATGCCTGAAGAGGATACTGTTGCCGTCGACGTAATCTCGCCCGACCAGCTCTCTCATGTCATGGCGGGCCTGAAGGACGGCAAGAAGGAAAATCCCAAGCCGCTGGTCGAGAAGGTCGCCGAGGCCAAGCCGATGGACGATGCCGTCGGCAAGATCGATGACAAGAAGCCGCCTGTCGTGACCGATACCGCGCCGGCGCCGACGCCGAAGGTGGAGAAGCCGGAAGACAAGAAGCCGGATCCGCCGAAGAAGGTCGAGAACAAGCCGGAGAATAAGCCAAAGGAAGAGCCGAAGCCGATCGAGAAGAAGCCCGATCCGGTGAAGCCCGACCCGATCGCGGAAGCGATCAAGAAGGAAGAGAAGAAGCCGCCGCCGAAGCCTGTCGCACAGGCCGCCAAGCCGCCGCCGGAGCAGAAGCCGAAGGATCGCGTGTTCGACCAGAGCAAGATCGCAGCGCTGCTCGACAAACGCGATCCGACGCGTGCCTCGGCGACCGGCGACACGCTCAACGCCAATGCTTCGCTCGGCACGGCAAAGGGCAAGGCCGCCGATAACTCCGCGACCTGGGGCGCGATGTTCAAGCAGCAGGTCGAGCGTTGCTGGAAGAAGCCCTATGGCGGCATCGAGGCACAGCAGACCGAGGCCGTTTTCGAGATCAAGCTGAACCGTGAGGGCAAGCTCGAAGCGCCGCCGGTGCCGGAAGGTACGCCGGGAACGCCCTATTTGCGCGTCTATCAGGAGAGCGCGCTGCGGGCGATCATCGAATGCCAGCCGTATAAACTGCCGGCCGCCTTCTTCGAGGAATGGAAGTATTTCGCGCCGGTGTTCACGGAACGGAAGACCTGAGGACAATCGCGTCGCCTGGCCAACGGCAAGCAAAGTTACCGACAATGACCAACACGAATGATTTGCGGACCATGAAATTTCGCCTCGACCGTCGACAGATGATCTCCGGAATTGCGGCCCTCGGCGCGCTTGCCGGAACCCGGAGCGCTTTCGGGCAGGCTGGCCCGAAACGAATTCCGATTCCGGAAGGCGAGTTCGCGCCGGTGCCGATTGCGATCCCGAATTTTGCGGCGGGTACGCCCGGCGACGCCGAGGTCGGCGTCGGCGTCACGCAGGTGATCACCAACAACCTGAAGCGCAGCGGCTTGTTCGCGCCGATCGATCAGGCCGCCTATCTCGAGAAATCGATCAACATCGACGCGGCGCCGAACTTCAACAACTGGAAGAGCATCAACGCGCAGGCGCTGGTGACCGGCCGCATGACGCGCCAGGGCAACGGGCGCGTGAAAGCGGAGTTCCGGCTCTGGGACGTCAACACCGGCCAGCAACTCGCCGGTCAGCAGTACGACACGTCGGCGGAATACTGGCGGCGTATCGCCCACATCATCTCCGACCAGATCTACGAACGCATGACCGGCGAGAAGGGCTATTTCGATACTCGTATCGTGTTCGTCGACGAGAGCGGCTCGGCGGATCGCCGCGTCAAGCGGCTCGCGCTGATGGACCAGGACGGCGCCAATGTGCGCTATCTGACCCGCGGCTCGGATCTCGTGCTGACGCCGCGCTTCTCGCCGTCGACCCAGGAAATCACCTACATGGAATTCGGGCAGGGCGACCCGCGCGTCTATCTGCTCAACATCGAGACCGGCCAGCGCGAGATCGTCGGCAACTTCCCCGGCATGTCGTTCTCGCCGCGCTTCTCCCCCGACGGCCAGCGCGTCATCATGAGCCTGCAGCAGGGCGGCAACTCCAACCTGTTCGTGATGGATCTGCGTTCGAAGTCGATGACGCGGCTGACCGACACGCCGGCGATCGACACCTCGCCATCCTACGCGCCCGATGGCACGCGGCTCTGCTTCGAATCCGATCGCGGCGGCAAGCCGCAGATCTATGTGATGCCGGCAACCGGCGGCGCCGCGCAGCGCATCTCGTTTGGCGACGGCACCTATTCGACGCCGGTGTGGTCGCCGCGCGGCGATTACATCGCGTTCACCAAGCAGGGCGGCGGGCAGTTCGCGATCGGCATCATGAAACCGGATGGCTCCGGCGAGCGCATCCTGACCTCGGGCTTCCACAATGAGGGTCCGACGTTTGCGCCGAACGGGCGCGTCGTGATGTTCTTCCGCGATCCCGGCGGCAACAGCGGACCGTCGCTGTTCACCATCGACGTCTCCGGGCGCAACGAGCTGCGGGTCCCGACCCCCGGTTTTGCCTCCGATCCGGCCTGGTCGCCGCTGTTGTCCTGAGCTCGCGCAAGGCTGCTCCGGGGAACCCCGGAGCCGGTCGGCACTTCTTACCTAGCGCACTGAATTTTATGCCAAATTTCGATTATCAATCGTTCGCGGCAAGGACTCGCTAACGATATTCCCTCAGAAAGACTTCACCTGCGACCGCTAAAACTACGCAGCCGGAAAGGGATGCGTACGTCTACAGATGCAGTTGGTAGATCAGAAACGACGAGGCAACCAGGACGAGCTGGAGCCGGTGCTCTACGCTGCTCTCGTCGATTCGATGCGCCAGAACTTCTGGGCGATGTTCCTCGGCAGCGTCGCCACCGCCTCCGCCGCGGTGATGACCGCGCTCAAGACCGGCAATGTGCTGCTGTGGCCGTTCGCTTTCCTGATCGTCGCCATCGGCACCGCGCGCGCGGTCTGGATGCGCAAGTATGACGAGGGACAGGGCGGCGGGCTGACCTACGAGGAAGCCAAGGTCTGGGCGCCGCGCTACTCGATCGGTGCGATCGTCTACGCCATGGTGCTGGGCGCCTGGTGCTTCGTCACCATCCTCGGCAGCGATGATGCCATCGCCCACATGCTCTGCGTCGCGGTGACGGTCGGCTATACCGCCGGCGGCGCGGCCCGCAATTACGGGCGGCCACGGCTGCTCCAGCTCCATGTGCTGGTCGCCTGCGGCCCGATGTCGCTCGCCTTGGCGCTGCATGGCGACTTCTACTATGTCGGCCTTGCGACCCTGCTGGTGCTGTTCTTCCTCGGCCTCAAGGGCATCAACCTCAGCCTCCATGCGATCTTCGTCAAGGCGCTGACCGCGAGCTTCCGCGAGGCGGCACTGGCGCACCAATTTGATACCGCGCTCAACAACATGCCGCACGGCCTGTGCATGTTCCGCGCCGACGGACGCCTTGCGGTGATGAATCACCGCTTCATCGAGATGATGGAGCTGTCGGACGATTTCGTGCAGCGCGGCGCCAGCGCGGCCGATATCTGCAATGCCTGCGTGCTGTCCGGCGCGATCTCGGCCGCGGCCGCGCAGCAGATCCTTTACGAGATCGAGAGCTCGCAGCGCGGCGACATCGTCACCAGCGACCCCGATCCGGCGCAGAACCGTTCGCTCGACTGGACGTTCCAGCCGATGGCCGGCGGCGGCACGGTCCTGCTGGTCGAGGACATCACCGAACGCAAGGACGCCGAGGCAAGGATCAGCCACCTCGCACGCTACGACGAGCTGACCGCGCTGCCCAACCGCGTCAATTTCCGCGACGAGATCGGCCGGCTGCTCGCCATGCAGAACGGCGACCATCGCTCCGCATTGCTGTTCGTCGATCTCGATCAGTTCAAGCAGGTCAACGATACGCTCGGCCATCCCTGCGGCGACCAGCTGCTTTGCGCGGTCGCCGAGCGGCTGCGCGAGATGCTGCGTCCGGAGGATTTCGTGGCCCGGTTCGGCGGCGACGAATTCGTCGTGTTCCAGCAGAACATCCACTCGCATGAGGACGCCGCCGCGCTGGCGCGGCGCATCGTCGACCGCCTCAGCGAGCGCTACAAGATCGACAATCATCTGGTCGAGATCGGCGCCAGTGTCGGGATCGCGATGACCGCGCCCGGCGTCGGCGCCGACACGCTGCTGAAGAACGCCGACATGGCGCTCTACCGTGCCAAGGCCGACGGCCGCGGTACCTTCTGCTTCTTCCGCGATGAGATGGCGCAAACCGTCGAGGCCCGCCGCATCCTCGAGCTCGATCTGCGCAAGGCGCTCGCCAACGAGGAGTTCGAGCTGTTCTACCAGCCGCTGATCAACCTGAAGTCCGGCAAGGTCTCGACCTGCGAGGCGCTGCTGCGCTGGAACCACCCGGTGCGCGGCACGGTCTCTCCGGTCGACATCATTCCGGTCGCCGAGGACATGGGCCTGATCGTCGATCTCGGCCGCTGGATCCTGCGCAAGGCCTGCATGGAATGCATGAAGTGGCCCGAGGCGGTCAGCGTCGCGGTCAACTTCTCACCGCAGCAGTTCCATCAGCGCGACGTGCTGAGCGAGGTCCGCTATGCGCTCGAGGTCTCCGGTCTGCCCGCGCATCGCCTCGAGATCGAGATCACCGAATCCTCGTTGCTGCACAACACCGAGCTGACCCACGATGTGCTGTCGCAGCTGCGCTCGCTCGGCGTGCGGATCTCGCTGGACGATTTCGGCACCGGCTACTCGTCGCTCAGCTACCTGCACAATTTCCCGCTGCAGAAGGTCAAGATCGACCGCTCCTTCCTCGAAGGCATCGACTGCGATCGGCCGCTGACCTTGCTGCGCGGCGTGGCGCGGCTATCCGCGGACCTCGGCATGTCGGTCGTGGTCGAGGGCATCGAGACCAACGAGCAGCTCGAACTGATCAGTGCCGACGGTGCGGTGACCGAAGCCCAGGGGTATCTGTTCAGCCGGCCGGTTCCCGCCGTCCGCATCCGCCAGCTGCTCAATGCCTCGCACGGCCGCCGCGCCGACGAGCAGCTGCACGTGGTTCCCTCGCGCTCGATCGCGTGAGCCGGCCAAACATCTCAATCGATAGTTGCATGATCCTTCGGCTGCACTATTCGTAGTGTGCCCTTGGATACGAGGTTAACTGTATTGCCTCGATTGCTTTGACGAAAATTAAGAAGCTGTTAAGGTTTCGGGCAGCTCGCAAAAGTTGTCGTGAAAGTCCGGAGTAGCTCATGAGGTCCCCCGTCGTTGCGCCCCGCGCTTTTTCGCGGGGCCTCGAGCTGCTCGACCAGGTTGACTACCGCCTCGCCCAAACGCCCGCCGAAAAGGAAGAGCTCTACAATCTGCGTTATCGCGCCTATCTGCGTGAAGGCGCGGTGAAGGAATCCGCGGAGCAGCGGGTCACGGATCAATATGATGATCTGGAGAACTCCTGGACCTTCGGCGTCTATCTCGACGGCGAGCTCAGCAGCTCGGTTCGCATCAGCGTGCTGACGAGCGAGTGGCGCGAGTCGTGCTCTGCGGAGGCCTTCGGCGAAATCCTGCATCCGAGGCTCGATCGCCATCAAGTCATCATCGATCCCGCGCGATTTGTTGCGGATCCCGATCGGGCCCGGCGCGCGCCCGAGCTGCCCTATGTCACCGTTCGTCTCGCCTATATGGCGTGCGAATATTTCAGCGCTGATCTGGGGCTGGCGATCGTCCGTCCGGAGCACCAGGCATTCTACCGGCGCGTCTTCTTCCACGAGACCATTGCCGAGCCACGCCTGTTCCCGGGCCTGCTCAAGCCGGTCGGGCTGATGGCGGCGGATTTCCCCACCATGCGAGACAAGGTGTTCACGCGCTACCCGATGATGCGTTCGTCGGCGTTCGAGCGCCGTATGCTGTTCGAGCGCGAGCACCATGTGCTCCAGCAGCCGACGATCAAGCGATTCGAGCGCCCTTCGATCGTGCCGCATTCCTGAGCGCGAACTATCCGGCTGCCGTTGCGTCGCTGCTGCCGTTCCAACGTTCCAATTCTGCAACTTTCTGTCGCCGGCTGGCCACGGACGGCGCCAAAATTGCCGTCGAGCGATTTGGTTCCCGCGAACCTTGCCTTCCCTTCACCATCGCGCCACATTTGCCACCCATTAACCATCGGGGGCGCTTTCCGGCATTGTCTGGCATTTGATGGGGTCCAGCAAGGTCTCGTCAAGGTTGACGGAACGTTCGCTTAACCATCGCCCTGTAGACCGATTGGGTAGTACGAAGAGCGCGAGCGTGGAGGCTCCGGGAATGAAATATCTCCAGGGTATGAAGCTGGTTGCGGTTCTGGCGGTGGCGCTGTCGATGGGCGCCTGCGCCAACAAGAACCCGTTGGACGCCAACGGCGCGATTGGGGGCGCAGCGACCCCGGGTAGCCAGCAGGACTTCGTGGTCAATGTCGGCGACCGCGTGTTCTTTGAAAGCGATCAGACCGATCTCAGCCCGCAGGCGACTGCGACCCTCGACAAGCAGGCGCAGTGGCTGCAGACCTACAACCGTTATTCCTTCACCATCGAAGGTCATGCGGACGAGCGCGGCACGCGTGAATACAACATCGCGCTCGGTGCCCGCCGCGCCCAGTCGGTTCGCGCCTACCTTGCCTCGCGCGGCATCGATCCGAGCCGCATGCGCACCATCTCCTACGGCAAGGAGCGCCCGGTTGCGGTCTGTAACGACATCTCCTGCTGGTCGCAGAACCGTCGCGCCGTCACCGTGCTGAACGCCAGCTCCTGACGCGATCCCGAATACGTTTCCAAGCCGGCGCCCTCGGGCGCCGGTTTTGTTTTGGCCGCATGGCGGCCCGGAGCGCCTTCATCAAGATGAACGAAGCTGCGCGCAATTGGCCGCTTGCTTGTTCCAGCGCCCGTACTAAACCGGTATCCGCGGCGTTGTCCCGGATTTGAAGTGCCAGTCACAATTCCGGCGTACTCCGTCCCTCAATGTCGCTCGCTTTTCACGTCGATCTCGTCGTCAGGGCAAAATGTCATCCAGGCTTCATTTTCTTTCCTCCGCCGCGGCGATCGCGGCGCTGTTCGCCGTTTCCGCACCAGTGTTTGCCCAGTCCGACGATTCCGATGCCGAGATGCGGATCGAGCGGCTTGAAAACCAGCTGCGGCAGCTGACCGGTCAGAACGAGGAACTGCAGTACCGCAATCGTCAGCTCGAGGAGCGGCTGCGCCAGCTTGGTGGCCAGCCGCCCGGCGCTCCTGGACAGGCTCCGGCCGGCCAGCCCAATGTCGCGGCGGTGCCTCCGGCGCAGCAGCCGCAGGCTTACCCGCAAGCCCAGCCGGGTTATGCCCAGCCGCAGCAGGGATACGGCCAGCCACAGCAAGGATATGGCCGGCAGCCGCAGGGCGGCTATGACCAGCAGCAGATCGCAACGCCCGCGCCGATCGTGCAGGAGCCGGCAGCTGCGGCAGCCCCCGGCCGCCGCGGCCGCGGCGATGCCTTCGATCCGAGCCAGAACCCGAATGCCCCCGGCGCTCCGCGCGCGCTCGGCGGCGCCCAGATGCCGATGCAGAGCGAAGCGGCGGTCGGCGCGCCCGGCGGCCGCGGGGCGGGCGAGCCCCTCAATCTCGGCAACACCAGCCCGCAGCGCGGTGCCCCCGGCGCAAGCGCGGCCCTGACCACGTTGCCGCCGTCGGCCACGTCGAAGGACGAGTTCGACCTCGGCATCGGCTACATGCAGCGCAAGGACTATGCGCTCGCCGAAGAGACCATGAAGAACTTCGCGACGAAGTATCCAACCGATCCCTTGGTGGCGGATTCGCAATATTGGCTCGGCGAAAGCTATTTCCAGCGCCAGCAATATCGCGACGCCGCGGAAACCTTCCTCGGCGTGACCACCAAGTTCGACAAATCAGCGAAGGCGCCCGACGCGCTGCTGCGGCTTGGCCAGTCGCTGGCGGCGCTGAAGGAAAAGGAAGCCGCCTGCGCCGCGTTCGGCGAGGTCACGCGGAAGTACCCGCGCGCATCCGGCGGGGTCAAGGCTGCGGTTGACCGCGAGCAGAAGCGCGTGAAGTGCTAAACCGGCAAGGGGAGGCCGCTTCCGGCCTTTCTACGACCTGCTGGTTCTGCGATGCCCGACGACCAATCCGCCATCCCGGCAAGGGACGCCAAGCGCCTGTTCGCAGGCCTGGCGCGCGCGCCGGCGATCGTGCTTGCGGTGTCCGGTGGTCCGGATTCAGTCGCGCTGATGTGGCTGGCTGCGCGTTGGCGCCGCGCGCTCGCGCAAGGGCCGCGACTGGTGGCGGTCACCGTCGATCACGGCCTGCGTCCTGAAGCGGCTCGCGAGGCGCGCGATGTCAAGCGGCTGGCGCGAAGCCTCGACCTGCCACATCACACGTTGCGCTGGAACGGATCCAAGCCCAGGACCGGCGTGCCGGCTGCCGCGCGCGAGGCGCGCTATCGTCTGCTCGCGCAAGCCGCGCGCAAGCACGGCGCCACGCATATCCTGACCGCGCACACCCGTGACGACCAGGCCGAGACGCTGCTGATGCGGATGCTGCGCGGCAGCGGCGTCGCGGGCCTCTCGGCGATGGCGCGCGACACCGAGCGCGACGGCGTTCTGCTGACGCGGCCGCTGCTCGATATCTCCAAGGCGCAGCTGATCGCAACGCTGCAGAAGGCGCGCATCGGCTTTGTCGACGACCCGACCAACCGCGACCTGTCCTTCACGCGGCCACGGCTGCGCGCACTGATGCCGCTGTTGGCCGAGGAGGGCGGCGACGCGCGGAACCTGGCACGGCTTGCCGCGCGGATCGCGCGGGCCAATGCCGCGCTGGAGGTGCTGGTCGATGGCGCCGAGCGCTATCTTGCGTTGAAAAGCGAGGATAACCTCGACGCAGGCTTCGACGCTGCGCTGTTCGCGGCGATGCCGGACGAGATCCGCCTCCGTCTGCTCAAGCGCGCCATCGACCGCACCGGGCATGAGGGGCCGGCCGAACTTGGCAAGGTCGAAACCCTGCTCGCCGCGGTCGACCAGGCCCTGGATGGGGCCATCGGACAACGCGAATCGAAGCTGAAACAGACGCTTGCCGGAGCGGTTATCAGCGTCGCCTCGGGCCGCATCAGGATCAGCCCGGCACCGCCCCGCCGGGCACGTTCCCGCTGAGCCGGGTTCGATTGTTTCAATCGCTGTCATAATCCGGCAAGGTGGCTTAACCACCCCGGAAAAACACCGGATTCTGCGTCATTTTTTGACCGGGAATCGCGCTAGGATGCGGTAAATAGTCGTGCGTGGTTCCCTTGGCATCGACCCCAGCGGCACCTAGATTGTAGGGCATCGACGGGATGGATTCCCTGGGGATTCCCACAGACCCTGCCCAAGGATAGAGAGAGGCCGCGATCCGCGCGACCACCGAAGGAAGACCATGAACGCCAATCTGCGGAATTTCGCCCTCTGGGTCATCATTGTCCTGCTGCTGCTGGCGTTGTTCACGCTTTTCCAGAATCCCGGCCAGCGCTCGTCGTCCTCGGACATCTCGTTCTCGCAGCTTCTCACTGAAGTCGATCAGGGCCATGTCCGCGATGTCGTGATTCAGGGGCCCGAGATTCACGGCACCTTCAACAACGGCACCAGCTTCCAGACCTACGCGCCGAGCGATCCGACGCTCGTGAAGCGGCTCTATGACGCCAAGGTGCAGATCACCGCGAAGGCGCCCGGCGACAACGTGCCGTGGTTCGTCTCGCTGCTCGTCTCCTGGTTGCCGTTCATCGCGCTGATCGGCGTCTGGATCTTCCTGTCGCGGCAGATGCAGGGCGGCGCCGGCAAGGCGATGGGCTTCGGCAAGTCGCGCGCCAAGATGCTGACCGAGGCGCATGGCCGCGTCACCTTCGAGGACGTCGCAGGTGTCGACGAGGCCAAGCAGGACCTGCAGGAGATCGTCGAATTCCTCCGCGACCCCGGCAAATTCCAGCGGCTCGGCGGGCGCATTCCGCGCGGCGTGCTGCTGGTCGGACCTCCCGGCACCGGCAAGACGCTGATCGCGCGCGCGGTCGCTGGCGAAGCCAATGTGCCGTTCTTCACCATTTCCGGTTCTGACTTCGTCGAAATGTTCGTCGGCGTCGGCGCGAGCCGTGTCCGCGACATGTTCGAGCAGGCCAAGAAGAACGCGCCTTGCATCATCTTCATCGACGAAATCGACGCGGTCGGCCGTCATCGCGGCGCCGGCCTCGGCGGCGGCAATGACGAGCGCGAGCAGACGCTGAACCAGTTGCTGGTCGAGATGGACGGCTTCGAGGCCAATGAAGGCGTGATCCTGATCGCGGCGACCAACCGTCCCGATGTGCTCGATCCCGCGCTGCTGCGTCCGGGCCGCTTCGACCGTCAGGTCGTGGTGCCCAATCCCGACGTCGTCGGCCGCGAGCAGATCCTCAAGGTTCACGTCCGCAAGGTGCCGCTGGCGCCGGATATCAACCTCAAGACCATCGCGCGCGGCACCCCGGGTTTCTCCGGCGCCGACCTGATGAACCTCGTCAACGAGGCTGCGCTGACCGCCGCCCGCCGCAACAAGCGGATGGTGACGCAGGCCGAGTTCGAGGAGGCCAAGGACAAGGTGATGATGGGCGCCGAGCGCAAGTCGCTCGTCATGACCGAGGAAGAGAAGCTGCTGACGGCCTATCACGAGGGCGGTCACGCCATCGTCGGCCTCAACGTCGTCGCGACCGATCCGATCCACAAGGCGACCATCATTCCGCGCGGCCGTGCGCTCGGCATGGTGATGCAGCTGCCGGAGCGCGACAAGTTGTCGATGTCGCTGGAGCAGATGACCTCGCGCCTCGCCATCATGATGGGTGGCCGTGTCGCCGAAGAGCTGATCTTCGGCCGCGAGAAGGTGACTTCGGGCGCCGCCTCCGACATCGAGCAGGCAACCCGCCTGGCCCGCATGATGGTGACGCGCTGGGGCCTCTCGGAAGAGCTCGGCACCGTCTCCTATGGCGAGAACCAGGACGAGGTGTTCCTCGGCATGTCGGTCTCGCGCACGCAGAATGCGTCCGAGGCGACGGTCCAGAAGATCGACTCCGAGATCAAGCGCCTGGTCGAGGAAGGCTACAAGGAAGCGACCCGGATCCTCACCGAGAAGCACGGCGACCTCGAAGCCCTGGCCAAGGGCCTGCTCGAGTTCGAGACGCTGACCGGCGACGAGATCATCGACCTCTTGAAGGGCAAGAAGCCCAACCGCGAGTCGGTGCTGGAGCCGTCGACGCCACGCGCCTCCGCCGTGCCGCCGGCCGGCAAGTCGCGCCCGCGTCCCGATCCGGACACCGGCCTGGAGCCGCAGCCGCAGGCGTAAGCCTCGACCGCCATGGCCGGCACCTCCGGCAAACCGATTGTGCAAAAGCTCGGCCTCAAGCCGGGCTTTTGTATTTTTGTCGACGGGCTGTCCGTCCCGTACAGCGACATCGTCGGCGAACTGCCTGCCGAGCTGCGGATCGCGAAGACCGCGCGGGCGCCGCTCGATGCCGTGCATCTGTTCGCCGCAGATGCCAAGGGGCTTTCAGCCAAGCTGCGACGCTACCGGGAGGCGATCGCGCCTGACGGCATGATCTGGGTCTCGTGGCCGAAGAAGAGCTCAGGCGTCGCGACCGATCTCGACGACAGCGCGGTGCGCGAGGCCGGGCTCGCGGCCGGCCTGGTCGACATCAAGGTCTGCGCTGTCGGTGCGATATGGTCTGGGCTGAAATTCGTGATCCCGGCCAAGCAGCGCGGCACGCGCTGAGATTGCGGCGGCGTGTGAGCTCCAGACCGGGAACTAGGTTGAGATCGATCGTATTTGAAGGTGGCACTCTGCACTCTGCCCGTCACCCTGAGGAGCGCGCTCTTGCGCGCGTCTCGAAGGATCGACGGCCACCGGCGGGGCCGTGCATCCTTCGAGACGCGCTGCGCGCTCCTCAGGATGACGGGATAAGCAGCGCGCGCTTCTCGACGAAGGAATGGGGCAGGCTATTTCGAACTCTCGGCAGCCGGCATCGCGCCGACCCTCGCCTCGTCCGACCGCACATGGATGACGGCGATATCGTCCTTGTAGAGCCGCTTCCAGCCCTTCAGGTGGTCCAGCGCGTTTCCGGCCGGAGAGTCCGAACTCAGCAGCGTGGCGTCGATGCGGTATTTGTCGAGCAGGTCGAGCAGCTGGCCGGCGTCGCGGGCATCGAGCGCGGCGTAATAGTCGAGCACGAATTGCTCGCCATACAGCTCGGCGCGGCCGTCGATGAACACCTTGATGTCGCGGCTCACCAGATAGCCGCCGAACGGCGCGGTATTGAACACGCGCTGCGCCTTGTGCTGCTGGAGGACGTCGACCGCGGCAGCGGGCCAGAACACCGGCAGGAATTTGAACTGGTGCTGCGCGACGAACATCGTCGTCGTCACCCACGCCCCGATCACCATCGCGACAGCAGCCAGGATCGTGACGACGGGGAGCGAGCGGCGTGCCTCGAAGCGGGCGGCGGTGACGGCCGCCATCCCCCATTGTTCTGATATCGGCTTGGCGAGCACCAGCGGCGCGATGAACGCGAACACCTCGATGTTGCGGATATGGCTCAGCGCCATCCAGACCAACCCGAGCAGCAGCAGGATCCGCGGCACCGACAGCGTGAGCCCGCGATAGCAGATGAGGCCGATCAGGCCGAGCAGCGTGGCTTCGAAGAAGCTGGGCTTGCTGAAATCCGCGGGCATCCACTCGCCGATCAGCGTCAGCAGCTTGCCGAGGCTGAGGATCTTGGTCGCGCCGAGCAGGCTATTCCAGCCGTAGGGCGTCACGCAGCTTGCGGCCAGCGCCGCGATGCCGAACAGTCCCCATCGCACGATGAGCTCGCGCCGGCGGCTCGGCTCAGCACTCCACACCGCCTCCAGTCCGATCGGCCCGATCAACGCGAGGCCGAGCACGAAGCCGCCGTGCAGATTGGCCCATAGCGCCATCAGCGGCAGCAGCCACCAAGATGGATAGGTGCGGCGATCCGCAGCCGCCATCAGGCCGCCGATGAACGCCAGCAGCACCGGCAGCGCCAGCACATGTGGCCGCGCGAAGAAGTGGATGGTCGACAATAGCAACGCCAGCGCCGCGATCAGGATCGCACGCGCCGGATCGAAATACGGGTTCAAGAGATGCAGGAAGATCCCGACCGTCGCGCCGATCGCGATCGACGTCAGGATCACCGGCCCGGCCCAATCGCCGCCATAGACGAGGGCGTACGCCACCTGCGACAGCCACGAGCTCGAAATCCACGCTCGCCGAAACGGGTGAAGGAGAACACGTCGGATGTCGGCATCGCGCCGTGTTCGAGGATCCACTGTCCAACCTTGATCTGCCATTCCGTGTCGGAATCGCGCAGCAGGATTTCACCGGCGGAGAGATAAAACAGATAGGCGCCCACGGCCGCGCACAGCGGCACCAGCCCTCGCACAGAGCTACGGCTGCTCACGCTGCTGGTGATGGAGAGTGACATGCGCCTTCTTTGGTTTGGCCGGGGACATCGAGGCAACGCCACACGTGACGTTGGGCGCACTCGACCACGGTCTCAGATAAATTCGGGTAAATGCGGGCCCGATGCGCGTGGGTCCGCGCGAGACCAGATGCCTCGATTTCGAGCGCTGATCTTAGCTCGCGGTTTACCATCGAAGGCCCGATCCGAGCCTGAGTGCCGTTGGCGACCGCCGATCTGTCGCTGAATTGGGTCGGCCTAGGGGCATCCGCAGGCCGGGGCGGCCGCCGGCTCAATCTGAGGTGGCGTGCGACCGTCGCAAAATCCTTACAATTCCAGCTTGTCATCCCGTCTGAATAGTTGTTCACTTCTTCAAGCGATTGCGGGATCAATCGTTCAAAACATTGAAGACGCGTGTGTTCTGCCGGTGGGCGCCGGCCAGGGCATACGGTGGGGGACGGAACGCCATGGTCTACCGGCGAACACATCAAGTCGTGAAACGGCTGGCTGCCCGGCGCAGCGCCATCCTGTCGGCTGCGCGGGATGCTGCGGCTGCGGGCGGCATGGCGGCGGTCCAGATCGCGCCCGTCGCGGTGCGGGCCAATGTCGCCGCCGGCACCGTCTACCGCTACTTCCCGTCCAAGGCCGAGCTGATCTCGGAATTGATCACGGAAGTTTCGCGCGACGAGCTGTCGGCGATCCGGCGCGCCGCCGATGCAGCGCCAGGGCCGTCATCGGCGCTGGCCGCGGCGGTGACGACGATCGCGGTCCACGTGCTGTCGCAGCGCAAGCTGGCCTGGGGCATCCTGGCCGAGCCGGTCGATGTCGACGTCACCGCCTCGCGCCTCGCCAGCCGCCGCGATATTTCCGGCGAGCTCGCCATGCGCATCGATGCCGCCGTGCGCGCCGGCCATCTGCCGGCACAGGATACGGCATTGGCCGCCACCGCCTTGCTCGGCGCGCTGCACGAAGCGCTGGTCGGCCCGCTCGCACCGAGCAATCTCGACGATCCGATCAAGCTGCGCGATGCGGTGCAGACCGTGACGCTGCTCGCGCTGCGCGCGGTCGGCGTGATGGATGCGCGCGCCCGCGGTCTCGTGGTGCAGGCGACGACCCCGGCGAAGGCGCTGGTCGGCGCCTAGAGCTTCGGTTCTGGTCGAATCGAAGCTCTCAATTTCTATTTTGACGCGTTTTCTTCACGCGAACCGGCGTCCACTTCGCTTGAAAACGCTTTGGCGCCAAGCGCGCGGCGAATACTTCTGTCGCATTGGCGTTGTAGCTTTGCGGGCTGGGTTCAACCAACCTCAGGGAGCAACGCATGACGACGACCCACGGTTCGGCCAAATGGCAGGGCGGCATCAAGGACGGCAAGGGCGCGATCTCGACCAAGAGCGGCGCGCTCGCCGATTACCCCTACGGCTTCGCCAGCCGCTTCGAGGGCAAGCCCGGTTCGAACCCCGAAGAGCTGATCGGCGCGGCGCACGCCGCCTGCTTCACGATGGCGCTGTCGCTGATCCTCGGCGAAGCCAAGCTCACCGCCGAGCACATGGAGACCAAGGCCGACGTGACGCTGGAGAAGGTCGCTGACGGCTTCGCCATCACCGCAGTGCACCTGACGCTATCGGCGAAGATCCCGGGCGCCGATAACGCGGCGTTCCAGGAATTGGCGGGCAAGGCCAAGGCCGGATGCCCGATCTCGAAGCTGCTCAACACCAAGATCACGCTGGACGCGTCGTTGCAGGGCTGACGGTCAGGAGTGCAGTGATGCGTGGCCCGGCGCGGCCGGTTAGAGCTGCGCGTCGCCTTTCGGTCCGACCGAGGCGATGCGCAGCATGTTGGTGGTGCCGGGCGCGCGTAGCGGCACGCCGGCGACGATGATGACGCGCTGGCCGGCCTTGGCGAAACCGTCGCGGAATGCAATCGAACCGGCGCGGTCGACCATGTCGTCGAGATCGTGCGCATCCTCCGCGACCACGCAATGCACGCCCCACACCACCGACAGCTTGCGGCCGGTGGCGAGATTCGGCGTGATCGCGACCACCGGCACCTTGGGCCGCTCGCGCGCCACGCGGATGCCGGTCGAACCCGATGACGTCCAGCAGATGATCGCCGACAGATCGAGCGTCTCGGCGATCTGCCGCGCGGCGTCGGCAATGGCGTCGCCCACCGTCGCCTCGGGATCGACGCGCTGCGCATTGATCACGCTGCGATAGGTCGGATCGCGCTCCACTTCCTCGCCGATGCGGTTCATGGTCGAGACCGCCTCGACCGGGAATTTGCCGGCGGCGGATTCCGCCGACAGCATGATGGCGTCGGCGCCTTCGTAGACCGCGGTGGCGACGTCGGAGACTTCGGCGCGGGTCGGCACCGGCGCCTGGATCATCGACTCCAGCATCTGGGTCGCGACCACCACCGGCCTGCCGGCGCGGCGCGCCATCCGGATCATCTGCTTCTGCAGGCTCGGCACCCGCTCCAGCGGCAGCTCGACGCCGAGATCGCCGCGCGCCACCATCAGGGCGTCCGCCGCATCGATGATGTCGGCGAGGCGGTCGATCGCCTGCGGCTTCTCGATCTTGGCCATCACGGCGGCACGGCCGCGGATCATCTTCTGGGCCTCGATCACGTCCTCGGCACGCTGCACAAAGGACAGCGCCACCCAATCGATGCCTTCCGGCAGCGCGGCTTCCAGGTCGGCGCGATCCTTCGGCGTCATCGCGGAGACGGGCAGATCGGTGTCGGGCAGGCTGACGCCCTTGCGATCCGACATCTTGCCGCCGATCACGACGCGCGTGACCGCGCGCCCGGGCGAGGTTTCCTCGGCGATCAGCCGCACCTTGCCGTCGTCGAGCAGCAGCGCGTGGCCGGGGCGGAGCGCGGCGAGGATTTCCGGATGCGGAAGCTGGACGCGGCTGTTGTCGCCAGGGGTCTTGTCGGAATCCAGAATGAAGCTCTGGCCGTTCTTGAGCTGGGTCGATCCTTCCGCGAACGAGCCGAGCCGCAGCTTCGGGCCTTGCAGGTCGACCAGGATGCCGATCGGCCGGCCGTAGCTCGATTCGACATTGCGGATGGTCTTGACCAGCTCCCGCATCTTGTCGTGCGGGGTATGGCTCATGTTGATGCGGAAGACGTCGGCGCCCGCCTCGAACAGCTTGCGGATCATCGCGCTGTCTGAAGAGGCCGGGCCGAGCGTTGCGAGGATCTTGATTCGACGCAGCCGTCTCATTGTTTGTTTCCGGGCGGCGTTGCGGCTGGCGGCAGACCCGGCGGCGTTGCGCCCGGCGGCGGATTTGGCAGGCCCGGCATCGCCCCGGGGCTTCCCGGGGCTACGCCGCCCGGCATTCCCGGTACTTTCTGCGGCTGTTGCTCGTTGGCTTCGGTCAGCTGGACGGTCCATGCACGCTGCTCGCCGGTGTCGACCTCGAAGAAGCCGGTGCGGTCAAAGCCCCGCGCCAGGCAATTCTCGGTGCCCTTGATGGTGAATTCCTTGTCGCGCGAGCACATGAAGGCCTGGCCGGACCATTCGCCGCCGCGATCGTAGTCGAGAGCGTAGATGTAGTAGTAGCGCGCCACAAGATTGCCGCGCAGCAAGGTCTCGCAGGTCCGCGACGACACATTCCACCAGCCTTCGGTGGTCCAGCCTTCGGCGTCCTTGTAGCCGAGCGCGATCCCGACGCGGCTCGAGGTGTTGTTGCAGAGCCTGAAATCGGCGGCCGCCGGGCTCGCCCACAGGCAGGCCGCGACAACCGCCAGCACCGGCAGGAGGCCGGCCACGATCAGGCGGATGGTGCGGGGAGGAGCTGAGGCGAGAGAATCTGTTGGGCTCATGCGGCGAAGCTATATCAAACCATTGACGATTTCGCGTGCCCGGCAGGCACTGTCAACGGGCGGGCGCCCGTTTCCCGCGCTGTGGGACCGTGGCAAGTGTTGGCCGGACAGGTCCGTATTGCGCGTCGATATGGCAAAATCTGTGACAATTCCCACCTGATATCAATATGGTGAGCGCCTCACACCGGGATCACGATCATGAGCATTGACGACAAAACTAGAACGGAACTTGAGGCTGCGGTGTTTCGGCGCCTCGTCAGCCATCTGCGTAACCGGACCGATGTGCAGAACATCGACCTGATGAACCTTGCCGGCTTCTGCCGCAACTGCCTGTCCAACTGGATGAAGGAAGAGGCCGACGCCAAGGGCCTTGCGGTGAGCAAGGACGAGAGCCGTGAGGCGGTCTACGGCATGCCCTATGAGGAGTGGAAGACGAAGTACCAGGGCAGCGCGACGCCGGAGCAACTCGCGGCGATGAAGAAGGCCCAAAGTGGTCACTAATTCCCGATCTGTGTGACGTCAGTTCCGCGGCCACCAGCATCTCCTGTGGGCGCGCTGTGGATGAGCGCGATGTTTCCTTGACGGAACGTGCTCCAAAATCGAGGGTCGCCCGCAACAAGCGGTGCGCGTGGCGCGTATTCGCGCGACATTTCATTGCCATTTCAGGAGTACGCAATGGCCACCACGTCTGCCGCCGTTCAGGACGAGCCCGCAACGCGATTTGCCAAGGACCAGCTCAGGTCCATCATCGAGCGCATCGAGCGGCTGGAAGAAGAAAAGAAGACGATCTCGGACGACATCCGCGACGTCTACGCCGAGGCCAAGGGCAACGGCTTCGACGTCAAGGCGCTGCGCACCATCGTGCGCCTGCGCAAGCAGGATGCCAATGAGCGCCAGGAGCAGGAGACCATCCTGGAGACCTATATGCAGGCGCTCGGCATGCTGTGAGGCGGCCGGCGGGCTGGCCTGACGCCGTCAGGCCGTCCGCCGAGGGTACTCCCGATGGCTCCTGCCGAGCCTCGGTCGAGGCTTGGGTGACATCCCGGGATTTGCTAGACTGGCGGCGAGGTAACCGGGCAGATCGTTCAGATGGACGTGCCAGGACCAGAGCGCCGGCTCGCTGCGGTCCTCGCCGCCGACATGGTCGGCTTTAGCCGCCTGATGGAGGCTGACGAGACGGGCACCCTTGCGCGCCTCAAGACCCATCGGATCGAGCTGATCGATCCTGCCATCGCCAAGAACCGCGGCCGCATCATCAAGACCACCGGCGACGGCATGCTGGTCGAATTCCACAGCGTCGTCGATGCGGTGCTGTGCGCGGCCGAGGTCCAGAGCCGGATGGCCAAGCGCAACACCGACGTCGCGCCGGCGCGGTGGATGCAGTTTCGCATCGGCATCAATCTCGGCGATGTGATCGTCGACGGCGCCGACATCTTCGGCGACGGCGTCAATGTCGCGTCCCGCCTGGAGACGCTGGCCGAGCCCGGAGGCATCTGCATTTCCGGCGCGGTCCGCGACCAAGTCGGCGATCGTCTGGAAGATCTGAGCTTCGAGGATCTCGGCGACCAGACCGTCAAGAACATCGCGCGCCCGATCCGGGTTTTCCGTGTCCATTTCGAATCGGGCGCCAAATCCGCGACCGGGCAGTCGAACGCGGCGGTCGCCTCCGTCGTCGCCAAGAAACCCTCTATCGCCGTCCTGCCGCTCGTCAACATGAGCGGCGATCCCGAGCAGGAATTCTTCGCCGACGGGCTCACCGAGGACATCATCACCGAGCTGTCGCGCTTCCACGATCTGCTGGTGATCTCGCGCAACTCGACCTTCGTGTACAAGGGCAAGGCCGTAAAGGTGCAGGACGTCGCGAAGGAATTCGCCGTCGACTATGTGCTGGAAGGCAGCGTGCGCAAGGCGGGCGGCCGGATCCGCGTCACGGTGCAGCTGATCGATGCCGAGGCCGACCGGCACGTCTGGGCCGAGCGCTATGACCGCGAGCTTGCCGACATCTTCGCCATCCAGGACGAGATGACGCGCGCGATCGTGGCAATCTTGCCGGGCCGCGTCGAGGCTGCGGCGCATGACCGCGCCAAGCGCAAGCGGACCGACAACATGGCGGCCTATGAATGCGTGCTGGCGGCCAGGGTACTGCATCATCGCTCGGCACGGGACGACAATGCGGAAGCGCAGCGATTGCTCGAGCGGGCCATCGTGCTTGACCCGAATTATGCCCATGCCCACGCTTGGCGCGCCTGCGTGCTGGGCCAGACCTGGGTCTACAACTGGTGCGAGGATCGCGACGCGACCCTTGCCCAGGTGGCCGCCGAGCTCGAGATCGCGCTCAAGCTCGATGACAACGACAGCGACGTGCACCGGATCCTCGCCGCGCTGAACCTCAACCGCGACGACCACGACAAGGCAACCTTCCACCAGGAGCGCGCGCTCGCGCTCAACCCGAATTACGACCTTGTCGTCGTGCAGCAGGGTGAACTGCTGACCTGGCTCGGGCGGCCGGAGGAAGGCATCGACTGGATCAAGCGGGCGATGCGCCTCAATCCATTCCATCCGGAGCGCTTCTGGAGTCATCTCGGCCGCGCCTGCTATTGCGCCGAAAAATACGCCGACGCCGCCGAGGCGTTCTCGCGCATCACGCGGCCCGACCACACCCATCACGCCTTCCTCGCCGCGACGCTGGCGCAGATGGGCAACGCGGTTGCGGCCACAGCCCATGCGGCCGAGGTGCTGAAGCGCGAACCGGCCTTCACGGTCGCTGCCCATCTGGCAACCCAGCACTACAAGCGCGAGCCCGACCGGGCGCGCTACGAGGCCGGCCTGCTCAAGGCGGGACTGCCGGCTTGATCAAACGGCTTTCGGGATGAGCTAAAGCGTGATGGCATTAAGTCCGATAGCCTGAACTTCTGAGGTAGTTGGCGCATTCCTCGGAGGTGAAGGCATCGAGTGCGTGGCCGATTGCGGCGCAGACCGC
>NZ_LGHK01000086.1 GCF_001908235.1 Bradyrhizobium sp. NAS96.2
GGCACGGCATGATGGGGCGGGACCGCCGCAGCCGGGCCGGGCGCGCTGGCGGTTTGGGCGAATGCCGGCTGAGCCGCGAGCATGGTGGCCACGACGACGAGTGTCACTCTCTGCATATCGGGTTTCTCCGGACTGCGCCGCTTGCGCGAAAATCGGAAGGCAGGCCCCGGCCGCACCAGTGGAGCGGGCGGCGCGTTCGTGCGGAGATGATGATCTATCCCGAGACCGTTGCGTCTTGATTAAGTTTTGGTTTGCGGCCGGTACATTGCCGCAACCTTCTTGTCGCGCCAGGGCTGGAGGCGCCCATCACGGGCGGAGATCGTTCGCTCGTCCCGGACCTTGCAGACGCCGGGCGCACCGATCGAGTGCCGCCGAACGGACAAAGAAAAAGCGCTGCCATCGCGGATGGCAGCGCTTGGGTATCTCCGGTTCGATATCTCCGGTTCGATATCTTCCTGGCCCCGACCGGCGCGCGCTGGGCCCGATGACCGCCCGCCGGCCAATCCGCTCGCCCTGGTCGGTCGCGTTCGCGGCGTCGCGACCGTACCTGTGCAGCCGCTTAGTCTTCGTTGGCGGCGATCGATTCCATCAGCGACACCAACTGGCGCTGCACGGTCTGATCCTTGATCTTGCTGTAGGCGCGGAGCAACCGGAGGCTGAACGCGCTGTCGAGGAACAGGAGGCTCTCGACTTCGCGGGCCTTGTTGTCGCCGTCGTAGAAGAAGGTGACCGGCACATCCAGCGCGCTCGCGATCTGCTGAAGGCGCGCGGCGCCGACGCGGTTCACACCCTTCTCGTACTTCTGAACCTGCTGGAAGCTGACGCCCAGCTTGTCGCCGAGCTCGGCCTGCGAGATCTTCTGCTCGACCCGGCGCAGGCGAATCCGCTTGCCCAACTCAATGTCCGGCTTGCCGGCACTGCGCTGCTTCATCTTCTTTGCTGCTGATCTGTTCATTCTGGTGACCCGTCCTTCAAATCGAGAATCCCTGGCCCGGTCGGGTCAGGGACACGTTCATGATGTACCGCGTTAAGCTCGAGTGGATCGTCAGTTCGTCTGAACTACGAAGTCCAAGAAGATCGCGGGATGGTATCCAAACGCATTTGCGCGTTGGAAGCACCCAAGTACCGACTCGGTCGACTACCTGAAGTCGACCGCGCCAAGGTGTCTACCGACACCCCGCCCTCTACATTTGGCAAAATATTGACCAAACCACAACTAGCGCGAGTTTGATCGACACAGATTTTGCGCGCATGCTTACTGGGCGGCATTGCACTGCGCCCGTAGTTCTACGGGCAGCCAATATTGTACGAGCGTCCTAGTATGGATGCAACCCCAGCTAGTGCATCCTGAGGTCGCGGTGACGGTCTGCGGTTGCTTGACTGAATCGCCGCCAATGCGAAAAGTTTGACGTAAGTCCAAGTCAGGCTTTCGGAATGTTGCTGGACAATTGCCTAAAAGTTCTGAATCATCGGGAACAATTGTGCGCCTACGGAAAGCCGGCGAACTCTGGCAGGAGAGGCCAAATGAAGCGGAAGAGGGGAACACCTCGACTCTACCTCGCGGCTTCGGGAGTGGAAGATATGCCGGTCGCAAATACGGAAGAACGGTTGCTGGCGCTGCTGGCAACCCTGGAAGAGTGTCAGGCATTTCTGACTGACCGGGCGAACACGGAGACGGCGCGGCTGCTGTCCCTTGCGATCCTCGAGCTTCGGATGGAGCTCCACAAGGTGACGGATTCCGAGTTGAAGGCGCTGTGCGACATGATCGCGTCGGACGAGCCGGTGCAGGAACCGGCGACCAGGCAGTTGCCGCCGTATCTGCGGTTGATCAAGTAAGCCCGCGCCCCGCGCCAGGCGCGGGACGCTTTTGGCACTGTGCCGCGTGGTTCAACCCGCGGTGACGTCAACCGCATCAGTGCCTTCGAGCACGCGACGGGCCTTGTCCCGATCCAGGTCGCCTTCCCAGGCCGCGACCACGACGGTGGCAACGCAGTTGCCGATCAGGTTGCCGACTGCGCGCGCCATGCCGATGAACCAGTCGACCGAGAGCACCAGCACGAGGCCGATCGCCGGAATGCTTGGTACGGCATTGAGCGTCGCCGCCAGGATGACGATCGCGGATCCCGGCACGCCATGCGCACCCTTCGAGGTGATCAGCGATACGCCGAGCACGAGCAGCAGATCGCCGAACGACAGCGGCGTGTTGGTGGCCTGCGCGATGAAGACGACCGCCAGCGTCAGGTAGATCGAGAACGCATCGAGGTTGAAAGAATAGCCGGTCGGAATCACGAGGCCGACCACCGAGTCCTTGACGCCGAAACGCTCCAGCTTGCGCATCACCTGCGGCAGCACCGCGTCTGACGATGCGGTCGCGACCACGATCATCAATTCCTCGCGCAGGTAGCCGAGGAATTTGAGGATGTTGATTCCGGCGAGCGCCATCACAGCGCCGAGCACGCCGAGCACGAAGACGGCGACCGAGACGTAGAACAGCGCCACCAGCGATAGCAACTGCTTCAGCGAGCCGACGCCGTATTTGCCGACCGTGTAGGCGACGGCGCCGAGCACGCCGATCGGCGCGAAGCGCACGATCAGGCCCATGGCGCGGAACAGCACGGTCGAGACCGCGTCGATGAAAGAGGAGATCCGCTGGCCCTTCTCGCCGCCGACCAGCGCCAGGCTGACGCCGAAGATGATGGCGAAGAACAGCACCTGCAGCACGTCGTTGCGCGACAGCGCGTCGAACGAGGTGGTCGGGATGATGTTGAGCAGGAAGCTGCCGATGCCTTCGCCCTTCAGCTTCTGCGCATTGCTGGCGTAGTTGCCGAGCGCCTTGGCATCCAGCGTCGAGGTGTCGATGTTCATGCCGTGACCGGGCCCGAACAGATAGGCCAGGATCAAGCCGACCACCAGCGCCACCGTCGTCATCGCCTCGAAATACACCAGCGCCTTGACGCCGACGCGTCCGACCTTCTTGAGGTCGCCGGCGCCCGCGATGCCGTGCACCACCACGCAGAACACGATCGGCGCCACGATCATCGAGATCAGCTTCAGGAAGGCGTCGCTGAAGATCTTCAGCCCGATCGCGAAATCGGGCGCCGCCACGCCGATGACGATGCCGAGCAGCAGCGCGACCAGCACCTGCACGAACAGTGATGTGTAGAGCGGCTTGCGTGCCGTGGTGGCTTCCGCTGCGATGGTCGACATGAATTCCCCCTGTTTCCGATCGTCCGAACCCGAACCATCTTAGCAACTTGCGTGCCAAGATGTCGCAGGATTGGCCGCCGTTGGCCCGTTCAATCGCCGGTTTCGAGGGTGCTGGTCACCGTGTAGACGACGCCGTGGGGCAGGAAATCGACCGTGGCCTCGCCGCCGAGCTGGTCGCGGGCGCTGCGCTCGATCAGCCGGGAGCCGAAGCCGCGCTGCACCGGCGCGGTGACCTGCGGGCCGCCGGCCTCCGTCCAGATCATCCGGAGCTTCGGTGCTGGGCCTTCCTCAAGGATTTCCCAATCCAGCGTCACCGTTCCGGTGTCGTTGGACAGCGCGCCATATTTGGCGGCGTTGGTCGCCATCTCGTGCAGCAGCATCGACAGCACCAGGGCAAGCCGGGGCGACAGCGGCACCCGCGGTCCGAACATCTTGACCCGCTCGGAGGTGCTGTTCAGCAGATACGGCCGCAGCACGCGGCTGATCACGTCCTGCAGGTCGGAGCCCTGCCATTTGTCGGTCGAGAGCAAATTGTGCGCCTCGGCCAGCGCGCCGAGCCGTCCCTCGAATTTCTCGCGCTCGGCGCGGCTCGCGCTGCGGAAGGTCTGCGTGGCGATCGATTGCAGGATCGCCAGCGTGTTCTTGACGCGGTGATTGAGCTCCTCGATCAGGAGGTCGTGCAGCTTCTCGCCGCGCGCGATCGTGGTCGCCATCCGCACCGCAAAGGCGAGGCCGACCATGAGCAGGACGCCGCCGATCACGGCGGTGATCGCAAGCGAGCGCCACAGCGGCGCCACCAGCGAGCTCTCGGCGATCCCGGCCGCGACGGTCCAGCCGGTGAGGCGAGATCGGGTGAAGCCCGTGATCAGCGCCACGCCTTCGAGCGAGACGGTCGGCAGGGTCGCCTCGCTGCGGCGGAACATCTCGGCAAACAATGTTGGCGAGGCGCGCTGCCCGATGGTCGCCTGCGGATTTGGCACGCGGGCGAGGTTGACGCCATCGCCATCGAAGATCGAGATGGTCCAGTCCTGGCTCAGGCGCTGCTTCTCGATCATCGCCTGGAAGACCTCGATCGGCGGGCTGAAGGAGATGTCGTAGAGCACCTCGTCGTCGCGGATCACCGGCACCTCGACGGTGATGATCAGTTGCTGCTTCACCTCACCGAAGAACAGGTTGGAATATTGCGGCTGCCGCGTCGCAAACACCTTCTCGACGATCCCAAGATTGTTGCGCGGCGGCAGGCTAGCGGTGTCCGGCGTCAGCGAGGAGAACACCTGGCGTCCGGCACGGTCCGCCACCAGCACCACGCCATCCTTGCCGTACTGGTCGAGGAAGCCGGCCGCGACACGGCGGAAATTGCCGAACTCGCCGTTGCGCAGCGAGTTGGTCAGCGCCAGCACCTGCAGCCCGCCGGTCATGCGCTGCATTTCCGCATCGAGCAGCAGGCGGATGCTGCGCGCCGTTTCCAGCACGCGCTGCGTGGCGGCCTGACGATCGCGCTGGTAGTTGTGAAACACGATCCCGACCGCGAAAACGATCAGCGGCAACATCGTCCCCGCGACCAGAAGCGCGAGACGCACTGGCAATGTCAGTTTCGGCACGATGTCACCGGGTGGGTGCCCGTTTGCGGTGAGCTCAGGGGAAGCGGGAAAAGTCGGCTAAGGGAAATGACTGTGGTCGGAAAAATTCCGCGGCGCACACCCTGCGCCGCGGAGGAGCCATTGGTCAGAGATTGCTCTCGGTGATCGCGGCGTAGACCATGGTGCGCAGCTCGCGCCGCAGCGGATAGGCGCTCGACGGCAACACCTGGGTCATGAAGATCGTGATCAGCTCCTCAGCCGGATCGATGAAGAACGACGTCGTCGCGGCGCCGCCCCAGTTGAATTCGCCCGGGCTGCCGGCGATCAGCGTCTGCGCCGGGTGCATGGTGACGGCGAAGCCGAGGCCGAAGCCGATGCCGTTATAGGCGGCCTCGGCGAACATCGAGCGCGACATCGCCGGCAGGTCGACGCCGCCGGGCAGGTGGTTGGAGGCCATCAGCTTCAGCGTCTTCGGGCCGAGCAGCCGGACGCCGCCGAGCTCGCCGCCATTGAGCAGCGCGCGGCAGAAGGTCAGGTAGTCTGCCGCGGTCGAGCACAGTCCGCCGCCGCCCGAGACCAGCGAGGGCGGCGACAGGAACGAGCTGGTGGTCGGATCGTCCTGCAAGGTCAGCGTGCCCTTGCGCTCGGCGGCGAGCGGGTTGAAGCCGCCCTGCGGGTCGGCGGAATAGCAGGCGGCAAAGCGATGCGCCTTGTCGGCCGGCACGAAGAAATCGGTGTCGTTCATCCCGAGCGGCTTGAAGATCCGCTCCTTCAGGAACTGCTCGAACGGCACGCCTGAGATCTTGCCAACGAGATAGCCGAGCACGTCGGTCGAGACCGAGTAATTCCAGGCTTCGCCCGGCGAGAACTCCAGCGGGATCTTCGCCAGATCCTCGATCATGCTGTCGAGCGTGCCGGCCTTGATGACCTCGCCGATCTTCTTCTCGCGATAGGCCGCGTCGACATTGGAGCGCTGCTGGAAGCCGTAGGTGAGGCCCGATGTGTGGCGCAACAGGTCGACGATCTGCATCGGCCGCGTCGGCGGGCGGGTCAGGAAGGCGGGCGCGGTGCCGGCGACGAACACGCCGAGGTTCTTCCATTCCGGAATGTATTTGGCGACCGGCTCGTCGAGCGCGACCTTGCCTTCCTCGACCAGCATCATGAAGGCGACCGAGGTGATCGGCTTGGTCATCGAATAGATGCGGAAGATCGTGTCGTCCTTCATCGGCGCCTTGCGCTCGAGGTCGGCAAAGCCCTGGACGGTGGAATGCACGATCTTGCCGCGGCGATAGATCAGGAGCTGGGTGCCGGGAAAGCGGCCGGAATCGAGGTAGCGGCTCTTCAGATGCGCTTCGAGGCGGTTGAGTGCGGTGGTCGACATTCCCGCGGATTCGGGCGAGGCTGGCGTGGGAGCTAACATCGGGCAATTTCTCCGGCTGGCGAGGCAGCCTTGATAGCCGAAAAGTGCCCGCTGCACCAATCGGCCGCTGCTTACCGGCCCCGGGCCGGTGGTGTACGCTTGCCCTGCAATCGCGCCCCAAAAGGGCCCTCAAGGGAAACGCCGAGATGACCCAGTTCAACGAAACCGAGCTCACCGCCGCCGTGATCCGCAGCTTCGACCAGACGCCCGATCCCAGGGCCAAGTTCCTGCTGCAGGAACTGGTGAAGTCGCTGCACGATTATGTGCGCAAGACCGATCTCACCTTCGAGGAGTGGGACCACGCGATCGGTTTCCTGACCCGCACCGGACAGAAGTGCACCGACATTCGCCAGGAATTCATCCTGCTGTCCGACGTGCTCGGCGTGTCGATGCTGGTCGACGCCGTCAACCACAGGGATCGCGACGGCGCGACCGAGACCACAGTGCTCGGCCCGTTCTATGTCGGCGAACACAAGGTGACGCCGCACGGCACCGACATCTCGGCGAGCCTGCCCGGCGAGCGCATGTTCGTGCAGAGCCGCGTCACCGACCTCAACGGCAAGCCTCTCGCCAATGTGCCGGTCGATGTCTGGCACGCCGATGACGACGGGTTCTATGACTCGCAGAAGCCGAGCTATGCCGCCGAAGGTCCGTCCTCGCGGGCGCGCTTCATCACCGATGCCGACGGCCGCTTCTTCTTCCGCACCATCGTGCCGTGCAGCTACCCGATCCCGACCGACGGTCCGGTCGGGCAGATGATCACGCAGACCAACCGGCACCCGATGCGGCCGGCGCATGTACACTTCCTGGTCAACGCCAAGGGCCATGAGCCGCTGATCACGCATGTGTTCGTCGAAGGCGATGAGTACATCGACTCCGATGTCGTGTTCGGCGTGAAGGACGAACTGATCGCCAAGGTCGAGAAGCGCACCGATCCTGTGATGCCCGACGGCCAGCGGTCGGATGGGCCGTGGAGCCTCATGACCTACGAATTCCACGTGAAGCCTGGCGGCGGAATGGCGCCCGCGCCGCTCGGCACCAAGGTCACCGAAGACGCCTGATCGCCGTCATCCAAACCTGCTGCTCAATTCATGTGCGGCGCACAAGAATTGAGCGAATCGCATTCTTAGGCAGCGCGCAGAGACCCCTGCGCGCTGCGACAAGTTGCGCAAAACATTGCGATAAAATCGATTTTTGCACTGCGGTAGCTTGGCACGAGGCTTGAATAGTCTGACGCCGACGCCATTGAAGCCGTCCCTCGAGGCCACCCCATCGGATTTCTGACGCCGCCAGACCGGGGCTCCCCGGTGCACGCCCTTTTGCGCCCAGCGCGCGTCGCCGCCCGACGGACGGTGCTCGACGCACAGACGCAACACGCAACGCAACGACGCAAAGGACGACCGATGACCAAGCCCTCCAACACGCCCCCGAGCCGTGCGATCAGCCGTCGCCGGCTCCTGAAGGCAACCAGCGGCGCCGCCGCGCTGCTCGCCGCGGCCAAGTTCAACTTTCCCGCTGGTGCATTCGCTGAAGGAGCAGGTCCGGAAGTGAAGGGCGCCAAGCTCGGCTTCATCGCGCTCACCGATGCCTCGCCGCTGTTCGTCGCCAAGGAGAAGGGCATTTTCGCCAAATACGGCATGCCCGACGTCGAGGTGCAGAAGCAGGCCTCGTGGGGCACCACGCGCGACAATCTCGTGCTCGGCTCCGAGGGCAACGGCATCGACGGCGCGCATATCCTGACCCCGATGCCGTATCTGATCTCGGCCGGCAAGGTGACGCAGAACAATCAGCCGACGCCGATGTACGTCATGGCGCGGCTCAATCTGAACGGCCAGTGCATCTCGGTCGCCAAGGAATATGCCGATCTCAAGGTCGGTATCGACACCGCGCCGTTCAAGGCGGCGCTGGAGAAGAAGAAGGCCTCCGGCAAGACGGTGAAAGCCGCGATGACCTTCCCCGGCGGCACGCATGATCTGTGGATCCGCTATTGGCTCGCGGCCGGCGGCATCGATCCCGACAAGGACATCGAGACCATCGTGGTGCCGCCGCCGCAGATGGTGGCGAACATGAAGGTCGGCACGATGGATTGCTTCTGCGTCTGCGAGCCGTGGAATCTGCAGCTTATCCATCAGGTGATCGGCTACACCGCGATCACGACCGGCGAGCTCTGGGACAAGCATCCGGAGAAATCGTTCGGCCTGCGCGCGGCCTGGGTCGACAAGAACCCGAAGGCCGCGAAGGCGCTGCTGATGGCGGTCATGGAAGCCCAGCAGTGGTGCGAGAAGATGGAGAACCGCGAGGAGACCGCGGCGATCTGCGCCAAGCGGCAGTGGATCAACTGTCCGGTCGAGGACATCACCGACCGCATGAAGGGCAAATTCGACTACGGCACCGGCCGCGTGGTCGAGAACTCGCCGCAGCAGATGCGGTTCTGGAAGGACAACGCGTCCTATCCCTACCAGAGCCACGACCTCTGGTTCCTCACCGAAGACATCCGCTGGGGCAAGTACGAGGCGGGCTTCGACACCAAGGCGCTGATCGCCAAGGTCAACCGCGAGGATCTCTGGAAGGAGGCCGCCAAGGAGCTCGGCGTGCCGGCATCGGAGATCCCGACCTCGACCTCGCGCGGCAAGGAGACCTTCTTCGACGGCAAGGTGTTCGATCCTGCCGATCCCGCCGCGTATCTGAAGTCGTTGTCCATCAAGCGTGTCGATGTCTGAGCCCGACAAGGCCGCGCTCTCTTGCGCGGCCCGTCGCCTGACCACGGAGATTGTCTGTCAATGTCGATGCCTGCCATGAAGACCGAAGTGTCAGCGGTGGCGATCCCGCAGACCGCCACTGCGGCGCCGGTCGTGACCATGACGCCGAAGCGCGCGCCGCGCGCCGAGACCTACGCCAGGATGGCGAGGGAGGCCGCGGCGCGCGTGGTGCCGCCGCTGATTGTGGTCGCGCTGCTGCTGGTGGTGTGGGAGCTGATCTGCCGGCGCGCCGGCTCCAGCCTGCCGCCACCGTCAAAGGTGTTCAAGGACACCAGGGAGCTGATCCTCGATCCGTTCTTCGACAATGGCGGCATCGACAAGGGCCTGTTCTGGCATCTCTCCGCCAGTCTCCAGCGCGTCGCCTACGGCTATTCGCTGGCGGCGATCGCGGGCATCGCGCTCGGCACCCTGGTCGGCCAATCGGTCTGGGCGATGCGCGGGCTCGATCCGCTGTTCCAGGTGCTGCGGACGATCCCGCCGCTCGCCTGGCTGCCGCTGTCGCTCGCCGCGTTCCGCGACGGCCAGCCCTCGGCGATCTTCGTCATCTTCATCACCTCGGTGTGGCCGATCATCATCAACACCGCGGTCGGCATCCGCAACATCCCGCAGGACTACCGCAACGTCGCCGCCGTCGTGCAGCTCAATCCGCTGGAGTTCTTCACCAAGATCATGATCCCGGCGGCCGCGCCCTACATGTTCACCGGCCTGCGCATCGGTATCGGCCTGTCCTGGCTCGCGATCGTCGCCGCGGAGATGCTGATCGGCGGCGTCGGCATCGGCTTCTTCATCTGGGATGCGTGGAATTCCTCGCATATCAGCGAAATCATCCTGGCGCTGTTCTATGTCGGCATCATCGGCTTCGTGCTCGACCGCCTGATTGCGGGGCTGGGCCGGATCGTGACCCGCGGCACGGCGGCGAACTGAAGGACAAGTCATGCAGGCCTATCTGAAGCTCGATCACATCGACAAGACCTTCACCCGCGGCAACGCCACCACGGAGGTTCTGAAGGACATCAACCTGACGATCGAGAAGGGCGAATACGTCTCGATCATCGGCCATTCCGGCTGCGGCAAGTCGACCTTGCTCAACATCGTCGCCGGCCTCACCGGCGCCACCAATGGCGGCGTGCTGCTGGAGAACCGCGAGGTCAATTCACCGGGACCGGATCGCGCCGTCGTGTTCCAGAACCACAGCCTGCTGCCGTGGCTTACCGTCTACGAGAACGTCAAGCTCGGCGTCGACAAGGTGTTTGCCAAAACCAAGAGCCGGGCCGAGCGCGACGCCTGGGTGATGCACAATCTCAGCCTGGTGCAGATGGCGCATGCCAGGGACAAGCGGCCGAGCGAAATCTCGGGCGGCATGAAGCAGCGCGTCGGCATCGCGCGCGCGCTCGCGATGGAGCCGAAGGTGCTGCTGCTCGACGAGCCGTTCGGCGCACTCGACGCGCTGACCCGGGCGCATTTGCAGGATTCGGTGATGGCGCTGCACCAGAAGCTCGGCAACACCATCCTGATGATCACCCACGACGTCGATGAGGCCGTGCTGCTGTCGGACCGCATCGTCATGATGACCAACGGCCCGAGCGCGCGGATCGGCGAGGTGCTGGAGGTGTCGCTGGCGCGCCCGCGCAAGCGGCTCGAGCTCGCGACCAACCCCGGCTACCTGAAGTGCCGGCAGCGCGTGCTCGAATTCCTCTATGAGCGCCACAGCTTCGTCGAGGCGGCGTAACTCCTTCACCTCACGCAATGGCGCGGCGAGGGAAGCAGCGTGCACGGAGGCACACATGACACCCGACCAGGTCAAGCTCGTCCAGGAGTCCTTTGCCAAGGTGGCGCCGATCTCGGAGCAGGCGGCGGTCATCTTCTATGACCGGCTGTTCGAGGTCGCGCCGGCGGTGAAGGCGATGTTTCCCTCCGACATGGCCGAGCAGCGCAAGAAGCTGATGGCGACACTTGCCGTCGTCGTCAATGGATTGAGCAATCTGTCGTCGGTACTTCCGGCAGCAAGCGCGCTGGCCAAGCGCCATGTCGGCTATGGCGCGAAGCCCGAGCACTATCCGGTGGTCGGCGGTGCGTTGCTGTGGACGCTGGAGAAGGGCCTCGGCGAAGCTTGGACGCCTGACGTGGCGGCCGCGTGGACCTCAGCCTACGGCACGCTGTCCGGCTATATGATTACAGAAGCCTATGGCGGCGCGCAGGCGGCCGAGTAGGGAACGATCTAGGCGGGGCGGCGGTGCGACTATCCCGCCGTCATTGCGAGGAGCGAAGCGACGAAGCAATCCATCTCTCCACAAGTGGAGGCATGGATTGCTTCGCTTCGCTCGCAATGACGGACTGTCCCCAGCGCATTCGACGACACGCGCCTTCTCCACTATGGTCCACCCCGTTCCGCCAACGGGTGAACCAATAATGATGTTCCTGGAAACGCCACCGAAGCTGATCCCGACCGAAATCTTCTCCGCCGTGCCCGCCGAATTCCGCCGCAAGGTGGCGAGCGAATGGGCCGACGCCAACCGGCCCGGCGCGGTGACCGACTGCTTCATCGAGGGGCCGTCGTTCGATGCCGATGGCAATCTCTACATCGTCGACATTCCGTTCGGCCGCATCTTCAGGATCGCGCCGGACAAGACGTGGTCGCAGGTCGCCGAGTATGACGGTTGGCCCAACGGGCTGAAGATCGATCCGATGGGCCGCATCCTGATCGCCGACTACCGGCACGGGCTGATGGAGCTCGACCCCAAATCCGGCGAAGTCACGCCGCTGCTGCGTTCGCGCAATTCGGAATCGTTCCGCGGCTGCAACGATCTGCACATTGCCTCGAACGGCGACATCTATTTCACGGATCAAGGCCAGACCGGGCTGCACGATCCGACCGGCCGGGTCTATCGGCTGCGGGCCAATGGCGCGCTCGACTGCCTGATCGACACCGGCATCAGCCCGAACGGCCTGGTGCTCGATCCGCATGAGGCGGTGCTGTTCGTCGCCATGACGCGCGACAATGCGGTCTGGCGCGCGCCGTTCATGAAGGACGGCAGCGTGTCGAAGGTCGGGCGCTTCTGCTCGCTGTTCGGCCCGAGCGGACCCGACGGCATGACGATGGACAGCGCCGGTCGGCTGTTCGTCGCGCATGCTTCGCTCGGCCACGTCTTCGTGTTTGCGCCGAACGGCGAGTGCATCGCGCGGATCAAGTCCTGCGCCGGACAGAGCTGCACCAATGTTGCGATCGGCGGCGCCAAGCGCGACCGCCTCTACATCACGGAATCGGTGACCGGCACGGTGCTGGTCGCCGATATCAGCGGGCTCGGCTGATGGTCACGCGCCGGCGCTGGAACGAAGCGCGCCGTCGGCCGGCGTGGCTGGTCAGTGGCCTACATGCATCTTCTCGAGAAAATCCTTCACGCCGCTGACGGCGCCGGTATTCGAGGCGACATAGCCGGGCAGGGCGCCCACTGCCTTGTGAAACTCGCTGCTCCTGATGATGTCGAGCACCCGCTGCATCGGCTCGGTCTCGAGGAATGCACGCTTGCAGACGAAGAAGTAATCTTCCGTGAGCAGGCGGATGAAATCGAGCCCGAACTGCCGTGCGGCGGCCTCGACGCCGAAACTCGCATCCGCCATGCCGCTTGCGACATAGGCGGCGACTGCGGCGTGGGTGAACTCCATGTGCTGGGCGCCGTTGATCCGGCTTGCCGGGATCTTGTGCAGCGCCAGCAATTGATCGAACAGCAGCCGCGTGCCGGAATCATGGTCGCGGTTGACGAAGCGAGCCTTGCTTGCGACCAGGTCCTTCAGCGAAGTGATCTTCAACGGGTTGCCGCGCTTGACCATCAGGCCCATTTCGCGCGTCACGAAGTTGATCACGCGGTCCTCGCGCGGATCGAGCCATTCGCGGCAGGCCTCGATGCCTTGCGCGCGCAACTCGCCGTGCGGCAGATGCACGCCGGAGAGATCGCAGGCGCCCTGCGCCAGCGAGACCAGCGAGTTCTGGTTGCTGACGTAGCGGAGGTCGACGCCCATACCGCCTGCGCGATCGAGGAACTCGCGCAGCTTGGACACCGCAAAGCCGTGGCTGGCATGGACGCGGATCACCTGCGGCCGCTGCTCGAGGAACGGCTTGATCTCGGTGACCAGTTCCTGCGCGAGGTTCTCCAGTTGCAGTCCGAGCCGCGCCTGCATGCGTTCGCCAGCCCACACCAGCTTCTCGCCGAACGTCGTCAGTTTCGAGCCCTTGCCGCGCTGGGTTTCCACCAGCGGAACGCCGAAGAATTCAGACCATTGCTCGATCAGGTTCCAGACGTGGCGATACGAGAGCTGCGCATCGTTGGCGGCGCTGGTGATCTTCCCGGTCTTCCTGATCTCGTTGAGGATGCCGAGCATCACGACCGCGGTCTGCGGTGAGTTCTCCTTGCGGAAGCGCCAGACGGTCTCGATCTCGATCTGCAGCATCGTGGTCACCACTTATGAAGCGGACTTCATATCCTGGCATGCCAATAGGTACAAGATATCATATTTACTGCTGATCAAAGCCTCCTACTTTGCAGGACAATACCAGGAGGAAATATGATGTCAGTTGCATATGACTATGAACGTAGCGCCCGGGTCCCGACCGTCCGGGACGAATTGCTGCTGATCGACGGTGCCCGCGTCCGCTCGCTGTCCGGAACGACCTTCAAGTCCCTCAATCCCGCCACCGAGCAGGTCATCGCGACCGTTGCCGAGGGCAATGAGCTCGACGTCGACCGCGCGGTCGCCGCCGCTCGCCGTGCCTTCGAGGGCCCCTGGCGCACCATGCGCGCGGCTGAGCGCGGCCGCATCCTGCTGAAATGGGCCGAGCTCTTGAAGCAGCATGCCGACGAGATTGTCGCGCTCGAAAGCCTCGATGCCGGCAAGCCGATCGCGGGCGTGCTGCGCCAGGATTTCCCGGCCGCCATCGATACGCTGACCTATTACGCCGGCTGGGCCGACAAGATCAGCGGCGATGTGGTCTCGACGCGCGACGACGCGCTGACCTACACGGTGCGCGAGCCGGTCGGCGTGGTCGCCGCGATCGTGCCGTGGAATTTTCCGCTGATGATCGGGATGTGGAAGCTCGCACCGGCGCTGGCCTGCGGCTGCACGGTCGTGATGAAGCCGGCCGAGTTGACCTCGCTGTCGGCGCTGCGGATCGGCGAGCTCGCGCTCGAGGCCGGCCTGCCGAAGGGCGTGCTCAACATCGTGACCGGGCCCGGCCGCGTCGTCGGCGACGCGCTGGTCAATCATCCCGATGTCGACAAAGTAACGTTCACCGGCTCGCCCGGCGTCGGCCGCGGCATTATGAAGGGCGCCGCCGGCAATTTCAAACGCGTCTCGCTCGAACTCGGCGGCAAGTCCGCCAATGTGATCTTCGACGACGCCAATCTCGAAGCCGCCGCCAAGGCTGCCGCCGCCGGCATCTTCTTCAATGCCGGGCAGGTCTGCTCGGCCGGATCGCGCGTGCTGGTGCAGGAGAACGCCTATGATGAGGTGGTCGAGCGACTGGTTGCGCGCGCAGAAGCCTTGCGCATCGGCGATCCCGCGGACCGCGCCACCGCGCTCGGACCTGTGATCTCCGAAAAGCAGATGCGCTCGATCCTCGATTATGTCGAGATCGGCAGGAACGAAGGCGCGCAGCTCGCCACCGGCGGCGAACGCGTCGGCGACCGCGGCTATTTCATCAGCCCCGCGGTGTTCGCCAATGTGGCGCACGAGATGCGGATCTCGCAGGAGGAGATCTTCGGTCCCGTCGTCAGCGTGATCAAGTTCAAGGACGAGGCCGACGCGCTGCGCATCGCCAACGGCACCGCCTACAGCCTCGCCGCCGGCGTCTGGAGCGCCGATATGGGCCGCGTGCAACGGTTTGCGAAGAAGGCCCGCGCCGGCACGGTGTGGATCAACACCTATGGCTACACCGATGTGCGGTTGCCGTGGGGCGGCGAGCGCGATTCCGGCCTCGGTCGCGAGCACGGCACCGCCGCGCTCGACAATTTTACGGAACCGAAGGCGGTGTGGATGAATCTCAACGTCTGATGGCACGTAATGCCAGCAAGAAGGCGCGGATCGGAGGATTCGCGCTGCTAGCATAGGGGCGAGATCGCGCCACGAAACAGCTGTCGTCCCGGCGAAGGCCGGGACCCAACCCCAAATCTATGTTGTTGAACCACGCTGGGCCCGCAGCAACCTTCACAACAGATTTTTGTGGTTATGGGTCCCGGCCTTCGCCGGGACGACCATGTGGTGACATCGAACGGAGTGGTGACATCAACGGTGTGGAGACATGATCGCCCGTTTCCGTTATCGTTCTGCAGGGCTGGAACCACGCAGAACGAGGCGATCGTGCAGACAAAAAAAATTCGGCAACAACGGCCCGCAGGTCTCGGTGATCGGGCAGGGCACCTGGTATCTCGATCGCGGTGACCGCAAGGCGGCCGTCGCTGCGTTGAAGCGCGGCATCGATGCCGGCATGACGCATATCGATACCGCCGAGATGTATGGCGACGCCGAACTCGTGATCGCCGATGCGATCGTTGGCCGCCGCGACGAGCTGTTCCTGGTCTCGAAGGTGCTGCCGAGCAACGCCTCGCGGCGCGGCACCATCACCGCCTGCGAGCGCTCGCTGAAGCGATTGAAGACCGATCGACTCGATTGCTATCTGCTGCACTGGCGCGGAACCTATCCGCTCGCCGAGACGGTCGCGGCGTTCGACGAACTGATCGCGGCCGGCAAGATCCGCTCCTGGGGCGTCAGCAATTTCGACACCGAGGATCTCGACGAACTGCTCGACGTCGCCGGCGAGGGCAAGATCGCCTGCAACCAGGTGCTCTACCATCTGCAGGAGCGCGCGATCGAGCACGCCGTGATTCCGTGGTGCGAGCAGCATGGCGTCGCCGTGGTCGCTTACTCGCCGTTTGGGCACAATGATTTTCCCTCGCCGTCGAGCAAGGCCGGCGCGGTGCTGCAATCGATCGCGGAGAAGCACAAGGCGACGCCGCGCCAGGTCGCGCTGAGCTTTCTCACGCGGCTGCCGTCGGTGCTCGCGATTCCCAAGGCATCGAACGCGGATCACGCGGCGGAGAATGCAGCTGCGGGAACACTGAGGCTCAGCGGCGACGAACTCGCCGCGCTCGACGCGGCGTTCCCGCGCGGGCCGAAGCCGCGCTCGCTGCCGATGCTGTAATTCCCGGGATTCATCCAGCTCCGCTCCACACAGTTCTTAACAAACTGTTGCAGTTGCAGCCGCGCGCAGGCTGCGACGGGCCGTCGCGCGCGCTGACGCATATCGGAGTCCCGTTTTCGGGCATTGTTCTCGCGGCGGAATTGGCGTTTTGTACGAAGGCAGATTCCCCTTATTTCGCCTTCGAGATTGCCGTGACACCGCCCCCCCGCCGTAGCCGCCAGGCTGGACAGCGTTCCCCTTTCATTGCCCGCAAAGACAGCGCCCGCAAAGACTAGCGTCGCTCGCAGCAAGGCGCCGGCGCGCACCGACCGGCCGTTCAAGGGCATTGCGCTGATCCTGCTGTCGACGGTGTTTTTGGGCACCTCCGACGTCACCGCGAAATATCTCTCGTCCTCGCTGCCTTCGATCGAGATCGCCTGGATCCGCTTCCTGGTGTTCGCGCTAATCATGACGCCGGCGATGCTGCCGGGCACGCCGCTGTTCGCATTGCGCAGCAGCCGTCCCGGCCTGCATGTGCTGCGCGGCGCCGCGCTGCTCGGCTCGTCGCTGATCTTCATCACGGGGCTCGGCTTCCTGCCGATCGCCGAGGCCTCGGCCACGAGCTTCGTCTCGCCGCTGTTCGTCACCGCGCTGTCGATCGCGTTCCTTGGCGAGAAGGTCGGCATGCGTCGCTGGATCGCGACCGCGGTCGGTCTTGCCGGCGTGTTCATCATCCTGCGACCGGGCACCAGCGCCTTCCATCCCGCCGCGATCTTCCCGATCGTCTCCGCGCTGGCGTGGGCCGGCACGCTGATCCTGACGCGCATGATGAGCGGCAGCGAACGCCCGATCACGGTGATGACCTATTCGTCGATTGTCGGCGTCGCCATCGTCAGCGCGCTGGTGCCGTTCGTCTGGGTCACGCCGAGCTGGCACGACATCATGTTCGGCATCCTGATCGGCGTTGCCTCCACCGTCGGACAGTGGATCGTGGTGCTGGCGTTCCGCTATGGCGATGCGTCGGTGCTCGCGCCGTTCTCCTACACGCAGCTGCTTTGGGTCAGCATCCTCGGCTTCCTGATCTTCGGCGAAGTGCCCGACCATTGGACTATCCTCGGCGCCGGCTTCATCGTCGCCTCGGGCCTCTACACTGCGCACCGCGAGCGCGTCAGACGGTCGCAGTTGCTGACCGCGGCCGGCGAGCCGTCGCCAAACGCCTGAATGGCGAGCCAGCCGTGCGAGAATCGCGGCAATTGGTATCATAGCCCGAAGGCGCATGAGGGGTGCGACGCCCCTGCGACATCGTGCACAGATTGAGAAGTTTACTTTACTAGCGTTGCACGGGTGCAACTATCGGCCCGGAAAGAGCCGGTTTTCCCGTTCGCGCAGGAGACCAGAACGCGATCTCCAAGTCATCCCGGGACGCACATGCTAGGTTGCGCGCTTTAGGGCCGCAGAGCGCGGGGCATTGGGGTAGTTGCAGTGCGTTTTCATTTGTCGTTTCGGCGCCGGTTGCACCGAGGCCTCGCAGCATTGCTGTTTTGTGCTTTCGCCGCCGTAAGCCTGCTTACAATAGATCCGGCACAAGCTCAGATCTACACTTGGGGCGGCTCCGGTAGCACGACCGCGACGTCGAACTACAGCGTTGCGACCAACTGGTCGAATCCGCCGGCCGGCGCACCGCCGGTGACGAATGGTCAGGTCGCGATTTTCGATGCGGTGGGGTCGGCCACGATCAACGTCACCAGCGCGATCACACCGTACTCCTGGACGTTCACCGAGAACTCGCAATCCTATACGGTGAGCGGAGCGGACATCAAATTCGGCTCGGGCGTCTGGGGCATCTTCAACCTCGCCAATGCGTCGCAGACGATTTCCATTTCAAACAATATCGGCGAAACTTCCCCTGTCGCCCAGGTGAAGCAGCTCGGCGCAAGCACGCTGATCCTGTCCGGCAACAACTCCTACACCGGCGGGACGCAGATCTCAGCCGGCACGGTGCAGGTGACCAATAACCATTCGGTCGGCTCGGGAATAGTGACCCTCGACGGCGGCGTCTTCCAGGCCAACGGCGCCAGCGATCTGACCTTCACCAACAGCTTCAACATTAACGCGCCAGGCGGCGGCGTTGATAACAAGGGCGTGGTGCTGACGCTGGCGGGCGTCATCGCCAACGGCAACGCCGGCACCGGCGTGTTGCGACTGACGGATACGACCGGTGGTGGCCTCACGGTGCTGTCCGGCGTCAACACTTATTCAGGCGGCACGCTTGTGCAGGGCACCAATGTGCAGGTGACCAACAACAAGTCGGTCGGGTCAGGCACGGTCACGCTCGACAACGCCTCGTTCCAGGCCGATGGCCTGAGCAATCTGACCTTTGCCAATAATTTCAAGATCAACACGTCGGCGATCGGCAGCGCGATCGACGCCAACGGCGTAACGCTCACGATCGCCGGCAACATCGCCGACGGCAACGGCTCCGGCAAGCTGACGGTGCTGGACTCCTTGGGCGGCCTCGGCCGCGTGGTGCTGCTCGGTACCAACACCTATACCGGCGGAACCTCGATCTGCGATTGCGCGACATTGCAACTCGGCGATGCCGGCCACACCGCCTCTATCGTCGGCGACGTCGTCGTCGACGGCAAGCTCGACATCGTCAATGCCAACACGGCGGGAATCACCAGGATCGTCAACGATGGCTTCAGCGGGATCGCCACCACGACGTTCCACAATTCCACGACGGCGTCGACGGCGACGATCGTCAACGTGAATTCCGGCGTCATGGAGTTTCGCGACAGCAGCACCGCGGGCAACGCGACCGTGAGCAATAGCAACGGTGCCCTGACGATCTTCCGCGACACCAGTTCTGCCGGCAATGCCACCTTCACCAACACCAACGGCGGGACCGTAGTGTTCGGCGACGCGCTTGGTCCTCCCGGTGGCTCGGACACCAGCACGGCCGGCAAGGCCGTGTTCGACAACCATGATGGCGGCGGCGTCGTGTTCCTGGGCCACACCAATGCCGGTCAGGCCACCATCACCAATGGCAACAATGGCGGCTCGACACAGTTTTTCGAATTCTCGTCGGCCGGGTCGGCGACGATCGCCACGACCGCGACCGGCTACATCGCTTTCTTCCAGAACAGCACCGCGGCGAACGCGACGATCGACAATAGCGGGTTGACCTATTTCGGCACGTCGGGCTTCAGCTTGACGGAAGCTCCGACCGCGGGCAACGCCACGATCGTCAACCGTTCCGGCAGCGCGCTGATGTTTGACGCCTACGCAACGGCCGGCAACGCCACGATCACCACCGCGAGCGGTGCCAACGCCAAATTCGCAGGCAATTCGACCGGCGGCGCCGCGCAGTTCATCACCAACGGCACCGGCTTCGTGGATTTCGGCGGCAGCCTTGGGCCAGGCGGTGACGGCCGCATCACGGCGGGCTCGATCGCGGGCTCGGGCATCTACTATATCGGCGGCGGCAATACACTTACGGTCGGCGGCAACAATCTCTCGACCAATGTCAGCGGCGTGATCGCCGATTCCGACCCCTGCGGCTGCGGCCCGGCTGGGCCTGGCAATCTGGAAAAGACCGGCAGCGGCACGCTGACCCTGTCGGGCGTCAACACCTATACCGGCAGCACGGTCGTCAATGGCGGCGTCCTGCAAGTCGACGGCTCGATCGTGTCGTCGAGCTCGGTGACGGTGAATTCGGGCGGTGCGCTCTCCGGCAGCGGCACCGTCGGTAATACGACGATTGCAAGTGGCGGCATCCTGCTGCCGGGCAATGCGACAACGGGCTCGTTTCTGAACGTGGCAGGCAATCTCGCCTTCCAATCCGGTGCGCTGTATCTGGTCGGACTCAATTCCTCCGCGTCGACATCAGCCAAGGTGGCCGGTACCGCGACGCTTGCCGGCTCGGTCGGCGCCAGCGTTGCCGTCGGCAGCACGATCGCGAAGCAATACACCATCCTGTCGGCGACCGGCGGCCGCAGCGGCACGTTCGCCGGCCTCGATTCAGCCGGACTGCCGTCCGGCCTGGTTGCGACGCTCGGCTATGACGCGAACAATGCCTATCTCAATTTCGTGCTCGATTACGGCGCAGCGTCGAAGCTGAACGTCAACCAGAACATTGTCGCCACCACGCTGCAGAACTTCTTCAATGCCAATGGCGGCATCAACGTGGCCTTCGCGGGCCTCTCGCCGAACGGCCTGTCGCAGGTCTCGGGCGAGGGCGCGACCGGATCGCAGCAGGCGACGTTCAGCGCGATGAACCAGTTCCTTGGCCTGTTGACAGATCCGTTCGTCGCCGGACGCGATGCCGGCGCCAATGGCGGCGCGGGTGCTGTGCCGTTTGCCGAGGAGAGCGCCTCGCTCGCCTATGCGGCGCGCAAGTCCGAGCCGCGCGACGCGCTCGCTGCGATCTACGCCAAGGCGCCGTCGCCGCAACTCGATTTCGCGCAGCGCTGGAGTGTGTGGGCGGCCGGCTATGGCGGCTCGCAGGCCACCGGCGGCAATGCGGTGCTGGGCTCGAACAACACGACGAATAGCATCTACGGCACCGCCGTCGGCGCCGATTATCGCTTCTCGCCGAACACGATCGCCGGTGTTGCGCTGGCCGGCGGCGGCACCAGCTTCAGCACCAATGGTCTCGGCTGGGGCCGCTCCGACCTGTTCCAGGCCGGTGCTTTCGTTCGCCACACTGTTGGCGCGGCCTATCTGAGCGCGGCGCTGGCCTATGGCTGGCAGGACATCACTACCGATCGCATCGTCACTGCCGCGGGCACCGATCATCTGCGCGCCAACTTCAACGCCAACGCGTGGTCGGGCCGGCTCGAAGGCGGCTATCGCTACGCCACGCCGTGGATCGGGCTGACGCCTTACGCGGCCGCGCAGTTCACCAGCTTCGAGCTGCCGGCCTATGCCGAAAGCGTGGTCTCCGGCGGCGGCGCCTTCGCATTGAATTATGCGGCGAAGAGCGTCACCGACGTCAGGAGCGAGCTCGGGCTCCGCTCCGACAAGTCGTTCGCAGTCGATAGCGGCATCCTGACGCTGCGTGGCCGCGTCGCCTGGGCACATGACTTCAACCCGAACCGCAATGTTGGTGCTGTATTCCAGGCATTGCCCGGCGTGGCCTTCGTAGTCAACGGCGCGGCGCAGGCCAGCGACTCCGCGCTGACCACGGCCGCGCTCGAGATGAAGTGGCGCAGCGGCTGGTCGGCGGCCGCGACCTTCGAGGGCGAATTCTCCGGCGTGACGCAGTCCTACGCCGGCAAGGGCGTTATGCGCTATACGTGGTGATCCTCCGTGCTATAGCCTCCTGCGGCGAAAGCCCGTCGCGGACTTGATCCGCAACGGTGTATTTCGTGGGACGAAATACGCATCAAAATGAGTGGGGCAAAACCCACGCGGGAGGGAACATGCGCGCAGCGATCTTCAGAAACGGCGAGATTGTCGTCGACCAGATGCCGGAACCGAAGCCTGGCGCCGGCCAGGTGCTGGTCAAGTCGCTCGCCTGCGGCATCTGCGGTTCCGACCTGCATGCACGCAAGCACGCGCACCGCATGGTCGAGCTGAGCAAGTTTCTGCCCGGCCGCACGCCGATGGATCTGTCGCGCGACGTCGTATTCGGCCATGAGTTCTGCTGCGAGGTGCTCGATTACGGCCCAAACACCGCGCGCAAGCTGAAGCCCGGTACGCGCGTGTGCTCGCTGCCGGCACTGCTGACGCCGGAGGGCCCGAAGGGCATCGGCTATTCCAACGATTATCTCGGCGGCTATGCCGAGCAGATGCTGCTCAGCGAGCCGCTGCTGCTCGAAGTGCCGAACGGCCTTGCCGCCGAGCACGCCGCGCTCACCGAGCCGCTTGCGGTCGGCGTGCATGCGGTGGCGATGGCCAACATCCAGGGCGGTGAGGTGCCGCTGGTGATCGGCTGCGGGCCGGTCGGTCTTGCGGTGATCGCGGCGCTCAAGATCAAGGGGCTCGGCCCGATCGTCGCCGCCGACTATTCGCCGGCGCGGCGGCTGCTTGCCGAGAAGATGGGCGCCGATGTCGTGGTCGATCCCGCGAAGACGCAGCCCTATGCGAGCTGGGCCGAGCACGCCCAGATGACCGAAGCGGAGAAGGCGGCGCGGCCGCCGATGCAGGCGCTCCTGCCGCCGCTGAAGCCCGCGCTGATCTTTGAATGCGTCGGCGTGCCCGGCGTGTTGCAGCAGGTGTTCGAGGGCGCCCCGCGCAGCGCGCGTGTCGTCGTGGTCGGCGTCTGCATGGAGACCGACAAGTCCGAGCCGATGCTCGGCATCATCAAGGAGCTCAACGTCCAGTACGTGCTCGGCTACACGCCGGAGGAGTTCGCCTATTCGCTGCGCCTGATCGCCGAAGGCCAGGTCGATGCCGCCTCGCTGGTCACCGGCCGTGTCGGCATCGACGGCGTCGCGCAGGCCTTTGCCGATCTCGCCAATCCCGAGGCGCACACCAAGATCCTGGTCGAGCCGTGGCGCTGAGCACGGTTTGTAGGGTGGGTTAGCGAAGCGTAACCCACCATCTTCTCCGCGGCACGAAGTCGGTGGGTTGCGCTGCGCCAACCCACCCTACGGACCCGCGGATCGGAGCCATCAGCGCAATTTGCATTTCGCGGCATCGAACCTATAGTTCGCTGTCCTCGAGAGTACTGACAGCACCCACCTCATGCGCGTTTCAATCATCACGGGAGGCGGCTCCGGCATCGGCGCCGCGGTCGCGCGCCGGCTCGCAGGCCCCGATCAATCCCTGATGCTGCACGGGCAGGGCACTGACGCGGCCGGCCTCGCGCGGCTGAATTCGGTTGCGGAGGAATGCCGCGGCAAGGGCGCGAAGGTCGAGATCCAGACCGGCGATCTCGCCGCGGCCGGCGCGGGCACGTCACTGGTTGAGGCCGCGCGTGCCGCGTTCGGGCCGATCGATACGATCGTGCACGCCGCGGGCTTTGCCGACCGCCGCGAATTCGCCAGCCTGCCGCGCGCGGCGCTGGAGCGCGCCTTCGCCGTGATGGCGGCGGCATTCCATGAAATCGCGGCCGCCGCGCTGCCTGACCTCACGCGCGGCGCGCAAGGCCGTGTCGTTGCGGTCTCCAGCTTCGGGCCGCATCGCTTCGTGCCGGGTGCGACCTATCCGGGATCGGCCGCCGCGAAGGCCGCGCTCGAAGTGCTGGTGAAGTCGCTGGCGATCGAGCTCGCCGCATCAGGTGCCACCTCCAATGCCGTGATGCCCGGCTATACCCGGAAGGATCCCGGCCTGTTCGGCGCGCTCGATACCGCCACCTGGGAGCGGGTGGCGAAAGCCAATCCGATGCAGCGGCTGGCCGAGCCCGACGAGGTCGCCGCCGTCGTCGCGTTCCTGCTGTCGCCGGACGCGGGCCACATCACCGGCGCGACGCTGCCGGTCGATGGCGGCCTGACCTTGATGTAACGGCATGAGCGAGAGCGCGCCAGCACAACAGGTCGAAGTCGTCGTGCTCGGCGCCGGCATGGTCGGCGTCTCGGCAGGCCTTGCCGCACGGCGGCGCGGGCTCTCGGTCGTCATCGTCGACCGCCGCGAGCCCGGCAGCGAAACCTCCTACGGCAATGCCGGCATCATCTCGTCCGGCTCGATCTTGCCGCTCAACACGCCGGCGCTGCTGAAGAACCTGCCGAAATATCTCACCAACAGGCATCCGGCGCTGCGCTGGAATCTCCCATGGGCGCTCGGCAATGCCGGCTGGGTGATCCGCTTCCTCGCTGCCGCGACACCGTCGCAGACCAAGCCGCGTGCCGCAGCGCTGCACGGCCTGATCGGGACGTCGCTGACGCTGCATCGCGACTGGATCGTGCAGGCCGGCGCCGGCCATCGCATCCGCGAGACCGGCTGGCTGAAGGCGTGGCGCGGCGACGGGCTTGCGGCCGTCAAGGCCGAGCAGGCGGCGCTTGCCGAGTTCGGCATCAAAAGCGAGGTGCTCGATCGGCAGGCAATCTCGGCGCTCGAGCCTAACATCATCCCTGCCTATAGTGTCGGCCTGCTGCACACCCAGACGGCATCGGTCGATTCACCGGGCGGGGTGGTGAAGGCCTATGCGCAGTTGCTCGCCGCTGGCGGCGGCGCGGTGCAGCAATCCGAGGTCCGGCGGATCGCGCCGCAGGGCGATGGCTGGCGCGTCCAGCTTGCCGACGGCGAGATCGCCGCGCGCCATGTCGTGGTCGCGCTCGGGCCGTGGTCGGCCGAGCTGCTGCGGCCGCTCGGCTACCGGGTGCCGCTGGCGTTCGAGCGCGGCTATCACCAGCATTTCGTGCCGAACCCGGCACGCAAATTGCTGCGGCCGATCCATGATGCGGAGGGCAGCTTTCTGATGACGCCGATGGAGCAGGGGATTCGCGTCACCAGCGGCGTCGAACTCACCGCGCGCGACGCGCCGTCGAACTATGCGCAGCTCGAATCTGTCGTGCCGATGGCGCGCAGCGTGGTCGAATTCGGCGATGCGGTCGGCGAGCGCTGGCGCGGCGCGCGGCCGACGCTGCCCGACAGCCTGCCGATGATCGGTGTGGCGCCGCGGCATCGCGGTCTCTGGCTTGCCTTCGGCAACCAGCATATCGGCTTCACCACCGGCCCCGGAACCGGTGCCGCGATCGCGGCAATGATCGCGGGCGAAGCGCCGCCGTTCGACGTGACGGCATTTTCACCCGGCCGGTATATCGCGTGACTCGCGCGAGGCCGCCTGCGATGCTGGGGCCGCAAGCCACGCGGAGGGGAACGCGCGGCAACCGAGGGGCAGGATGAACTACGTCTGGGATTTCGGGATCCTCGCCAAGTACAGCCACCTGTTCTGGCTCGGGCTCGGCTGGACCATCGCCTATACGATCGGCACCATCATCCTGGGCACGCTGATCGGCCTGATTGTCGGCATGCTGCGGCTGCGACGCATCCCCGTGATCGACTGGCTCCTGATCGCCTATATCGAAACCTTCCGCTGCACGCCGCTCTTGGTGCAGATCATCTGGTTCTACTACGCCTTTCCGGTCGTGATCGGCGTCAACATTCCGGCGCATGTCGCCGCCGTCAGCGTGCTGTCGCTCTATGGCGGTGCGTTCTATGCCGAGATCGTGCGCGGCTCGATCGAGAGCGTGCCGGTCGGGCAGTGGGACGCCGCGAAGGCGCTTGGCTTCCGCGGCTGGCGCCTGATGCGGCTCGTGATCCTGCCGCAGGCGCTGAAGCCGATGATGGCGCCCTATGTCAACCAGTCGGTGACGCAGCTGAAGAACACCTCGCTGGTTTCGATCATCGCGGTGCCCGATCTCGTCTACAACGCGACGCTGATCAACGCCGACACCTACCGGCCGCTCGAGGTCTACACCATCGTGGCGTTGATCTATTTTGCGATCCTGTTCCCATCGACGCTGGTGGCCCGCCGGCTGGAGCGCGGGCTGACCTACGACAAGGTGTGATCTATCTTACCTCTCCCCCTGTGGGAGAGGTCGGATCGCATACAGCGAAGCGGAATGCGATCCGGGTGAGGGGTCACGCTCTCTCGTGGGACCTGAGACCCTCACCCGGCGCGTTGCGCCGACCTCTCCCGAAGGGAGAGGTGAAGGGGCCCAGCCTCAGACCGAACCACACCAGAGCATCAGATATTCAGCTCCACCGGCACGTCCTCGGGCTTGACGCCGGCGAGGCCGAGGCCCTTGACGAACCATTCGCGCATCTGGCCGATGCCGCGGTTGTAGTCGATCCACACCGAGAGGAAATCGCGCCAGCGCTTGTCCTGCTCGCGTCGCACCGCCGTGCCGCTCGCGATCGTCACCGAGGGCGAGGCCAGGATCTTGTAGGTGCCCAGATTCGGGTTCTTGGCGATCGCGGTCAGCCCGAGCACCAGCGCGTTGACCACGCAATCGACGCGGCCCGACGACATTTCCAGCATCACCTCGTCGCGCGACTTCAGCGACTTGATGGTGGCGTTCGGCGCGAAGCGCCGCGCCACCGCCTCATTGGCCGAGCCGACGTCGACCGCAATCTTGACCTCCGGCTTGTTGATGTCGGCCCAGGTCTTGGCCTCGAGCCCCTTCTTCAGCATCGCGCCGAACGGATGCGGGAACACCAGATTGGTGAAATCCACCACCAGCGCGCGCTGCGGGGTCGGGTTGAGCGCAAAGCCGAGGTCGATCTTGTTGGCCTGCAGATCGAGGATCGAATTGCCATAGGTCGACTCGACATATTCCAGCTTGACGTCGAGCAGTTTCGCCAGATCGTTGGCCATCTCGATCGAGAAGCCGGACCAGGTGCCGGTGGCGAGGTCCTTGTTGAAATAGGGCAGCTCGCCCGGCAGCACCGCGATCCGCAGCACCTTGTTGGCGCGGATGCGATCCAGCGTGTTGTCGGCTTGCGCCTGCGCCGCGGCCGGGGTCGCCATCGCGGCCGCGAGCGCCGCGCCGCTGCCGATCCCGAGCGCATAGCGCAGCGCGTCGCGGCGATCTTCGGAAATCTTGATGTCGTCGGATTGAGTCAAGCGGGCCTCCCTGCACCAGATCGCCGAAGCCTAGCGTCGGGTTCCTGTGCCAGCAAGGGCGCGCGCCTGCACCATTGGTAGGCGTGGCGAAGAGGAGATGCCCATCTCTTCACCTCACCCCGCTTGCGGCCTGGCTATCGCACATCGCCTGCCTTCGCCGGGGCGCACCGTCAAAAAACTCGAAAACAACCCCATGCAAAGGAGCCGGCCGCGTGCCGGCAGTCGACACGGCAACTTGACATGTCGGGCAAATCAGAGGCATTATTCTATTATTCCGAAAATGCGCGGCGTCCCTCCCCCCGCAAGAACGGGGAGAGGGGAAACGACCGGATCAATACCGTCCCGGCACGTACATCTCCGGCGGGACCGGGCCGCGGTGATAGTCGGGGTTGCGCACCCGCGGCGGCAGCACCACCGGTTGGTGGGTGACGTGCTGATAGGGGATCTGGCTCAACAGATGCGAGATGCAGTTGAGCCGGGCGCGCTTCTTGTCGACGGCATCGACGATCCACCACGGTGAGTCCGCCAGATGCGTGCGCTCCAGCATAGTCTCCTTGGCCTTGGTGTAGAGCTCCCAGCGGGTCCGCGCCTCGACATCCATCGGGCTCAGCTTCCACTGCTTCAGCGGATCCTGGATCCGCATCGAGAAGCGGAACGCCTGTTCCTCGTCGGTGATCGAGAACCAGTATTTCAGGAGGATGGTGCCGGAGCGGATCAGCATGCGCTCGAATTCCGGCACCGAGTTGAAGAACTCCTCATACTGCTCGTCGGTGCAGAACCCCATCACCTTCTCGACGCCGGCGCGGTTGTACCAGCTGCGGTCGAACAGCACGATCTCGCCGCCGGCCGGCAGATGCGTGACGTAGCGCTGGAAGTACCATTGCGTGCGCTCGCGCTCGTTCGGGGCCGGCAGCGCCGCGATGCGGCAGACGCGCGGGTTGAGCCGCTGGGTGATGCGCTTGATGACGCCGCCCTTGCCGGCGGAATCGCGACCCTCGAACAGCACCACAACCTTCTTCTTCTCGTGCTGCACCCAGTCCTGCAGCTTGACCAGCTCGCCCTGCAGCCGCAGCAATTCGCGGAAGTAGAACTTGCGGTCGATCGACGGCTTTCCGGCCCCATCGTGCTCGAGTTCGTCGAGCCTGATGTCGTCGAGCTCGAGCTCGAGTTCCTCGTCGAGGCTGTCGGCCATCTCCTGGTGGATGCGGGCGCGCAACGCTTCCTCGTGGGAGGCTTCGTCGGTGAGGTGGGGAGCGGTCATGAAGGTCCGTCTTTCGGTATGTTAGATGGATCGACGGGAGCATTGACGGGTGATGTTACCCCTCTATGACATTGCCATGTCCGCTGTTTCACGCCGGTGCCACGGTTGTGCTAACAAGCGCCAACAGCACGAAAATGGGAGTTGCCGATGATTTCGCTCACACCAAGAGACGTCCTGCCGGAGGACGGCACCGCCGGCACGCTGGTCGGACGGGTCTGGCTGCCGCAGGCGGGTGGACCGGCCGTGGCCGCGGTGCGGGCGGACGGCGTGTTCGACGTCACGGCGCGCTTTCCGACCGTAAGCGCGCTGTGCGAGGAAGCCGATCCCGCCGGCGCATTGCGCGCCACGCGCGGTGAACGGATCGGCGATTTCGAGACGATCCTCGCCAACACGCCGCCCGACCGCCGCGACGCGGCCAAGCCGTATCTGCTGGCGCCGGTCGACCTGCAGGTGCTGAAGGCCGCCGGCGTCACCTTTGCGATCTCGATGCTGGAGCGTGTGATCGAGGAGCGGGCGCGCGGCAACCCGTCCTCGGCGGAGGCGATCCGCAAGGAGGTGGTGCGGCTGGTCGGCGACGATCTCTCCAAGCTGAAACCGGGCTCCGAGCAGGCGATGCGGCTGAAGCAGGTGCTGATCGATCAGAACGCCTGGAGCCAGTATCTGGAGGTCGGCATCGGTCCGGACGCCGAAGTGTTCACCAAGGCGCCGACGCTGTCGTCGGTCGGCACCGGCATGGATGCCGGGCTGCATCCGAAGTCGACTTGGAATAATCCGGAGCCGGAGGTCGTGCTCGTCGTCTCCGGCGCCGGCAGGATCGTCGGCGCCGCGCTCGGCAACGATGTCAACCTGCGGGATTTCGAGGGCCGCTCGGCGCTGTTGCTGTCGAAGGCCAAGGACAATAACGCCTCCTGCGCGATCGGCCCGCTGCTCCGGCTGTTCGATCAGACCTTCTCGCTCGACGACGTCAGGAAGATGGATGTCGGCCTGACCGTGACGGGCACGGATGGCTTCGTGCTCGAGGGCCATTCCTCGATCTCCAAGATCAGCCGCGACCCGACCGATCTCGTCGCCCAGACCATCGGCCCCGTGCATCAATATCCCGACGGCTTTGCGCTGTTCCTCGGCACGATGTTCGCGCCGGTGAAGGACCGCGACGCCAAGGGCGAGGGCTTCACCCACAAGCGCGACGACATCGTCACCATCGCAGCCCCCCAGCTCGGTAAGCTGGTCAACCGGATGCGGGGCAGCGACGAATGCGAGCCGTGGACGTTCGGCGTCGGTGCGTTGATGAAGAATCTGACGCAGCGCAAGGTGCTGTGACGTGAGCATAAGGTGGGTTGACCGGCTCCATTCGCCGTAGCTCGACGAACGAAGCAGCAGGCCAACCCACCGCCGACGCCGGCCTTTTTTGCGGCCGCGCCCGCGATCACTTCGCGCTGCAATACGACACGCGGCTTGAGGAACCGATCGTTTTTCCTGTCATTATTAGCTGGTAGATTGAATTTATTTACGGTGGTCCATGTTGCAGTGCCGCGAGGCTGATTATTGCCCGCCTGTCCCGCATCCTCCGCAAAGCAGGCTTGGATTTGTCGAGTTGCTGACCAGGCTGCGGCGGAATCCGCTCGAGTGCTGGAGCGCGGATTTCTTTCAGCAGCCCATCGTCAAGCTCCGCCTGCCATTCACCGACGTATTCGTGGTTCATGACCCGCACGCCATCAAGCGTGTGCTGATGGACAATTGGAGGAATTATCCCAAGGACACGATCCAGCGCCGCATCCTCTCGTCCGGACTGGCCGATGGTCTGCTGAGCGTCGACGGAGAACGTTGGGACGTGCAGCGGCGAACACTCGCTCCGATCTTCGCGCGCCGTACCGTCACCTCCTTCACGATGCCGATGCTGGTTGCCGCCAACGAGCTGTCGGCGAAATGGGCCACGATGGGATCCAGTGCCACGCTCGATGTTGCCGCCGAGATGACGCTGGTCACGCTGAACGTGCTCGCACTGACGATTTTCTCTGACGGCATCGGCGGCGATCTCGACGAATTCCGGATGGCGATGAATGCCTATTTCAGCGTGATCGGCCGCATCGGTGCGCTCGACCTGCTCGGCGTGCCCAAATTCGTGCCACGCCCGGGTCATCGCCGGCTGCGTACGACGATGGCTTACTTCGAGACCGTGATCGACCGGATTGTCGGCACCAGATGTCGAGGACATGCGGTCCCGGTCGACGGCCCGGCCGATCTGCTGACCTTGTTGTTGCGTTCACCGGATCCCTCGACCGGACGACAACTGAGCCTGAGCGAGATTCGCTCCAACATCCTCACCTTTCTCTCCGCGGGACACGAGACGACGGCCAACACGCTTGCCTGGTCGATCTTCCTCTTGTCGCAGTCGTCCGAATGGCGAGAGCGCGTCGTGGCGGAGGCCGAGCGGGAACTGACCAACCCGGCCGATGGTCTCGCCGAGCGGCTGATCGTGACGAGGGCGGTGATCGAGGAGGCACTGCGTCTTTATCCGCCGATCGCTGCACTCAGCCGGACGGCGCGCGAGGCGGACAGGCTGGGCGATCTGGCCGTCGGCGCGGGCTCCCTGATCGTGATCGCGCCCTACGTCCTGCATCGCCATCGCAGGCTATGGAGCCGCCCCGACGCGTTCGACCCGTCGCGCTTCCTGCCCGAGATGCGCGACGCAATTCCGCGGTTCGCCTATCTGCCATTCGGGGTAGGTCCGCGGACCTGCGTCGGCGCGTCGTTTGCCTTGCAGGAAGCCACCATCGTGCTCGCTGTTTTGATGCGCGATTTCGAGATGAGGTTGCTGCCGCACGCCGACGTGCAACCGCTCCAGCGCATCACGCTGCGCCCGGCGCACGGGCTGCCGATGGTGATCAGCCGCAGATCTGCGCGGTAGCGGGCATTGCGCCATTCGAGTCCGCATGCGCGCGGATGTGCCAGTGTCTGCCGGAGCGGGCGGCGTTGTCGAACATGTTCAGAAACCTGAGCGGAAGATAGGTCGTACGTCGCAACTTGCGCGCGCGACGCGCGGAAAAATTTTGGCAATCATTTTTTCCTGTCTGGTGTGATCTGCTTCACGCACGTTGGTGCGTTATCCGCTTCAGCATGGTGGCTCGGCGCGAACAGAGGGAGTCGCGGACATGAGCAAGCAGCCAGCAAATGGAATGCCGGAGTGGCTCACGACCGACGTGCTCGTGATTGCCGTCTCATTGGCGATCATCGCGATTGGCATCTGGATCGCGCCGTAGCGCGCAGGCGGCATCGCGGAAGATGATGCCGCCAATGCGAGAGGCGACGGCGAGCCTTACAGGCCCATCATCCGGAAGATCATGCCGCCGATATTCGGACCGTGACGGTAGTGGCGGCGATGATGACCTCGCGGCGGTTCGTCGCCGCCAGCGGCGGCCATTGCGCTCCTGCCGCCGTCGCGCTCGGGGCCGACCGCATCGAACGCGGCCTTCTGCTCGTCGCTGAGCGAACTGTAGAAGGTGTCGAGGGCCGGGCGTACCGTTCCGATCGCCTGCAGCATGGCATCGAGTCTTGCTCCGACCGCCGCAAGGCGTGCCGGTGGCGTGCGCGCGTCGGCGGGCGGACAGGACGATTTCAACGTGTCCTCGGCCTTTGTCGCCGCATCCCGCAAGGCGTCGAGGCTCGCCCGCTGTGCGTCGGTCGGCCTGACGTCGCGTTCGATGACGTCGCCGGGCCATGCGATGGTGGCCGGTTGCGCCGCGTTGCAATTGCCGCTGCCTGACGTCGCTTCACGTCTGCTGCGTTGCTGATCTGCCGCCAGTGCGGTCACCTTGGCTTTCTGGTCGTCGCTGAGCAGCCCGTAGAACTTCTCCAGCGCCGGTTGCAGGATGCCGACCGCCTCGCGCATGGCCTGGAGGCGCTGCTGCATCGAGGCGAGCCGGCTCGGCGCGGTCAACGGCACGTCCTTGGGGCATGAATTGAGAATGGTCTCGGACGCCTTCTGCGATGCGCTGGCGAGCTCGTCGAGCGCAGCGCTCTGCTCGGCGCTGGGCTGAATGGCGCTGCGGAACTGCTCGATCGGGAAGCCTGCGAGATCGCTTCTGTCGCTGCCGCACATGTCGGCGAGGGTGTTGGTTTGATTGGGGGCACCGGATCGACCGGTGACGGACGGCCGCGGACCGGCGTAGCCGGGCAGATAGTAGGCATAGCCGCTCAGGGCATCGTAGTCATAGGGGCCGAACAGGCCGGTGTAGATGTCACCGTAGCCATAGTCCCAGAAGTACGGGTCGTAGTCGTCGCCCCACCACGCGTAATCGTAGAGATCGTAATAGGCATAGGGCCAGAACACCGGGCCGACCCAGCCGAAGCCGCCATGCGGATGGCGCCACCACCAGCCGCCATTATTGTTGTGAATTCCCCAGGCTGCGCCGGCGGCAGCCGTCATGATTGCGGCGCGCGCCGCCGGGTTGCG
>NZ_LGHK01000087.1 GCF_001908235.1 Bradyrhizobium sp. NAS96.2
TTGTTTTGACGCGTCCTCTTCACGCGAACCGGTGCCCACTTCGCTCGATAACGCTCAGCGCGATCAATGCGAGGACTTGTCCCTGGTAAACTCCGCGCCAACGTAGTCGGACAGGCCGGTCAATTCCTCTGCCGAAATATCGTTGACGTTGAGCCTGAGCTGCATGATCGCGAGGTCGAGCAGATGTGCGGCAAAGCTTGCGCCGGCCGCCGTCACGATGCTGCGCTGTTCGATCAAGACAGCGATGACGTCGCGCAGACTGCGCACTTGCACTTGATCCATGGCCCTTTGCCCGATGCTGGCCGTCGTGATGTGTGTTGTCATTGGGAAACCGATTGCAGTGTGCTGATGGACGCCGCGCTGGCGGATGGGATGTACGGCAGCCGCGCGGCATCCTCGCCAAGCTGCGGGACGCGCGAGCGGACCTCACGGACTTCGATGTCGATGGTCATGGGGGGTGGCACGAGCGTCACCGATGCCTTCGGCCACGGCGCCGGATTCGGACTGACCCCGGTAAAGCGATAGGCCGCGGCGATCTCGAGCGCGAGCAATTGCAGCTCGAGCATCGCAACCCCCATCCCGGCGCAGGCGCGCGGACCGGCGCCGAACGGGATGTAGGCGTCGGTGTTGTAGCGCCGCGTCATCAGGAAGCGGTCGGGATCCTCGAAATGCCTCGGATCGCGCTGCAATTGCCAGGGGCAGAGCAACAGCGAGGTGCCGACCTTGAGGTCGCGCCCGCCGATCGTCACCGGCTGCATCACCTCGCGCGAAAACCACCAGGCGCTGGGATAGAGCCGGCAGACCTCCTTGACCAGGGTCGCGCTGACGTCCGCACGCCTGACGGCATCGACGCGCAATTCGCCGTCGTCACCGATGCAATCGGCGGCCTCGTCCGCGATCTCGTCCATCAGCGCGGGATCGGCCGCCATGTGATACAGCACCCAGGCGGCGGTCGATCCGGTGGTGTGATGGCCGGCCAGCAGCAGCGTGAGAATTTCGTCGTGCAGGTCGCGATCGCTGAGGCCGAGCGCTTCGAGATCGCGCAGCGCACTGGTCGAGCCGGCGCTGCTGCGCAGCCGCTGCACCACGGTCGACATCGCAAGCTTGGCGCAAATCCGGTTCTGCCGCCTGCGATACCAGGACACCGGTCCAAGCGGCAGCACGCGGAACATCTCGTCGGCCAGATCATCCTCGATGGTGCCGACCGCCTGCACCAGGGCCTCCTCGTCGCCGGACGAGATGACCTGGGCGCCGAACACGGCGATGCAGATCGTGCGCAGCGCCAGCGTCGCGGTGAAGCGATGCGGATCGAACGCACCGAGCCGCGCCAGCCTCGCACCGACCGCGCGAATCTCGGCGCACATCTGCGGCAGGTATTTTTCGACGCTGCCCTTGGCCATGTGCTTGTGCAGCACCGCACGCCGCCGCTTGTGCTCGTCGCCATGCAGCATCAGCGAGCTCTGGCCGAGCACCGGCGAAAGCTTCTTGATCAGCCGGCCCTTGCCGACCTCGGTTTCCGGCGCCTTCAGGATCGGGCGGATCAGATCAGGATCATTCACCAGCAAGACCGGCGCGGGCCCGAGATGGAGCGGTACCAGCCCGAGCGGCGACGCGTTGCCGCGCTCAAGCAGGAATTTGAGCGGGTCGCTCCGAAACGCTCGAACGTCCGAGAACATGTGTGGCATCGTGGATCTCCAATTGCCGTCCAAGGTCGAGGAATTTGGTCAGGCCGGGATTGCCGGCGATATCGAGCGGAATCTCGCCGGCGAGCGCCGTCAGCGGGCGGCCGTAGCGGTCGTTGCCGATCACCTGCGGCGGACCGTAACGGTGGGTGCGGATGCCCATCCGCGCGAGGAAGCGCTCGTAGGTGAGGTCGGCCATCGCCACCAGCGCAGCCGCGCCGCGCAACTCGGCGAAGCGAAACATCAGCGCATAGTTGACGCGCGCGGCCGATGCGGTTGCCGCCCCCGGCAGCACGCCGAAGCGGCTGATTTCCCAGGCGTCACGGCGGCTCGGAAAGCGGCGCTGCGCCAGCTGCGGGAAGACCGACTTGGTGAGATAGGGATAGTCGGTGCGGATGGCGCGGAAGCCGCCGATCAGCTCCGAACCGAGAAACAGCAGGCAGTGTTCGGTATACCAGACGTCGAACTGGTCGCGCTCGACGTCGCCGGTCGTGGTCAGAAGCCAGCCGCAATGATCGACGAACAGCCGCTTGCGCAGCCTCAGCATCGCCTGAACATGTGCCGGATAGCGCTCTTCGGTGGTGACGAGCGCGTGGTATTCCCCCCAAAGCTGCGACATTCCCTCCGCCTCCAGATGTCGCCGGCATCTGGGACAAAAAGGCTTAATTGTGGTACCCCCGGAAACCGGGGGTTTTAGTCAATGATCCTGGAAGAAGCGATTTCGAGTATCGAGGCGTCGGGCACGATCGACGAGCTTCGACTTTCGCTGCACCGGGTCGTCCAGAACTACGGCTTCTCCGGCTTCGCCTTCATCGATGCGGGCCGGCCCGAGCTCGACCTGCCGTACCATACCGGCACCTATCCGCCGGCCTGGGAGCGCGCCTATATCCAGAACGACTTCGTTCATTGCGATCCGGCATTGACGCGGGTGCGACGAACCAACACGCCGTTTCACTGGGGCGAGTTGAAGTTGCCGGAGCGGCAAGGGCGCAAGCGCCCGCCGGAGCTGAAGATGATGGAGGCCGCGCGGGACCACGGATTCCGCCAGGGCTTCGTCGTGCCCTTCCACTATCGCGACCGGCTCGGCGCCGTGCATTCGAGTTCGACGGTGTTCTTCTGGGAGGACGAGCCGCGCGACTTCGACAAGCTGTTCGTCTGCCATCGGCACGAACTGCATCTCTTGATGATCTACTGGGTGCAGCGGGCGATGGACATCGTCAACCGCGACCAGCGCAACGCGCCGACCATCCTGAAGCCCGCCGACGCCGCCGAAACCATCAAGCTCACGGGACGGGAGAAGGAAGTGATCGCGTGGGCGGCGCGCGGCAAGACCGTCGCCGACACCGCGCAGATCCTCGGTATTTCTCCGGAGACGGTGGAAGGCTTCATCAAGCAGGCGCTGCGCAAGCTCGAAGCATCCAACAAGACGCACGGGGTGGCGAAGAGCATCGCGCTCGGGATCATCGACTTGTGAGCCGTGCCGCGTAGCGATCGCGGCGCGCTCGGGGCTGCTGCGATCCGCACGGCACCGCCCCGTTCGGCGGTAGCGCCGTGATATGTGGCGAGGTCACACATCCGGGTTGGATTCATCGCAGCCGTCGCCCACAGATTGCATTCGCGCACGGTCTTGATAAGAAGATCAGGGCCGGATGGCGCCAGTGCGGGCATCTCGGACCACGGGTGCGCATCGCAGAGCCTGCCCGGCGCGGCGGAATCCGTGGGTCGATCCGGCTGATCCGTAAAAGTCCCGTCGCGACGAACCACAGTTCCATTTGCTACCAATCATTGTCGCGGACATGCTGTTGACGGACGTAGCTGGAGATCGCCGAAGCGCACCATGAGCACATCGCAGGACGACCAGATCGATCAACTGGTGCAGGCGCGCTGGCGCGCAATCGGACTGTCTCAGGCCGATCTCGCCGAGATCCTGTGCTCGGGCGCCTCCTTACAAAAGAACAGCGTGGACGGCACGGTGAAAGTCGATACCGGCCGCCTGGCGACCGTCGCCGAGATGCTCGGGATCGCCGCCGACATGCTCAATCGCCGGCCCGCCACGACAGCGCCGACACAGACCGGCCAGGCGGCAGAATCGCTGCAATCCCTGCTCGAACTGCGCATGCTGCGGGTCTTCCGCGACGTGCAGGACCCCGACACCAAGCGGATCCTGATCGAGCTCGCCGAGCAGATCGTCAAGCGCCAGACCACGCCGCCGGAGAGCGGCTAGACACGACCCGAAAGGTGCGGAGGGGTGTTCCGGAAGGGGGATTTCGCGCATGGTCGCGATGCGTCCATCCCCATTGATGGAATGGCGGAATCCGTGTCTGTGACAGGGGCCGGGGAAATCCATACCGGCCCGGCGACAGCAGCTGGGCGGGCCGCGGCGTCGTGAACCCGGGCCTCATCGCATGTCTGTCTCCGATTCCACCGCAACGCCCGCGTCCGGCTCCCGGATCGCCAACCAGCCATATCTGCTGCTGTGCATCACCGCGATGTGCTGGGCCGGCAATGCGATCGTCGGCCGGCTCGCCGCCGGCCACATTCCGCCGGTGACGCTGTCGTTCCTGCGCTGGTTCGTGGCGTTCCTGATCATCCTGCCGTTCGCCTGGAAGCACCTCGCCCGCGACTGGCCTGTGATCCGCAGGAATCTCGGCATCATGGTGCTGCTGTCGATGACCGGCATCAGCGCCTTCAACACGCTGCAATACTGGGCGCTCGAGCACACCCAGGCGCTCAACACGCTGCTGCTGCAATCCTCCGTGCCGCTGATGGTCGCGCTGTGGTCGCTGATCCTGCTCGGCGCGCGGCTGACGCTGGCGCAGCTGTGCGGCGTGTCGCTGTCGCTCGCCGGCGTGCTGGTGATCCTCCTGCATGGCGACCTCACGACACTGTCGAAGATCGACTTCAACAAGGGCGACCTGATCTTCATCGTCGCACTGGTGATCTTCGCGCTGTATTCGGTGCTGACGCTGAAGCGGCCCAAGATCCACGGGCTGTCGGTCGCGGCCTTCACCTTCGGCTGCGGCGCGCTGTTGCTGGTCCCGTTCTTCATCTGGGAACTCGGCGCGCGTCCGGTGATGCAGCTCACGGCCAACAACCTGCTGTCGCTGTTCTATGTCGCGGTGTTCCCCTCGACGCTGGCGTATCTGTGCTTCAACCGCGGTGTGCAGCTGATCGGCGCCAACCGCGCCGCGCCGTTCTTCCACATGGTTCCGGTGTTCGGCACCATCATGTCGATCGTGTTCATCGGCGAGCATCCGCAGGCCTTCCATTTCATCGGCTTTGCCCTGGTGCTGGCCGGCGTCTTCGCGGCTTCGCGGAAGCAGTCGGCGGCCTGATCCCGCGGCCCGAGGCGCGGTGACTATCGGCGGCAAATCCGCTATCTGTTGCAATCTGCTTCGCGGACAGGTCCCAAACGCATGGCGCGCGCCAGCAATCTCGTGATCGGCACCCTGACGCTGGCCCTGATCGCCGGCTCGCTCGGCGGCTGGCTGGGCTATCAGCGCTATGCCGGCATCAAGCGGATGGTGCCGTTCCGCGTCGTGTTCGAGGGCTCGGCGTCGGGCCTGCGCCGCGGCGCCAGTGTCAATTTCGCAGGCGTGCGGATCGGCGAAGTGGTCTCGATCCGGCTCGACCGGCACCGCGTGGTGGCGATGACGCGGATCGAGGGCAACGCCCCGATCAAGAAGGACACCCAAGCCGGCCTCGAATTCCAGGGCCTGACCGGGATCGCCTCGATCTCCTTCACCGGCGGCACCGACGATGCGTCGCCGCCTGCGGTCGGCGCCGACGGCATTCCCGAGCTGACGGCCGACGCCGAAGGCACGATGGGCATCCAGGAGAAGCTGCGCGTCGCGCTGCGCAATGTCGACCGCGTCATCACCGAGAACGAGGCCGACATCAAGGACTCGCTGCTCGGGCTCGAGAACTTCACCAACTCGCTGTCCGGCAATGGCGAGCTGATCGCGGGCTTCATCGACGCCGCCGACGACGGCATCAGCACGGTCGACGCCAAGCTCGCCTCGGCCGACAAGTTCCTGAAGAGTTTCGGCAGCGACAAATATGGCGGCGAGCTGCTGCCGACCGTGATCTCGCTGCGCGAGCTGATCCAGAGTTTCGACAAGAAATCCGGCGTCATGATCACCGAGACGCGCAAGACGCTCGGCGACGTCAGCCAGTCCGTCAACGCGTTCAACGAGAAAATTGCCGGGCGCGGCGGCAGGCGCTAACGTCAGGCTCCAACCAAGAACCAAGAACAACGGAAACGCCCAACGTGCACGACCGGACCGCAGCGCCCTCCCCGCCTCCCGCAACCGTCAACCGCGCGACGAGCGCCGTGCCCCGGCATTTGCGGCGCTATCTCACACTCGACGATTTCGAGCCGCGGGCGCGGCAGCTGTTGCCGAAATTCCTCTACGGCTACATCTCCGGCGGCGCCGAGACCGACGCGGCACGCACCGACAATCGCCGGGCCTTCGACGAATACGGTTTCGTGCCGCGGGTGTTGAAGGACGTCTCCGGCCGCGACCAGACCACGACGCTGTTCGGCAAGACCTACGCCTCGCCGTTCGGGATTCCGCCGATGGGCTCGTCCGCGCTGTGCGCCTATCGGGGCGACATCGTGCTGGCGCGCGCCGCGGCCGCCGGCAACGTCCCGATGATCCTGTCGGCCTCCTCGCTGATTACGCTGGAGGACGTCCGCGCAGCCAATCAGCAGGCCTGGTACCAGGCCTATCTCGCCGGTCTCCCCGAGCGCATCGAGCCGCTGGTCGATCGCGTCGCGGCGGCCGGCTACGACACCTTCGTCGTCACCGCCGACGTGCCGGTGCCGCCCAACCGCGAGAACAACATCCGCAACGGCTTCCAGGTGCCGCTCGAGATCACGCCGCGGGTGTTCCGGGACATCATCACCCATCCGGACTGGCTGCTGAACACCTGGGCGCGCACCGTGTTCAACCACGGCATGCCGCGTTTCGAGAACATGGACGCCAAGCCGGGCCCGCCGGTGCTGTCGAAGAATTTGATGCGCAACATTGGCAGCCGCGACCAACTGGCCTGGAAGCATGTCGAGCTGATCCGCAAGCGCTGGCCCGGCAAGCTCGTGGTCAAGGGGCTGATCGCGCCGGAAGATGCGCGGCTGGCGCGCGAGCATGGCTGCGACGGCGTGATGGTGTCCAACCATGGCGGCCGCCAGCTCGACTACACCGTCTCCGCGCTGCGCACGCTGCCGGAGATCGCCGCGCAGAAGGGCAGCATGACGGTGATGATGGACGGCGGCATCCGCCGCGGCACCGACGTGATCAAGGCGCTGGCGCTCGGCGCGGACTTCGTCTGGATCGGCCGTCCGTTCCTCTATGGCGCTGTGGTCGCGGGCGAAGCCGGCGTGTCGCGCGCGATCTCGCTGTTGCACGCCGAGATCGACCGCGACCTCGCGCTGCTCGGCATCCGCAGCCTGAAGGAGATCACCCCCGACCTGGTGCGGAAGTTCTAGAGATGTTGCATCCGCAACGGGACTAGGCCCCTCTCCCGCTTGCAGGGAGGGTTGGGGTGGGGGTGTCTCCGCTTGCGAGAGAGTCGTTGGGTGGCGAGAGCCCCCACCCGCTGCGCCCTTCGGGCACAGCGACCTCCCCCGCAAGCGGGAGAGGTAAGAAAAAGTCACGCGTAGCGCGCCGCACCCATGCAAAGCGCGGTGATCGCGAGCAGCCCGGCCGCGATGCGCTGGGCGACGGCGAGCCGCGAACGGGCGGCCGACGGTTCGGCCGCGCCATTGCGGAGCTGCCTGACAGCGCCGCCGCCGACGATGATCTGCACGGCGATCGCGGCCAATGCGGCGATCGCGCCACCGGCCAGGATCTGCTCCGACAGCGCAAACGAGCCTTCATGGACCAGGCGCCACAGCGTGGCGCCGGTCACGATCGCAACCGTCGCCGCGCCGATTTGCGGGCCCAGCAGCCTTTCGCCGCCGAGGCCGCCGGTCCGTGCCAAAGTGAAGCTGGAGCCGGCCCAAAACACCGATGACAGGACGTGAAGCGACAAGGCTATGATGAGGACGGTCTGCATGACGTTGCTCCAAATGGGCATTGGAAATTAGATATACATAATGTATAGTCAATCTGACGAAAGCAAGGCAAACCGATGCCGCCGCGCAGCTATGTGAGCCCGGCGCGCAGCGCCGCCGCCGCCGAGACCCGCGAGCGCGTGATCGAGGCCGCTTCGCGCACGCTGCGCGAAGGCGAGAGCATCGCGCGCTTCTCGCTGGATACGGTGGCGAAGGCCGCGGGCGTGACGCGGCTGACGGTCTACAACCAGTTCGGCTCGCGGCGCGGGCTGCTCGAGGCCGTGTTCGACGAGATCGCGCGCCACGGCGGCCTGCATCAGCTCGCCGACGCCATGACGATAGCCGATCCGCGCGCCGCGCTCGATCGCATGGTCGAGATCTTCTGCGGCTTCTGGAGCCGCGATACTGCGGTCGGGCGCCTGCACGACGCGATGGCGACCGATCCCGAATTCGCCGAAGCGGTGCGCGAGCGCAACGAGCGCCGCCGCCGCGGCGTCACCGCATTGATCGACCGCATCGCGGCCAAGGGTGCATCTCCACAGGCCCGCAAGGATGCCGTCGACCTGATCTTCGCGCTGACGAGCTATCCGACCTTCGCCTCGCTGAGCTCCGCCGGGCGGTCGCGGGATGAGGTCTGCCGGGTGGTGCAGACGGCCTGCCACGCGGCGCTGCAGCCGCTTACGCTCTCAAACCCGTCATCCTGAGCACCGTTCATCGCCGTCATTGCGAGGAGCGAAGCGACGAAGCAATCCATCGCTCCGCACACGCGGTGAAATGGATTGCTTCGCTTCGCTCGCAATGACGTCGACGGAGCAAAGCTCGTCGGCTACCCCACCTTGAACTTGCTGTAGGCTTCGCGCGTCGCGATGATGACGTGCTCCTCGCAGCCGTTGCGGCGGTGCGGGTCGCAGCGGTTTTCGTAGTCGGCCGAGGTCATCATGTCGAGGAAATCAGCAACACTCGGGTAATACACCAGCGCGAGGTAGTCCCAGCGCTGGCCGGCCGGCTCGCCCAGCGCGACTGTCTCGGCGCTGCCGGTCCACAGCAGCGTGCCGCCGCGCGCCTTGATCATCGGGACGGTGAGCGCGCTGTAGCGCAGATAGGCATCCCAGCCCGAGCCGTCGCCGTCGAGCGACCGTTTGCGAAATCGCATCAGATTGACCATCACGACCGGAGCCTCTTGATCCAGTTCGCTCAGGCCTTTGACGTTCAGGAGATCGACACCCATCCACCGGCTCCCGCCCAAGGTCGCATCAGTCCGGGCCGGGTCGGTCCGGCCGCTAACATTATGTCACATCGCGGGACTACCCTGAACTGCTGGCAGGCCGTAAGCTCGCTACCCGATCTCGGAGGTCAATGCCGTGATGACCCTTCCCGAACTTGCGGCCGACGCGCTCGGCAAATTCCTCGGCGAATACATGCAGCGCCGCTTCGGCTCCTCGCAGACCCAGCTGGTGGAGATGGTGCCCTCGATCGCCCGGATCGCGATCGAATGCATCGGCAACAGCGACGCGCTCTACCACAATGTCGAGCACACGATGCTGGTGACGCTCGCCGGTCACGACATCCTGCGCGGCCGCGCGCTGCACTCGCACATGAGCGCCGAGGATTATGCGCATGTCATCATCGCCTGCCTCACCCACGACATCGGCTATGTGCGCGGGCTGTTCGATGCCGACGACCAGAACGGCTATCTGGTCGCTGCCGATGGCCGCAAGGTGATCCTGCCGCGCGGCTCGTCGGATGCGGCGCTGATGTCCTATCACGTCGACCGCTCGAAGATCTTCGTGATGGAGCGGCTCAAGGGCGTCGCGCTGCTCGACAAGGAGCGCATCGCGCGCGCCATCGAGGGCACACGCTTTCCGCAGAGCGCGCCGGACGGGAATGAGGAGTTCGGAGAGGAGGCCATCCTGCTGCGGGCCGCCGATCTGATCGGCCAGCTCGGCGATCCGCATTACATCCGCAAGGCCAACGCGCTGTACATCGAATTCGAGGAGGCCGGACTGAACCGCCAGCTCGGCTACGATTCGCCGGCCGATCTCGTCGACCTCTATCCGCGCTTCTACTGGGACAGCGTCGCGCCGCATGTTCAGAAGGCGATCCGCCACCTCAACATCACCTCAAGCGGGCGGCAATGGATCGCCAATCTCTACAGCAACGTGTTTCGCGCCGAGCGCGACATCTCGCTGTCGGGACCGCAGAAATAGGTAGCTAGAACCACGCAAAAAGAACTGTCCCCGTCATCCCCGCGCAAAGGCTTCGCCTTTGCCGCTGGAGGAGCGGCGAAGCCGCGTCTCGAAGGATGTACGGCTACCAGCCGGGCCGTACATCCTTCGAGGCTCGCTCCGCTGCACCTCCAGCGGCAAAGGCGAAGCCTTTGCGCGGGGATGACGGAATCAATTCCGTCACTCGGCCCCCTTGCAGGCGATTACACATTGGCGGTGCAGCAACCTCGTGACACCGCCGCGCATGGCTCCAATCCGCTCTTTCGTCTTGTGGCGGCGGCGGATTCGGGCACAACATCCACCAGATAATGACCGCTTTGCCCGCACCTGCCACAACCCCGCGCCGCACCCCGCTGCACTGGCTCAACAACCAGCCCTATCTGCTGCTCAGCCTGACGTCGCTGTTCTGGGCTGCCAATATCGTGCTGGCGCGACATGTCGGCAGCCATGTGCCGCCGGTCACCCTGACCACGATCCGCTGGTTCGGCGTGTTTCTGATCCTGTTGCCATTCGCCTGGCCGCATCTGAAGGAGGACTGGCCGAAGTTGCGCAGGGCGCTGCCGCTGATGCTGCTGCTCTCCGCGGTCGGCTTCGCGTTCAACAACGCGATCTCCTACTGGGCGATGCAATATACCGAGGCGCTGAACGCGCTGCTGATCCAGTCGGCGGGACCACTGTTCGTGGCGCTGTGGTCGCTGATTCTGTTCGGCGTCCGGCTGACGCCGGCGCAGCTTGCCGGCATCGCGATCTCGCTGGCTGGCGTGCTGACCATCATCCTGCGCGGCGACTTCTCGGCGCTCGCCAGCATCAGCCTCAACCGCGGTGACATCATGTTCGGCGCCTCGCTGGTGTCGTTCGGGCTCTATTCGGCGCTGATCCCGCGGCGGCCGAAAATCCATCAGCTCTCGCTGATCTCGTTCACCACCTGCTGTGGTGCGCTGATGCTGCTGCCGGTGGCTGTCTGGGAATTCGTCAATGGCGTGACGCTGAAGCTCGACGTTCTGACGTTTGCCACGCTGGGCTACACGCTGATCTTCCCGTCCACGCTCGCCTATCTGTTCTTCAACCGCGGCATCGCATTGATCGGCCCGAACCGCGCGGCGCCGTTCTTCCATCTGGTGCCGGTGTTCGGCTCGGCGATGGCGATCCTGCTGCTCGGCGAGACGCTCGCGCCGTTCCATCTGATCGGCTACGCGCAGGTGCTGGCCGGCGTCATCATTGCTTCGCGGCAGGGATCAGCTCAAGGATCAGCCAAAGGATCGGTGTAGCGCTAGCTGACGCCGAGGATCTGGCTAGCCCACCTTGCGCAAGCCGGCGGAATTGCGTGGTGAATGTGGCTTTGCCGCCAGCGTGTCCGTGATGAAGTCGATGAACCGCCTCACTTTGGCCGGCACGTGGCTACGCGAGGCGTAGTAGACGTAGAGCGGAAAGCGCTCGTCGGGCCAGTCCGGAAACAGCTCGATCAGCGCGCCGCTCTTCAGGTGATCGTCGAGCCCGATATCGATCACCTGCGCAATCCCGAAGCCGGCCAGGCACGCGCCGAGCTTGGTTCCTGAATCGGTCACGGTGAGCCGTCCGTTGACCGCGACCGGCACGACCTCGCCGCCGCGCCAGAACTCCCAGTCGAAGGGGCGTCCGGTCGCCGCATCGATTGCATGGATGCACTGATGGTCGCGGCTCGCCAGTTCCCGCGGATCAAGCGGCCGGCCGTGTCGTTCGAGATAGATCGGCGAGGCCACGGTGAGCACGCGCGCATCGAGCACGCGGCGCGCAATCAGCGCCGACGGCGCCGGCTCGCCGAAACGCACCGCCAGGTCGAAGCCGTCGCTGACCAGGTCCGCGATCCGGTCGCGGGTCTCGATACGCAGTTCCATGCCCGGATTCTGCAGCAGGAACTCGCTCAGCTTCGGCGACAGCACCATGCGGGAGAACAGCGGGTCGACATTGACCCGCAGCCTGCCGCGGACCGCATCGCGCGATTTCGAGGTCTCCGCCGCCGCCTCGCCGATCCCGGCCAGATGCGCGGCAACGCGCTCGACCAGCGCGCGTCCTTCCTCGGTGAGCTCGACGGCGCGGCTCGTGCGGTGAACCAGCCTGGCATCGAGCGCGCCTCGAGCTTTGCGATCGCCTTGCTCACACCGGATTGGGTCATGCCGAGCCGTTCGGCGGCGCGGCCAAAACTGCGCGCATCCGCCAGCGCCGCGAGGACCACCAGGCCGCCAACCAGCCGACCGTCAACTTCATCCATGCCGATGCCTCTCAGTCATCCAAGAGATGACCGCCCAGTCGTAGCACTCCGCCACCATATCGGCCACTGTTGGCGCAGATCACCGGTTCGATCCGGTGCGGCCACCACCACATCATCGCCCCAAGGAGATTTTGCAATGAGCGACATCCAGGCCATCGCATCCGCGATCGATGGATATTTCGACCTGATGTATGACGTCGACGACAGCCGGTTCCGCGACGTCTTCTCCGATGCCTGCATCGTGCACGGCATCCGGGACGGCAAGCACACGGTGCGGTCGGCCGCGGAATTCCGCGACTTCATCCGCAGCCGTCCGTCGCCGGCATCGATGAAATCGCCACGCGAGGAGGGCATCATCAGCATCGACCAGACCGCGCCCGATCTGGCCATCGCCAAGGTGCGCGTCAGGAACGGCCAGACCGGCTTCATCGACCATCTCGTGTTTCATCGGATCGACGGCCGCTGGCTCATCACCACCAAGGCTTTTCACGTCGCGCAGGTCTTCCCGGCGGGATCGTAACGTTCCGCCGGCGCGCCCGAGAGTTCGTCGGCGGCTCAAACGCGAATGCCGGGCCAAGGCCCGGGCATCGTGATCATGTCGATTGATCGCGCCGGTCTTACGCCGCACGGACCTTCTGCAGGAACTCGTCGACCGCGTTGCGCAGCATGCCGGACTGGGTGTCGAGCTCGCGTGCGTTCGACAGCACGTCGCCCGCGGCGGTGCCGGTGGCGGCGGCGGCGGTGGTGACGCCGCCGATATGGGCGGAGATCTCGCTCGAGCCGGCGGCGACCTGCTGGATGTTGCGCGCGATTTCGCGCGTCGCATCGCCCTGCTGGTCGATCGCGGTCGAGATCGACGCCGTGATCTCGCTCATCTGCGCGATGGTCGCGGTGATGCCGCCGATCGAGGTCACCGCCTCGCCGGTGGAAGCCTGCATCGCGGCGACCTGTGCCGAGATCTCCTCGGTCGCCTTCGCGGTCTGGTTGGCCAGCGCCTTCACCTCAGAGGCGACCACCGCGAAGCCGCGGCCGGATTCGCCGGCACGCGCCGCCTCGATGGTGGCGTTGAGCGCGAGCAGATTGGTCTGCGCCGCGATCGAGTGGATCAGCTTGACCACCTCGCCGATCTTCTCGGCGCCGGTGGACAGCGCCTGAACGGTCGCGTTGGTGCGCTCGGCATCGGCGACCGCCTTACTTGCGACCTCGCTGGAGCGCGCCACCTGGCGGGAGATTTCCGCAACCGAGCTGGAGAGCTCTTCGGCAGCCGCGGCGACGGTGCCGACATTGTTGGAGGCGCTGTCGGATGCAGCGCCGACGGTCGCAGCACGTGCGCTGGCGTCGCTGGCAGTTGCGGTCATCGACTGCGCCGTGGTCTGCATGCCGGCGGCGGCGGAAGCCACCGTGCGGACGATACCGTTCACGCTGCGCTCGAAATCGCTCGCGATATTCTCCATCGCGTTGCGACGATCGGATGCGGCGCGCGCCTGAGTCTCGGCCTCGGCCTGCTCGAGGCCGCGGATGCGGATCGCATTGTCCTTGAAGATCTGAACGGTCGCCGCCATCCCGCCGACCTCATCGCCGCGGCCGACGCCCGGGATGTCGCCGTCGAGCTTGCCGTCGGCAATGTCGCGCATGCGGCTGCCGAGCAGATTGAGCGGCCGCGAGATGCTGCGACCGATCAGCCAGGCGACCGAGCCGGAAACGATGCCGATGCCGAGGATCGCAAGGCCGAGCAGCCAGGCGATCGGCCGCATCTTGGCGTCGATATCCTCGAGATAGGCGCCGGTGCCGAGATACATGTCGAAGCCGGGGACTGCGACGGCATAGCCGAGCTTGTGGATCGGCGTCTCCTGGCCCGGCTTCACATAATCATAGAACAGCAGGATCTCGCCCTTGGCCTTCACGCCGTCCATCAGTTCCTGCGAGAGCTTGCGGCCATTGGTCACGACGTCCATGCGGTTGGTTCCGACCTGCTTCGGATCGGGCGCCAGCACCGTGATGCCGTTATAGTCGGTGCCGAACAGATAGCCGGCGCCGTTGTCATAGGTCATGGAGTTGGCGCGCTTGCCGAACTCGGCCAGCGCAGCCTCCTTGGTCATCTTGCCGGCGTCGACTTCCTTCTTCAGGCCTGCCGCCATGTTCTTCGCCATCTCGACGATGGCCTTGGCCTGGTCGATGCGAGCATTTGTCATCTCACGCTGCATCAAATGACCGGCGAGAATGCCGGCCGTGCACAGACCAAGGAGGGTCACCCCCACCAGAATGCCGAGCTTGGGGGTGATCTTCAGATTTGACAGCTTCACGGGGATCTCCAGAAGAGGCGGGGAACGCGACGCGATTGGCGGATTGATTCCGCTCACCGTAATGTGAGACCCTTTACCTGATGGTTACGGTGGTTCCCCGTAGTAGCCCGGAGAATCGGGCCGCGGACCAACCGGCAATTGTGGAGAGGACCACCCGGCTCGCGTACAAGTAGGCGAAGCGACGAAGCAAGCCGCGCTCGGAGAAGCAAGAAGATCAAGAAGCAAACCCAGCAAGAAGCAACAATCAAGAACAGAAGACCTCACATCGGGAGCAGACAATGTCGAAATTCAGGGTGGTGACGCCGAAGGGCGCAAGCTTCACGGTCGCCGGCGGCGGCTACGATTATGAGCGCGAGGCGCTCGATCCGATCGGCGCCGAGATCGTCGAGGCGCCGGCCAACGAGGCCGAATTCATCGCCGCTGCAAAGACCGCGGACGCGATCTACGCCAAGGGCATGCCGATCACCAAAGCGGTCATCGATGCGCTCGAGAACTGCAAGGTGATCACGCTCGGCAGCGTCGGCGTCGACTCCGTCGACGTGAAGGCCGCGACCGCGCGCGGCATCCCGGTCACCAACATCCCCGACACCTTCATCGAGGAGGTCGCCGACCACGCCATGATGCTGCTGCTCGCAAGCTTCCGCCGCCTGATCGAGCAGGACAAGATGGTGCGCAGCGGCCGCTGGGCCGAGGGCCGGCCGGCGCTGTTGAAGATTCCGCGGCTGATGGGCCAGACGCTCGGCTTCATCTCGTTCGGCCGCGTCGCCCGCGCGGTGGCCAAGCGCGCCGCGCCGTTCGGCCTTCGGATGATGGCCCACGATCCCTTCATCCAGGAAACGCTGATGTACGACCACGGCGTGATCCCCTCGACTTTGTCGGAGGTGCTGTCGCAGTCGGATTTCGTCTCGATGCACGCCCCGGCGCGGCCCGAAGTGCACCACATGCTGACCGAGAAGCATTTTCGCCAGATGAAAAAGTCGGCGATCTTCATCAACACCGGCCGCGGCGCCACCGTCGACGAGGAATCGCTGATCAAGGCGTTGCAGGAGGGCTGGATCGCCCACGCCGCGCTCGACGTGCTGGAAAAGGAACCGCCGTCGCACAACAACCCGATGCTCGGGATGGACAATGTTACCTTGACCGCCCACGTCGCCTCGGCATCGGCACGTTTTGACGAGGCGCGCAAGCGCCGCGTGGGCTACGAATTGTCACTAGTGCTGCAAGGCATGTGGCCGGTAAGCTGCGTCAACCCGTCGGTGCTGCAAAACACCGCGCTGCGCCGCTGGCAGCCCGTCAGTATGGATCGCGGTCCGAACAGCTGAGGCGGGACTACGCTTCTCGCGCGGAGGCCCGCTCGGTGCGGGCCTTTCGCGCGGCGGCGTGCCGAGACCACAAGACCCTTCACCGGCGGCCAAACGCCGGGAAGAAAAGACGACAACGATACAAAACAACAACGAAACAATAAGAACGGGAGTGCGAACGACATGAAGTACGAGATCACGCGTCGCGACGCGCTGGCGCTGGGGGCATCCGCGGCAGCGCTGGCCGTCACCGGCGCTGCGGCGCAGGAGGCGTCGAAGGTCAAGGCTGCCGACGTGGCGGCGCCGTCGCTACCGATCGAGAAGGGCGCGACCCTGCGCATGCTGCGGCCGGTGCGCTTCGTGCAGGCCGACGAAGACGTGTTCCGCGCCAATGCCAAGCGCTTCACCGACAAGACCGGCGTCGAGGTCAAGGTCGACTTCGTCGGCTGGGAGGACATCAATCAGCAGACTGCGGTGACCTCGAATTCCGGCGCCGGCCCCGACATCATCATCGGCTTTGGCGACGCGCCGCACATCTATATCGACAAGCTGATCGAACTGACCGACGTCGCCGACTATCTCGACAAGCGCTACGGCGGATGGCTCACGCTGGCAAAGCGCTACGGCATGCGCTCGAAGTCGAAGAGCTGGGTCGGCCTGCCGTTCGGCGCCTCCGGCGGCCCGCTGGTCTACCGCAAGTCGCTGGTCAATGCGGCCGGCTTCGACAAGGTGCCAGAAGACCACGCCGGCATCCTCGAACTCTGCAAGAAATTGAAGGCGGCCGGCAAGCCGGCGGGCTTCGCGCTCGGTAACGCCGTCGGCGACGGCAACGGCTTCGCCAATTGGCTGTTGTGGTCGCACAACGCCGCGCTGCTCGATGAGGAAGGCAACATCATCATCAACAGCAAGGAGACGATCGCCGCGCTGAAATATCTGAAGGAGCTCTATCCGACCTTCATCGCCGGCACGCCATCCTGGAACGACGTCTCCAACAACCGCGCCTACTCGTCGCAGGAGATCGGCCTGACCGCCAATGGCGTCTCGTTGTACTTCTCGCTGAAGAGCGATCCCGCCACCAAGGCCGTGGCCGACGACACCGAGCATCAGTTCCTGCCCAAGGGACTGGCGTCGAGCTCGCCGATGTCGGGCCTGACCCTGAACGCGATGGCGTTCAAGCACAGCCCGTATCCGAATGCGGCGAAAGCGTTCCTGCAGTTCATGCTGGAGAAGGAGCAGTACGAGCCGTGGCTCAACGCCAACTCCGGCTACTGGTCGCAGCCGCTCGCGGCCTACGCCGACGCTGCGGTGTGGTCGGGCGATCCCAAGGTCTCGATCTTCAAGGAGACGATGAAGAGCGCCTATTACAACGGCTACAAGGGACCGATCTCGACCGCGACCGGTGCCGTCACCGCCGACTACGTGCTGGTGCAGATGTGCGCCTCGGTTGCGACCGATGCGGCAACGCCCGAGGCCGCCGCCGCGGAAGCCGAGCAGCGCGCCAAGCGGTACTTCCGCCGGCAGAACCGGTGACGGCGGTCATTGAACTGCGAAACCTTAAATCAACCGTCATTGCGCGCGAAGCGAAGCAATCCATAGCGCCACAAAGGAGAAATGGATTGTTTCGTCGCTTCGCTCCTCGCAATGACGACAAGACGAGCATTCAATGTCCGTAACCACCCTCCCTTCACGCGGCGCGACGCTTCGCCAGCCCGGTTGGCTCGCGCGCCTGTTCGACTACAAGCCGTTCCTGATTGTGATGTGCCTGGCGCCCGCGATCGGCCTGCTGCTGGTGTTCCTCACCTATCCGCTCGGCCTCGGCATCTGGCTCGCCTTCACCGACACCACGATCGGCCAGCGCGGCATCTATATCGGGCTGGAGAACTTCCAGTATCTGCTCAAGGACCCCCTGTGGTGGAACGCGGTGTTCTACTCGATCTTCTACACCGCGGTCGCAACCTTCGGAAAGTTCGCGCTCGGCTTCTGGCTGGCGCTCTTGCTCAACAATCATTTCCCGCTCAAAAGCCTGATCCGTGCCATCGTGCTGCTGCCGTGGATCGTGCCGACGGTGCTGTCCGCGCTGGCGTTCTGGTGGATCTACGATCCGCAGTTCTCGATCATCTCCTATCTGCTGGTCGACGTGCTGCACCTGCGCGACAGCAATGTCGACTTCCTCGGCTCGCCCTGGCCGGCGCGGTTCTCGCTGATCGCGGCCAATATCTGGCGCGGCATCCCGTTCGTCGCGATCTCGCTGCTGGCCGGGCTGCAAACCATCTCGCCCTCGCTCTATGAGGCGGCGATGCTCGACGGCGCCACCTCCTGGCAGCGCTTCCGCTACATCACCTTCCCGATGATGATGCCGATCCTGGCGATCGTGATGACGTTCTCGATCATCTTCACCTTCACCGATTTCCAGCTGGTCTACGCCATCACCCGCGGCGGCCCGGTCAACTCGACCCATCTGCTTGCGACCTTGGCGTTCCAGCGCGGCATCGCCGGCGGCGAGCTCGGCGAGGGCGCGGCGATCGCGGTCTCGATGATCCCGTTCCTGGTGTTCGCGACGTTGTTCAGCTACTTCGGCCTCGCCCGCCGCAAATGGCAGCAGGGAGAAGCCAATGACTGACCTTGCAGCCCAATCCAACGTCACAAGCGCCACGCCCGACACGATGGCGTGGGACAGCCGCGCCCGGCGCGTGGTGATGATCTATCTGCCGCTCGCCTGCTTCATCCTGATCCTGCTGTTCCCGTTCTACTGGATGGCGATCACCTCGTTCAAACCGAACGCGGAGCTTCTGAACTATAAGGAGCACAATCCGTTCTGGATCACCTCGCCGACGCTCGCACATGTCAAGCACCTGTTGTTCGACACGTCATATCCGCGCTGGCTGAAGACCACCATGCTGGTCGCGATCGGCTCGACATTCCTGTCGCTGTTCGCCTCGACGCTCGCCGCCTACGCGATCGAGCGGCTGCGCTTCCGCGGCAGCCCCTATGTCGGGCTCGGCATCTACCTCGCCTATCTGGTGCCGCCGTCGATCCTGTTCATTCCGCTCGCCACCGTGATCGTGCAGTTCGGCCTGTTCGATTCGCCGCTCGCGCTCATCCTGGTCTATCCGACCTTCCTGGTGCCGTTCTGCACCTGGCTCTTGATCGGCTACTTCAAGTCGATCCCCTACGAGCTCGAGGAATGCGCGCTGGTCGACGGCGCGACGCGGCTGCAGATCCTGTGGCGGATCACGCTGCCGCTCGCGGTGCCCGGCCTGATCTCGGCCGGCATCTTCTCCTTCACGTTGTCCTGGAACGAGTTCATCTACGCACTCGCCTTCATCCAGAGCGGCGCCAACAAAACCGTGCCGGTCGCGATCCTGACCGAGCTCGTCACCGGCGACGTCTACCAATGGGGCGCGCTGATGGCCGGCTCGCTGCTCGGCTCGTTGCCGGTCGCGCTGTTCTACTCGCTGTTCGTCGACTACTACGTGTCGTCGCTGACCGGCGCTGTGAAGGAGTAGCTGAGCTTGCGGTGAAGGCCTCCGTCACGCGGCGGTCTTCGCCCGCTCGGTGATCAGCACAGCAAAACCCTCGAACTTCGGGTGGCCGAGATAGAGGCTGCCGCCGGTCTCGTTGCCGGCGCGCGAATGGGCGCGGCGGAACGCATCCGACCTGGTCCAGTCCTCGAACGCGGTCTTGCTGGCCCACACCGTATGGGTTGCATACAGCGTGTGGTCCTCGGCCTCGGGACCCCTGACCAGATGAAATTCGATGAAGCCCGGAACCTCGCCGAGATAGGAATCGCGCGTGTTCCAGACCGTCTCGAACGCCTGCTCCTTGCCCCTGATCACCTGAAACCGATTCATTGCGATGAACATGAAAACCTCTCCTGTTTGGCGGCGGATGCCCGCTGGCGCCCCGGTTGATCTCGTTGATATCATAAACGACGGGCCGCGCCGGGGGCAGCAGCTTCAGTAAAGGCGGTGACAGGGCCGGGCACGACGGACCGAGGCGATGTAACGCCGCAAGCCTTATCCCGCAGCAACATCGGCGATTCACAAAACTGTCAGCCGGCTGTAACAGGCGCCTCGGAGAACACCGCATCGTTTATCTCGTCGTATCTTTTCTTGGGAGATCAACCATGCGTCTGTCACTGCTCTATTCCGTCGCCTCGATCCTGCTCGCCACGTCGGCGTTCGCGCAGAGCGAGGGCGAATTTCCGGCGACGCTGGCAGGACACGCCGTGATGCCGGCGGAGAGCTTCATCGACGCCCCCGCTGATGCGCCGGCCGATTTGAAGACCTCGGGCAAGTACACCACCGGCAAGCGCGTCGATGCGATCGGCACCGTGATGGGCAAGTCCTACGAGCGGCCGACCGGCGTGTCGCTGCCGTTCAAGGGCCAGCCGCTGCAGGGCCATTCCGGCATCAAGGCGATGCCCGACGGCTCGTTCTGGGTGATCACCGACAACGGCATGGGCTCGCGCTACAACTCGGCGGACTCGATGCTGTATCTGAACCGCTACAAGATGGACTGGACGGGCGGCAAGATCGAGCGCCAGGAGACCGTGTTCCTGCACGATCCCGACAAGAAGGTGCCGTTCCGCATCGTGCACGAGGACACCGCCAAACGCTATTTGACCGGCGCCGACTTCGACACTGAAGGCTTCCAGATCATCAACGACATTTTCTGGATCGGCGACGAGTTCGGGCCCTATATCCTGAAGGCCGACAAGACCGGCAAGATCCTCGCCGTGTTCGAGACCGTCGCCGACGGCAAGCCGGTGCGCTCGCCGGATCACTGGGCGGTACAGTCGCCGGGCGCGCCGGGTGCTTCCTACACCAACGTCAATCTGCGCCGCTCCAAGGGCTATGAGGGCTTCGCTTCCTCCAAGGACGGCAAGTTCCTCTACGGCCTGCTCGAGGGGCCGCTGTGGGATGCCGACAAGAAGGACTGGGAGAAGGTTGACGGCAAGGAAGCCTCGCGCATCCTCGAATTCGACGTCGCGGCGGAGAAGTTCACCGGACGTTACTGGCAGTATGTGTTCGAGCAGAACGGCAATGCGATCGGCGACTTCAACATGATCGACCCGACCCAGGGCCTCGTGATCGAGCGCGACAATGGCGAGGGCACCGCCGACAAGGCCTGCCCGCAAGGCCAGCGCGGCGAGAACTGCTTCCCTGATCTCGCCAAGTTCAAGCGCGTCTACAAGATCGAACTCTCCGACGCCAATGTCGGCAAGCCGGTGCGCAAGATCGCCTATATTGATCTGATGAAGATCCGCGATCCGAACAAGAAGGCACGCAAGCCGCTCAACGACGGCGTCTACACCTTCCCGTTCTTCACCATCGAGAATGTCGACCGGGTCGACGAAACCCACATCATCGTCGGCAACGACAACAACCTGCCGTTCTCCTCGAGCCGCGCCCCGAACAAGGCCGATGACGACGAGTTCGTGCTGCTCGAAGTGGGTGATTTCCTGAAGGCGAAGTGAGGCGCCTCTCGAAAACATCGTGTCGTCGCCCGGCTCGATGTGCGGACCGGGCGACCCAGTATTCCAGAGGCGGTCGACTTCAACGGATAGGCCGCGGCGTACTGGATGCCCCGCTCAAGGCGGGCATGACAGCGAATATGTGGAGGCTCGTCCCGTTCTCCTCGCACCTGTTAGCGCGTGGCCATCAGATCAAGTTCAATCCAAAGGTTGTTCGACAAATACACTTCTAGCAACGCGCTAGACGATGCTAGCCTCGGCCGATACTCGAATCGCCTTGGGGCAAATCATGCAAGAAAAATCCAGCCTGACCACCATAGAGGCGCTGATAGCCGCGGGCTTCGTTGTGTACCTTACCTGGGATCAAAGCTGGGGCCTTCCGCCGGCATGCATCGCCCTGATACTCGGCGCGATCGTGTACTTTGCCTATCTGTGCTTGATGCGCCGATTGGTGAGGCTTCATCAGAACAGCTACGGGGCAGTGGCCACGATATTGGCCCTTGCATGGGCCGTATTGGCTTACTTCGCAATGAGCGCGCTGCAGGCGGGGTTCGCCAGCCAGATACCCGACACACTGCTGATGCATCTATGGCCCTGGATGGCGGCGATCGCCGCTTTCATTGGCGCGCTCGCCAGCAAGGTGCGCTTCATGGACGATGTTCGCGACTATGTCCTCGGCCGTCGCGCCCACTGGGACAACCAGCAATGGCTGGAGGAGAACGCCGGCTTCTAACGCGTTTTCAAGCGAGGTGGACACCGGTTCGCGTAAAGAAATCGCGTCAATATAGTGAACGTTGGCGCGGCCAGCGTCACTCCTTCTTGGTCCGGTAATCGCCGAACGTGGTGTCGCGCTGATCGAGTTGGGCCTTCACGCTGCCGCCGTCGCGGCGGAAGCCGGCCATGTAGGCCTTGCTCGCCTCGGTCGTGAAGGCCAGCGCCTGGATCTCGGTGCCGGCGCGCATCGCGGCGCGGGCGCCCATGATCTCCATCGCGCGATGCACGCTGCGCTTGTTGAGCTGCTGTAGCTCGATCGGCACTTTTGCCGCACGTTCGGCGAAGTCCAACGTCTTCGCCTCCAGCTCGGCGAGCGGAAACGACCGGGTCGCATAGCCCCATTCGGCGGCCTCGCGGCCGGACATCGCATCGCCCGTCAGCATCAATTCCATGGCGCGGCGCATGCCGACCAGCCAGGGGTGATACTGCATGTCGGGCGGGCTCATCAGCCGCACCGGCGGGTAGCCGATCTGGGCATCGTCGGCGACATAGACCACGTCGCAGGCGGTGGCGAGCTCGGTGCCACCGGCGAGGCAATAGCCGTGCACCTGTGCGATCACTGGCTTTGCGAGATCCCAGATCGAGAACCAGCCCTCGACGACATGGCGCGACCATTGGCCGGGGCCGGATGCCGAATGATAGGGCTGGTCGACACGGTTATCGGCGGACAGGTCATAGCCCGCCGAGAAGCACGGCCCAGCGCCACGCAGGATCGAGATCGAAATATCGGGATCGCGGTCGGCCTGCTCCAGCACCTCGAAGATCTCTCCGCGCAGGCGGTTGTTCAGCGCATTGCGCTTCTCGGGGCGGTTCAGCGTGATACGGCGGACGCGCGGACGCGGATCATCGACGACGATGTGCTGGTAGCTCATGGATCCTCCCGATCTCAGACATTTTTGCCCTTGGCAAAGTGATGCCCGAGATCGGGAGTGAAGTCATCGGCAGCTGATGCAGATCCGCATAGCGTTTTCGAGCGAAGTGGACTCCGGTTCGCGTAAAGAAAACGCCTCAAACAACAAAGCTGGAGCCCGGCACGGGCTCTAGCCCGCCGGCACCATCACGATGCCCTTGTCCTTCGGCCAGCGCATCCGCCAGGCGAAATTGACGTCACGGACTTCGCCGGCCTTGGCCTCGAATGCCCATTCCAGCACGCCACGCTTGTCGCGCAAATTGGTGGTGGTCGCAGGCGTCGACGACGGCAGCATCTCGACCACGATGTCGTCGTTCTCGCTGACCGGGAGCTGATCCTGGATCGCGACCTTGATCGGGAAGTCGTGGCCGTTGCGCACCGTGGTCTTGAACGCGCGCTCGTCGGTCTTCGACGTCGTCACGATCAGGCCCGCGGAGCCCTCGTTGCGCTTCACCACCGTGCGTTCGATCTTGACCTTGTCGTCGGCGCCGAAGCCGAGCCGTACGGTCTCGTCCTTGGCGGCGGTGGCCATCCGGCTGCGGCCGACAAAGATGCCGTCGCGGTAGATCGAGACCTGCCCCGGCAGCAGCGGCGCATCGTCGGCCTGCACGAAGCTCGCCTCCAGGAACGCGGTCGGATCGAGCACCGGGACGGCGCGAACCGCGAGATCGGGGGTGATCGTCGCCGTCGCGATGCGCAAGCTCTTGGCGCCCTCATTGGCTGCAACGCTGACGCGGCCGGGGATTTTGAAGGTGGCCTGGAAGGCGCCGACCTCGGCGACGGCATCCCGCTCCTCGGCCTGCTTGGACAGATGCTGCTCCATCGGCGGCGCAGCCGGTGCGGGCATCAGCGCCGAGGGCTGTTGCACGCTGTCGAACGCTCGGCCCGCAGCCAGCGGCCGCGGCGGCAGCGGATATCGCACGAGCAGCGAATTGAGATCGGGCGCGTTGCCGCCGCGGGCGACGCGCACGGTGGAGACGACGAGCGCCACGTTCGACCAATCCTCGCCGGTCGACTGGGTGATCTCGGCACGGCGCACCAGTTCGATCGCCGGCTTGCGATCCTTGGCGCCGGTGTCGAGACGGGCGTCGTAAATCGGCATCCAGCGGGCATTGCGCACCGCATAGGTCACCCGCAGCGTCGCCCGGGTCGCGGCGGCGGAGGCCAGCTCGATCCGCACCTCGAGCTTGCTCGGCGGCTTGGCGGCACGATCGGCTTCAAGACGCGCGATCTCGCGATCGATGTCGCGCTGCTTGCGCGTGGCGTCGCGGATCGCGTTGTCGGCGGTTGCCACTTCATCTCCGACCGCCGAGAACGCGGCACGCCACTCGCTCACCGGACGCGCCTCGCCCTTCTCGCCGATCCCGGCCGGCGAGGCCTCGGCAAAATGTTCGGCGAATTTGCGCCGCGCTTCGGCGGCGGTGATGATCCCCTGCAGATCCTCGCGCTGATCCCTGAGCGCCTCGATCCGCTTGTCGATGTCGGGCAGGTTGGCCGGCGGCACCGGGCGCGGCGGCCGCGCGTCGATGGCTCCGATCGTCAGCCGGTCGCCCGCCTCGCCTTCGACCCGCAGCGAGGTCGGATCGAGGCTCATCGGGAAATCCTTCGCGACGAGCGTGTTGTCGCCGGCGGGCAGATCCAGTGTGATGACGCGGGTGACACTCGCGCCGTCGGGATAGACGGTCACGGCGTCAACCTGCGACGCCGCGTCAAGATTGGCCGCATGCAGCGGCCCGGCAACCAGCGCTCCCGCCAGCACCAGGCTGGAGGTCACAAGACAATTCGCAATCTTTCGCATCACACATCCCTCCGGGAAACATCGCATCGCGCGCGAGACGAACCGCGCGCCGGGCTCAAGGCACGCCGTTTCTGGTGGTGAGACGCTGCGAGGAAGGGACTGGTTCGATTGAGGTTTCCGTGCGGCGCGACCATGGCGGCGCCGCGGCTGCGATATGGCGCAGCGATGTCGAGGCACCTATCTGCCATCGTTGAGAGGAGCTCGCTCGATGCAGCAGCGTGCCTATCCCGTCATCCTTCGAGACGCGCGCAAATGCGCGCTCCTCCAGCGACAAAGGCGAAGCCCTTGCGCGGGGATGACGGAGAAAGAGTCGGCATGAAAAACACGGCGCCCTGAGGCGCCGTGTCGCAAATTCCGAGCAGTCAGCCGAGCTGTGGCTTAGCTGTAGATCTCGAACAGGCCTGCGCCGCCCTGACCACCGCCGATGCACATGGTCACGACGCCCCACTTAGCCTTGCGGCGGCGGCCTTCCTGCAAGAGGTGGCCGGTGAGCCGGGCACCGGTCATGCCGAACGGATGGCCGATCGCGATCGAGCCGCCGTTGACATTGTACTTCTCGGGATCGATGCCGAGCTGGTCGCGCGAATAGAGGCACTGGCTGGCGAAGGCCTCGTTGAGCTCCCAGAGGTCGATGTCGTCGACCTTCAGGCCATGGCGCTTGAGCAGCTTCGGCACGGCAAACACCGGGCCGATGCCCATCTCGTCGGGCTCACAGCCGGCCGAGGCCCAGGCGACGAAACGGCCGAGCGGGTTGAGGCCGCGCTTCTCGGCGTCCTTGGCTTCCATCAGCACCACGGCGGCGGCGCCGTCGGACAGCTGGCTGGCATTGCCGGCGGTGACGAACTTGCCCGGGCCCTTGACCGGCTCGAGCTTGGCAAGGCCTTCCAGCGTGGTCTCGGGGCGGTTGCACTCGTCGCGATCGACCACGTAGTCGACGATCGACTCGGCCTTGGTCGCCTTGTCGACCACCTTCATCTTGGTCTTCATCGGGACGATTTCGTCCTTGAACTTGTTGGCCTGCTGCGCGGCCGCCATGCGGCGCTGCGACTCCAGCGAATACTCGTCCTGATATTCGCGGCTGAGCTTGTAGCGCTCGGCGACGATGTCGGCGGTATCGATCATCGCCATGAAGATGTCGGGCGCGGTCTTGAGCAGGTCCGGATCGATCGATTCCTTCGGCGTGCCGCCGCCGGGAATCGAGATGCTCTCGACGCCGCCGGCGACGATGCAATCAGAGCCATCCGAACGAATGGAATTGGCGGCCATCGCGATGGTCTGCAGGCCCGACGAGCAGAAGCGGTTCACCGAGACACCGGCGGTCGACTTCGGCAGGCCGGCGAGCAGCGCAGCCTGGCGGCCGATGTTCGGCGCGCCGTGCGCGCAATTGCCGAGATAGCAATCCTCGACATATTCCTTGTCGACGCCGGCGCGATCGACCGCGTGCTTGATGGCGTGCGCGGCGAGCGACATCGGCGGGGTGATGTTGAATCCGCCACGGCCGGACTTCGCCAGGCCGGTGCGCGCGTAGGAAACGATTACGGCTTCACGCATTGTTTTCTCCCTCTGAGATGACGGTCATTGTGGCGCGTCGTGGCCCGTTCGTACACATTTTTCGTGCGGCGCAACAGCAATACCGGAGGCCCTGGAACGACAAACGCCGCCTCCGGGGCCGGAGACGGCGTCATGTTCCGCAGATCGGAATTTGGATGCGCTTGAACGGTATCTTCCCCCATCATGCCCGGCACGTCCCGGGCGACGAACAGCCGCTCAAACAGCGTTTGAAACGTCTTCCTAGAACGTCAGCGCCTTAGAACGTGAGCGCCTTGGCCTGCTTCACCTGCGGCAGCGATTGCACCTTGGCGAGCAACTCCGCCGGCACCGCGCCGTCGACCTCAACCAGCGCAATGGCGTCGCCACCCTGCTTGACGCGGCCGAGATGGAAGGTCGCGATATTGATTTTCGCATCACCCAGGAGACTCGCGAACGCGCCGATGAAGCCCGGCTTGTCCTCGTTGGTCACGTAGATCATCGACTTGCCGAATTCGGCGTCGACGCGGATGCCCTTGATGTCGACGAGGCGCGGCTTGCCGTCGGCATAGACGGTGCCGGATACCGAACGCTCCTGGCGCTCGGTCGCGACGGTGACCGTGATCAGGCTTTCATAGTCGCTCTGCGCGGCGCGGACCACCTCGTCCACCACCATGCCGCGTTCCTTGGCGACGACAGGCGCCGACACCACGTTGACCTCGCCCAGCATCGGGCGCAGCAGGCCGGACAGCACCGCCGAGGTGATCGCCTTGATCTTCATCTCGGCGACGTGGCCCTCATAGGTGATGGTGGTCTTGAGGATGCCGCTCTCGGTGAGCTGGCCGGCGAACGAGCCGAGCTTCTCGGCGAGCTCGATGAACGGCTTCAGCTTCGGGGCCTCTTCCGCTGTGATCGAGGGGAAGTTGACGGCGTTCGAGATCGCGCCCGACAGCAGATAATCCGACATCTGCTCGGCGACCTGCAGCGCGACGTTCTCCTGCGCCTCGGTGGTGGAGGCGCCGAGATGCGGGGTGCAGATCACGTTGGGATGACCAAACAGCACGTTCGTGGTCGCCGGCTCCTCGACGAACACGTCGAACGCCGCGCCCGCGACATGTTTGGAATTGAGCGCATCGACCAGCGCCTGCTCGTCGACCAGCCCGCCGCGGGCGCAGTTGATGATGCGCACGCCCTTCTTCATCTTGGCGATCGCGGCCGCGTCGATGACGTTGCGGGTCTTGTCGGTCAACGGCGTGTGCAGCGTGATGAAATCGGCACGCTTCAGCAGGTCATCGAGCTCGACCTTCTCGACGCCGATGTCCTTGGCGCGTTCCGGCGACAGGAACGGATCAAACGCGATCACCTTCATGCGCAGGCCGAGCGCGCGGTCGGCGACGATCGAGCCGATATTGCCGCAGCCGATCACCCCGAGCGTCTTGGCGGTGATCTCGACGCCCATGAAGCGGTTCTTCTCCCACTTGCCGGCCTGGGTCGAGGCGTCGGCCTGCGGGATCTCGCGTGCCAGCGCCAGCATCAAGGTGATCGCGTGCTCGGCGGTCGTGATCGAATTGCCGAACGGCGTGTTCATCACGATGATGCCCTTGGCGGTCGCGGCGGGGATCTCGACATTGTCGACGCCGATGCCGGCGCGGCCGATCACCTTGAGCTTGGTCGCCTTCTCGATGATCTTGGCGGTCGCCTTGGTGGCCGAGCGGATCGCAAGGCCATCATAGTTGCCGATGATCTCGGCGAGCTTGTCCTTGTCCTTGCCGAGGTTGGGCTGGAAGTCGACCTCGACGCCGCGATCCTTGAAGATCTGCACGGCGGCGGGCGACAGCGCGTCGGAAATGAGAACCTTGGGTTTTGTCATCGGAATGATCCGTTGCTGAACGATGCGTTTGAATACACGACGGCCGCGGGCACGAAGCCCGCCCGGCCACTCTGCGCGATAGTTGGCCGGGTCAACCAGCGAAGACGCGCTTCGCGCTTTAGCCCGGCCATAACGATGATGAATTACGCGAAGCGGCCTAGGCCGCTTTGGGCAGCGCGGCCTTGGTCTCCGCAAAGGCCCAGTCGATCCACTGCGTCAGCAGCTCGACGTCCTTTGCCTCGACGGTGGCGCCGCACCAGATCCGCAGGCCCGCCGGCGCATCGCGGTAATACGCGAAGTCGAAGCCGGCGTTTTCCTTCTCCACCAGCGCGACCAGCTTCTTGCAGAAGTCGGCCTGCGCATCAGCGGGAAGCGAGGTGATCGCGGGATCGGTGAACTTCAGGCACACCGAGGTGTTGGAGCGGATCGCGGGATCCTTGGCCAGGAAGTCGATCCAGGGCGTCCGCGCCTTCCAGTCGGCGAGCGCCTTGGTGTTGGCGTCGGCGCGCGCGATCAGGGCCTTCAGGCCGCCGATCGACTTCGCCCAGTTCAGCGCGTCGAGATAATCCTCGACGCAGAGCATCGACGGCGTGTTGATGGTCTCGCCTTCGAAGATGCCCTGGTTGAGCTTGCCGCCCTTGGTGAGGCGGAAGATCTTCGGCAGCGGCCAGGCCGGCTTGTAGGTCTCGAGCCGTTCGACCGCACGCGGCGACAGGATCAGCATGCCGTGCGCGGCCTCACCGCCGAGCGCCTTCTGCCAGGAGAAGGTGACGACATCGAGCTTGGCGAAATCGAGCGGCTGCGCGAAGGCGGCCGAGGTCGCGTCGCAAATCGTGAGGCCTTCACGGGTTGCGCTGATCCAGTCGGCGTTCGGCACGCGCACGCCCGAGGTGGTGCCGTTCCAGGTGAAGACGATGTCGGAGGCAGGATCGACCTTGGAGAGATCGGGGATTTCACCGTAAGCCGCGTTCAGCTTGGTGACGTCCTTCAGCTTCAATTCCTTGACGACGTCGCTGACCCAGCCCTCGCCGAAGGATTCCCAGGCGAGCGTGGTGACGGGCCGCGCACCGAGCAGCGACCACAGCGCCATCTCGACCGCGCCGGTATCCGACGCCGGCACGATGCCGATCTTGTAGTCCGCAGGCACCTCAAGCACTTCGCGCGTCAGTTCGATCGCGAGCTTGAGCTTGGCCTTGCCTACCTTCGCACGGTGCGAACGGCCGAGAGCGGCATCCTTGAGATTGTTGGGGTTCCAGCCGGGGCGCTTGGCGCAGGGGCCGGAGGAGAAATGCGGCACATTAGGCCGCGAAGCGGGCTTCGCTGCAGTCATATTCTACCCTTCCAGATAGCTGCCTCTCGGTGGGGAGAGGTTTCCCGCGGTCGGAGATAGTAGAAGGGTACCCAAACGTCAAGGAAGTTCAGACTTTTCCGGAACGATCGGGAGATCACGGCTGATTGATGGGGCGTTCTCGACCTGCTGCATCGTCTCCTGATCGAGCAAATCTGCCGCCAGAGTCATGATCTTAACTGCCTTGCGCCGGCTCGATATTTTCAAAATGCTCTTATCGCCGGCCAGCACGATGTACTCGTTGCCGACCCGCACGATCGAATATTCCGACATTCCAATCCCCGGTTGCCCGCCGCCCCGTGGGAGACGTCCGACATACCGGACTCGTTCCGCCCGTAAAATCACGGAGGCCGGCTTAGTTTATTGGCTGTTAACCGGAACGCGCAGCAGCGGCTACCGCAGGCATTGCCTTGTGAGCGGCACAACTTCGTGCGCGCAGCTCAAAAGCGCAGCGTCATGCCGACATGGCTGCGCGCGAATCCCAGCCGCTCATAGAAGCGCTGCGCATCGACGCGGGTGTGATGCGTCAGCAACTCGACCAGCATGCAGCCTTGCGCACGCGCCTCGGTCACCGCCCACTGCACGAGCTGCTCGCCGATGCCGCGGCTGCGGCAGTGTTTTGCAACGCGGACGTCCTCGAGCAGGCCGCGCGAAGAGCCCTGCGAGCTGATCCCCGGCAGAACCGCAAGCTGCAGGCAGCCGACCACGGCGCCCTCCCCGTCGACCGCAACGACGAGCTGCAGGTTCGGATCACGCGCGACCCGTGCGAAGGCGTCGTAATAGCTTTGCGGCAGCGGATCCGCGATCTGCTCACGCGCGCTGCCGAGCGGATCGTCCGCCAGCATGCCGACGATGGCGGCGACATCCTCGCGCCGCGCGCGGCGGATCGTGATCGATGAGGCTTCAGTCATATCGATGTTCACCAGAAGTCAGCGCACCGCCGGCAGGCCGAGCACATGCTCGGCATCGGCGATCCAGCGGCGGATCATGGGATAGCGCGCGAGTTCGAGGCCGCCGTCCTCCGCCATGCGCGTATAGGCGAGCAACGACACGTCGGCGAGCGAGAACGCATCGCCGACCAGGAACTGCGTGCCGGCAAGATGCCGCTCCAGGTGATCGAGCGCGACATAGCCGCGCTTGATCAGGTTCGGATCGATCTCGGAGACGGCCTTGCCGAGATACACGGTCTGAAAACGGCAGACGGCGACATAAGGCTCATGGCTGTTCTGCTCCCAGAACATCCAGGCATCCATCTGCGCCGCGCGATAGGGATCGGCGGGGATCAGATCGCTGCCGCGCGCGAGGTAGCGGATGATGGCATTGGATTGCGCAAGCGTGCGTCCGTCATCGAGCTCGACCGTCGGCACCTGACCCCAGCCGTTCAGCTTGAGGAATTCCGCCGTCCGGCTGCCGCCCTTCATGGTGTCGATCTCGACCCATGTGTATGGCAGCGCCAACTTGTCGCACACCCATTTCACCTTCAGGCAATTGCCTGAATTGGCGTCGCCGTGGATTTTCATGTGAGGTCGCTCCGCTTGCGGAGCAACATCGGATCAGCCGCACATTGCAGTGTCAAGCGACGCAGCGCTCGTCAGAACTTGTAGCCGATGGCAGCACGTACGCTGTTCTGCGTGACCGACGTGTTCTTGACCGGCATGAACTTGACGTATTCCCACTCGCCGCGCACGAAAACACAGTTCCACAGCATGTATTCCAGGCCGAGACCAGCAGTCCAGCCTGCAACGTAAGCGTCCGTCTTCGCATCCGTTGCGGTTTGGGAAAACTGCGGGAGTGCAAAGGTGGTCGAACTTCCGTCGGCAAAGTTGATCGTTCTGTTCACGGAGCTCGTGACCGTGCGCGAGACATCCATTCGGCCGACCGCAAGGCCGCCGAACATGTAGGGCAGAAAGTCACCGGTTGCCCAACCCGCCCGGCCGCGGAATGTCACCTCGTCTTTGAGCTTCATTGAAGCGCTTCCATTCAACGTCACGCCGTCGGCGGCAGAGGCACCGGCCGGCAGGACCAAGGTGGGTTGCGCGACTTGAATCGGACCCAGGCTTCCGAAGGTCGATGCCGTAAGGCCGGACCAATGGGTATAGTTTGCTTCGACACCCACCACGGCGTCGTCATACTGCCAGTTGCGTCCGACAAATGCTCCGAAGCCCGAGCTTTGCGAATTGACCCGGCCAAGCAGATTGAATTGGGACGTCGGCCCTTGCAGCGTCGTGTTGCGAAAGATGGAATTGGTCAGAGGCGCAACCGAGCCGCCAAAGTCGGTATTGATCCATGTCTGGCTGACCTGACCGCCGACATACCAGCCGTCCCAGTTTCTGGTGGGCGCGCTGGACGCGGGCAGACTGCCGCGAAGGAACTCCGGCATGTCGGCCGCCTGCGCGCCGGTCACCGCCCCGAACATCATCGCCGCCAGCAAGAACCTACGCATCGCAACGCTCCATCCCACTCATCGAATGCGCGTTGATCATCCCCTGTTAACCTTAACCAATCGTTGTCGCCGGCAGCTTTCGACCACGCAAGTTGCACTCGCGCAATGACGCGGCAACGGAAAACGGCGCGGGATGATCCCGCGCCGTTTTCAATCGTTAACCGTGAGGCCTCGAAATTAACCCTTATTAGCCCTTGCGGATCAGCGGGGGCGGCGGCGGCGGAGGCGGCACGTCGCAGCATGGCAGGTTGAAGCGCACGCCGAGCTTCACGTCCTGCGAGGTAATGTCGCGGAACTGGAAGCTCGAGGGACCGGTCGGCGTGCCGTCGAAGAAGTGACCCTGACCCTGGCCGGCGGTGCCCATGTCGAGGTAGCGATAAGCCAGTTCGACCGTGAAGTTGTTGGTGACCTTGTAGGCGACACCGGCGTGCAGCGCCCAGGCGAAGTTGGTCTTGGTGGCGCCGTCGGCGATGAAGGAGCTGGTCAGGCCCGACCCGCTCGGGAACGTCGTGACGTCGGAGAACGCCGCGGTCTTGAGCACTGCGGCACCGACACCGGCACCGATGAACGGGGTCAAGCAACCCCAGGTGCCGAGATCGGCGTAGACGTTCACGAGGCCGACCCAGCTCTGGATGCCGCCATGATAGGTGTCACCCAAGGAGCTCGGCCCGGGGAACGTGAAGAAGTCGGTGCCGTTGAAGCTCACCTTCGAGCGATACTCACCGGTGATGTCGGCGCGGAACCAGCTGTTGAACTGATAGCCGACGCCGATGCCGTAGAGCATGCCGCCGTCGAAACCGTGGCCGTACTGGTTGAAGGCAGTGCCGGCTGGCAGCGTATCGTAGGCGTTGACGTGCAGCCTCGCCTTGGTGTTGGTCATGCCGATATCGCCGCGCAGATACCAGCCGCCGAAATCCTGGACCGGCGGAGGCGCATACGCCATCGGGGGTGGCGGCATGATCGGCATGTCGGCAGCGAACGCTGCCGAGGACAACAGAGATGCCGCTCCGGCGGCAATCAGGGTCTTTACGCTACGCATTGGCTTCGTCCTTTTGGCCCAAGTGAGGCGACACGAAAGGCCCCACGTCTGAAACTCACGGGCGGACGATGGCAGCAAATGTTTAAGCGGCACTTAACCCTAATTTTTAAGGTTGATTTTCTCTCACCGATTTCTGCGGCTGTTGCTTATGAGTCCATAAATGCGCGCACGCAGCGGCGAAAGATGGCGATCTCGCCACAGGTGCTAATGAAGCGTTGACGCGGGGCGCGTTTGCAACGCACGCGAGCTGCGTGTGTTAGCGAATGCTTAATGCGGGAACTGCTGCCCGCCTCACTGCCGGGAGTTCAGCGGACGGCCTTCGGCATCTTCGGCAGGAACACCGCGAGCAGGCCGATCGCCGGCAGGAATGCGCACAGCTGATAGACAAAGGCGATCGAGGTGCGGTCCGCGAGCTTGCCGAGCACAGCCGCGCCGAGGCCACCGATGCCGAAGGCGACGCCGAAGAACACGCCGGAGATCATGCCGAAGCGATGCGGCATCAATTCCTGCGCGAACACGATGATCGCCGACGTCGCCGACGAGATGATCAGGCCGATCACGACCGTCAGCACGGCGCTTGCAAACAGGCCCGCATAAGGTAGCGCCAGCGTGAACGGCAGCGCGCCGAGGATCGAGAACCAGATCACGTATTTGCGGCCGAAGCGGTCGCCGAGCGGCCCGCCGATGAAGGCGCCCGCGGCGTTCGCGGCAAGGAAGATGAACAGGTAGAGCTGCGCCGCTTGCGTCGAGACGCCGAACCTGTCGATCAGATAGAAGATGTAATAGCTCGACAGGCTCGAGACATAGAGCTGCTTGGAGAACAGCAGCGCGACCAGCACGACGAGCGCGATCATCACGCGCCGCTGGTCCGGATGGTCCGGATGCCGCTCGACGGCGACTGCCTTCTTGCCCGCGATCTGCGGCTTGTACCAGACGCCGATGCGCCAGAGGATCACGATGGCGAGGAACGCGATCGAGGAGAACCAGGCGATCGAGGGCTGGCCGAACGGCACCACGATCAGCGCCGCAAGCACCGGCCCCATCGAAGTGCCGAAGCTTCCACCAAGCTGGAACACCGATTGCGCGAAACCGTAGCGTCCGCCCGAGGCCAGCCGCGCGATCCGCGACGATTCCGGGTGGAACACCGCGGACCCGAGACCGACCAGCGAAGCGGCGATCAGGATCATCCCGTAAGAATGCGCGACGCTGAGCAACAGCAGCCCGAAGAAGGTGAAGTCCATGCCGATCGCAAGCGAGAACGGCTGCGCTTTCTTGTCGGTGAAATGCCCGACCAGCGGCTGCAGCAGCGAGGCAGTGAACTGGAACGCCAGCGTGATCATTCCGATCTGCGCGAAGTCGAGCGCGTAATTGTCCTTCAGGATCGGATAGACCGAGGCGATCAGCGACTGCATCGTGTCGTTGAGGAAGTGCGAGAAGCTGATGCCGGCGAGCACGACATAGGCCGGCCCGGCGGCGGCCGCCGCCTTCGCGGCAGTCAATTCCGGCACCGGCACCGGTTTGCCCAGTGCCTGTTCGCTTATGACGGGCTTGTTCAATGCAGCATTCCCGGACGGATTCGCAAAACTACCTCCGTGTCGTACGACGCGGAGGTAGGGCGGACCAGTTGCGCTAGCCGATGGCAGCGATGCGCTGCGTGGTCAGCATTATTGAATCAAATCCGTCTCCGTCACCCTGAGGTGCGAGCCCTTGCGAGCCTCGAAGGATGCACGGCCACCAGCCGGGCCGTCGATCCTTCGAGGCTCGCTACGCGAGCGCCTCAGGATGACGGAATCAGCAGGTGAGCCCCGGAGAATCTATAGCTTCAAGCCGCGGCGGCGTGGCCGAGTGCGCTGACGATGTTGTCCACGATCTCTTCCACCAGGATGCGGTCGTCGCCCTCGCCCATGACGCGGATCACGGGTTCGGTACCGGAGGGGCGGATCAACAGACGGCCGTGACCGTTGAGGCGCTTCTCGCCGTCGGTGATCGCGGACTTGACCTCGGCGGCGTCGAGCGGCTTGCCGCTGCGATAGCGCACGTTCTTCAGGATTTGCGGCAACGGCTCAAAACGCCGGCAGATCTCCGACACCGGGCGGCGCAGCTTCTGCACCACGGCCAGCACCTGCAGCGCCGCAACGAAGCCATCGCCGGTGGTCGAATAGTCCGACATGATGATATGGCCGGACGGCTCGCCCCCGAGATTGTAGCCGCCGCTCAGCATCTGCTCGAGCACATAGCGGTCGCCCACCGGGGTGCGGACCATCGAAAGCCCGTGGCCCTGCAGGAAGCGCTCCAGCCCGAGATTGGACATCACGGTCGTGACGATGCCGGGCTTGGCGAGGCGTCCCTCTTCCTTCCAGCTCTGCGCGATCACCGCGAGCAGCTGGTCGCCGTCGACGATATGGCCGCGCTCGTCGACCAGGATGACGCGATCGGCATCGCCGTCGAGCGCAATGCCGATGTCGGCGCGCATCTCACGCACCTTGCGCGACAGCGCTTCCGGCGAGGTCGAGCCGCATTCCTTGTTGATGTTGAAGCCGTCGGGTTCGACCCCGATCGGCACCACGTCGGCGCCGAGCTCCCACAGCGCTTCCGGCACCACCTTGTAGGCGGCACCATTGGCGCAATCGACCACGACGCGCAGGCCGTCGAGCGAGAGGTCGCGCGGCAGCGTGCGCTTGGCGAATTCGATGTAGCGGTCGTGGACGCCGTCGATGCGGCGGGCGCGGCCGAGGCTCGCGCTCTGCGCCAGGCGGCGGTCGAGCGATTCGTCGAGCAGCTGCTCGATCTGCTTCTCGACATCGTCGGAGAGCTTGAAGCCCTGCGGGCCGAACAGCTTGATGCCGTTGTCCTCGAAAAGATTATGCGAGGCCGAGATCATGACGCCGAGATCGGCGCGCATCGACTTGGTCAGCATCGCGATCGCCGGTGTCGGCATCGGGCCGACCAGCAGCACGTCCATGCCGACCGAAGTGAAGCCCGCCACCATGGCGTATTCGATCATGTAGCCGGACAGCCGCGTGTCCTTGCCGATCACGACGCGATGGCGATGGTCGCCACGCTGAAATACCAACCCTGCGGCCTGCCCCACCTTGAGCGCGAGCTCCGGCGTGATCAGCCCATTGGCGCGGCCCCGAATTCCATCGGTCCCGAAATATTTGCGGCTCATGTAACCCCCAACACGGACCTCTCGAACCACCCGGCGAGAGAGTCCCGAACGCCTACCAGTGTAGCGTGCATCGGCCTTATAGACTGCCAGGCGCTAAGATGACTTCAAAAAATATGATGAATCATTACCACGGCCGAACCGCATTTTTCGACCTTAAGCCGCTGAAAAATATAACATTCCGGTCGTTAAGACAATCCCCGGCGGAGGCGCGCTGTCCCCTACCCTTTGTCGTTGCGCTTGACGTGCTGGTCGCCCTTGGTCGGGGCCGGCTGGGTCACATTGACGGGGTCGGAACCGGGAAACGTCTCCTCCAGGCCCTCTTCAAGGGCCTCGTCGAGCCGGCGCTTTTCGGCGTTGTCGTCGGCCTTCGGCTTGGTGCCTGATTGCATCATCGTGCTCTCCCATCCGTCTTCGATTTGGCGGGCCATCCAACCATGCTAGATGACGGCAAGACCGAACAGCTGCAAGGCTTACCAACAAGGCTTGCTCGAATAGACTTGCGACAAGAAGAAGGGCCGGGAACGTCCATGAAGCACATTACCTGCATCGAAGATCTGCGCCAGCTGCACAAGCGCCGGGTGCCGAAGGCGTTTTTCGATTATGCGGACCGCGGCTCCTACACCGAGGACACGCTGCGCGCCAATTCCGAGGACCTGCAGCAGATCAAGTTCCGCCAGCGCATCCTGGTCGATGTGTCCAAGCGTACCCTGGCGACCACGATCCTTGGTGAGCCCTCGGCGATGCCGCTGATCCTGGCCCCGGTCGGCCTGCTCGGCATGCAGCATGGCGACGGCGAAATCTACGCCTGCCGCGCCGCACAAGCGGCCGGCATTCCCTTCACCCAGAGCACCATGTCGATCTGCTCGATCGAGGACATCGCGGCCGCCGTCGACAAGCCGTTCTGGTTCCAGCTCTACGTCATGAAGGACCGCGGCTTCATCAAGTCGCTGATCGAGCGCGCGATCGCGGCGAAATGCTCGGCGCTGGTGCTGACCGTCGACCTGCAGGTGATCGGCCAGCGCCACCAGGACATCAAGAACGGCATGACGGTGCCGCCGGAATGGTCGCTGTCGAAGCTGATCGACTTCGCGACCAAGCCCGCCTGGGTATCGGGCGTGCTGCAGGGCAAGCGCCGCACCTTCGGCAACATCGCCGGTCACGTCAAAGGCACCGAGGACCTCACCAAGCTGTCGGAGTGGACGGCTTCGCAGTTCGACACCTCGCTGAGCTGGAAAGACATCGACTGGATCCGCAGCATCTGGCCCGGCAAGCTGATCCTTAAAGGGATCCTCGACGTCGAGGACGCCGAGCTCGCCGCCAAGACCGGCGCGCAGGCGATCGTGGTCTCCAACCATGGCGGCCGCCAGCTCGACGGCGCTCCGTCCTCGATCGAGGTGCTACCCGAGATCGTCGACGAGGTCGGCTCGAAGCTCGAGATCATGTTCGACGGCGGCATCCGCACCGGCATGGACATCATGCGCGCGCTCGCACTCGGCGCGAAATCCTGCATGATCGGCCGCGCCTATGCCTACGGCCTCGGCGCCGGCGGCCAGGAGGGCGTCGCCAAGGCGCTCGACATCCTGGGCAAGGAGCTCACCACCACGATGGGCCTGTGCGGCGTCAACACCATCGCCGAGATCGACGACAAGGTGCTGGCGGTTTAGCGCGGACACACACTCGCCGTCGTCCCGGGCAAGCGAAGCGCGACCCGGGACCCATAACCACCGATGGTCATCATCTCGCAACGCTGCGGCCGCAGCGCGCTTCGACAACTTAACCCGGTGGTTATGGGTCCCGGCTTCCGCCGGGACGACACGTCGAGAGAGCTTCGCTTCGCCTCACATCGGCGGTGCGATGCCGTCGCGGCCAACATTGACGCGGTTGGCTTCCAGCGTGCCGTCGTCCTTCTTGACCGCGCCGAAGATGATGATCTTGGCGCCGGGCTTCAGTTCCGACTTGTCGCCGGAAACGAAGGTGACGACCGGAGTGCCCGGCGGCACCACGACCTTCTTCTCGCCGTCCTTGTATTTCACCGTGATGTTCTGGCCGTCGGCGCCCTGCACCGTCTCGGCCACGGTTGCGTTGGTCATCGTCGAATTGGCGCGCAGGTCCCAGGGACGAAAACCTTCAGCGGCGCCGCGCTGGTTTTCCGGGAAGATGTGAATCGCGATCGCCTTCTGGGTCCCGTCAGGCTCCGGCATCGCGGTGACGCCGATGTAGGAGCCGGACTTGATCTCGGACAGATCGGTCTTGGCAACGCCGAACACCGCGACGTTATCGGTGGTGCGCACCTTCATGTCGGCGCCGTCGCGCGACTTGATCGACAGCATTGCGCCGTCGACGGCCTCGATGGTGCCGCGAATCCGTACGGTCGGCGGCTGCTGCGCCGACGCGGTCGAGGCAAAGGCAACAAGAAGCAATGCAGCGAGTGGCAGCGATTTCGGCATGGTGTTCCTCATGGGTTTGGCTGGCGATTCAGGGAACACCGGGAAGTTGAAGGTATTCCGTGCGGCTACCTCCCCTTCGCGGGTGAGATAGCTCGCACGACAACTACGCACCGAATGAGGATGCCGTTACTGCGATAACGAAACTGTCATCCTGTAGCCCGGATGGAGCGCAGCGCAATCCGGGACGATCGTACCGCGGAGACAGAACCCGGATTTCGCTTCGCTCCATCCGGGCTACCAACGTGTTCACATCGGCGGCGTGAGACCGTCGCGGCCGACGCTGACGCGATCGGTCTCGAACGAGCCGTCGGGCAGCTTCTTCATGAAGGCGATGACCTTGGCGCCGGCCTTGAGGTCCGCCTTGTCACCGGGAACATAGGTCACGACAGGGGTGTCGGGTGTGACCTGCACCTTCTTCTCGCCGTCCTTGTACTTGACCAGCAATGTATGACCATCATTGCTGACGACGGATTCCGAGACAGTGGCGTTGGTCATGCTGCTGTTCGGCTTCAGATCATAGGGCCGCGAGCCCTCGCCGGTGCCGCGCATGTTCTCGGGGAACACATGCACCTCGACCGCCTTCGGCACGCCGTCAGGCCCCGGCACCGTGGTCGTGCCGATGAAGGAACCGACCTTGATGTCGGACAGGCCCATCTTGGTGAGCCCGAGCACCACCATATTGCCGGCCATATGCAGCCTGACGTCTTCACCACTGCGCGACTTCACCGCGAGCGTATCGCCGTCGACGCTTTCGACGGTTCCACGCACCCGGGTCGGCGTCGGCGGCTGCTGGGCAAGCGCGTAGAGCGTGGACGCCGTCACCATCGCAAGCGCGACGAACGGACGAATGAGATGGGAACGGCTGGCAGGCATCAGTGATCTCCGGGAGGGAACGCGGGGGGACTAACACCAGACCCCGTTCCGGAGACGCTATTCCAGCCCTCAAGTCTTTGTGAGATCGGCCTCGACGATCGCGCGCAACTCCGCCGTGACTTGCGGGCGCTGCCCGAACCACAATTCGAAACCGCGCACCGCCTGGTGCAGCAGCATGCCGAGCCCGTCGGCGGTCTTCAGGGAGCGCGCCTGCGCTGCGGCCAGCAACGGCGTCACCAGCGGCACGTAGACAATGTCGGAAACAACCGCGCCCTCCGGCAACAGGCCGACATCGATCTCCAACGGAGGCTGGCCGTGCATGCCGAGCGACGTCGTGTTCACCAGCAGGCCTGCGCGCGGCAGCAGCTCGCCGACTTTGTCCCACGTCGCAGGATGCACACGCGCGCCAAATTGCTCCGCGAGCGCGCGGGCGCGGTCGATGGTGCGGTTGACCAGATGCACGCGCGCGATGCCGCGCTCGATCAGGCCGAACACCACCGCGCGCGCCGCGCCGCCAGCGCCGAGCACCAACGCGTCCTCGGTCTTGTCCCAGCCCGGCGCGCAAGCATCGAGATTGTTGATAAAGCCTTCGACATCGGTGTTGGTCGAGCGCAACTCGCCATCGGCGAACCACAGCGTGTTGGCGGCGCCGACGGCGCGGGCGCGCTCATCCGGCGCCGACAGCGCCAGCGCGTGCTCCTTGTGCGGACGGGTGACATTGGCGCCGACGAAGCCGCGCAGCGACAGGCGGAACAGGAAATCCTTGAAATCCTCCGGCGGCACCGCCTCGATCACATAGCCGCCCTCGATGCCGAGCGTGCGCAGCCAGTAATGATGGATCAGCGGCGAGCGGGAATGCGCCGCCGGCCAGCCGATCAGGCACGCGGCGCGGGTTTTGCGTTGAGATGTCATGGCGGTGACATCGGCCAAGGCAGGCGCGCTGTCAATCCGTCCGCTTCGCGGTTGCGGCAACCAGCGCGCTGAGGATGAAGGCGGTGCCCGCGGCAAACCAGATCGCAGCGAGGTTGATCCAGTGGTAGGCAGCGGCCCCCGCCAGCGCGCCTGCCACCAGCGCCGCCCACAGCAACAAATTGGGCATCCAGGCCCAGCCTGCGCCGCCGGTCAGTGCGGCGGCGATCAGCTGGCCGACCTTGACCAGCGCCCCGGTGACATAGGTAAGGCCCAGCCCGGCCCCGCCTTCAAGCTGGAATACGGCGTTCTCGAGCCCCATCGCCAGCACGATGGCCGCGACGGCGGCGTTCGGCAGGTCATAGCCATAGGCCAACGCCGCGACCGCCAGCAGCAGCGCCTCGACGAGCAGGATCAGGGGCTGGCGATGCGCGATGCTGCTGAGCACGACCAGGCTGCCGGCCGCGGCACCCGCGACGAACAGCACGATCAGCGCCAGCGCCTCCAGCGCGTGCTGCCAATGCCCCGCAGCCAGCGTCACGCCGAGCCGCGTCGAGTTGCCGCTCATGAAGGAGACGAACAGTCCGCCGAGCTGCAGATAGCCGATGGCATCGACATAACCGGCCAGCGCGCTGAGCGCGCAGGCCAGCGCCAGGTTACGGCGGGATTCCAGCATGATGTCCTTGCGCCCCCATAGGGGCGCAAGCTAGCTGGCTCGGGCCATCCTGCCAACGATCGCGCCCGCGGGGCGTGATCACCGCCAACGTCACGCCGCGTCGCGATGCGCGGCGATGATCTGGTCGGCGGCACGGCCCGTCACCTCGGCCATGCGGTCGAACTGGCGGGTGAAGGTGCCGGCGCCGGCGGTGGCCGAACGCAGCTCGACGATGAGGTCGCCGATCTCGGATTCCGGCATCGTGGCGCGAACGCAGTCCCAGCCGCTCCAGCCCTCGCGGGTGTCGAAGCCGAGGATCTGGCCGCGGCGCGCCGACAGGATCGCGTTGATCTTGGCGGTGGCGTCGGTCGGACAGACGATCTCGACCATATGGATCGGCTCCAGCAGCACCGGCTGGCACTGCGGCAACCCTTCGCTGACCCCGATCCGCGCCGCGGTGCGGAACGCGAGATCGGAGGAATCGACGCTGTGATAGGAGCCGTCGGTCAGCGTGACGTCGATGTCGATCACGGGGAAACCAAGCGGGCCGCGCGCCAGCGCATCGACGACGCCCTCTTCCACCGCGCCGATATAGTTGCGCGGCACCGCGCCGCCGACCACCTTCTCATGGAATTCGAAGCCGGAGCCGCGCGGCTTCGGCTTGATGTCGAGCACCACATCGCCGAACTGGCCGTGGCCGCCGGACTGCTTCTTGTGCCGGCCGCGCTGGGTGACCGCCTTGCGGATGGTCTCCTGATAGCCGATCGCCGGCGGATGCGATTTGACGTTGACGCCGTAGCGGTCCTTCAGCCGCTCCTGGGCGACGCGCAGATGCATCTCGCCCTGCCCCCACAGCACGGTGTCGTGGGTGCGCGGGTTCTGGATCATCGTCAGCGAGGGGTCCTCCTCGTTCAGCCGCAGCAGCGCCTGGCCGAGCTTGACGTCGTCCTTGCGGTCGGTCGCTGATATCGAGATCGACAGCACTGCCGCGGCCGGCTCGACCTTGGCCAGCGAGGCCGGGGCCGTCTTGCCGCTCGAGACGGTATCGCCGGTCTTGATTGCATCGAGCTTGCCGAGCGCGACGGTGTCGCCAGCCTCCGCCGACGGCCGCTTGCTGTCATGCGTGCCCGAGACCGCGAGGATGCCGGAGACGCGTCCGCTGTCGCCGCTTGAGGATTGCAGCGTCGCGCCGTCGTCGAGGTGGCCCATGAGCACGCGCGCCAGCGACAGCTTGCCGCCGTGCTGCAGGTGCACGGTCTTGAACACATAGGCCAGCGCATCCTTCGTGTCCTTGATGCCGAGCCGGCCGGCGGTCTCAGTGACGCCGGGCGCCTCGTGGCGCAGCGCCTTCATCAGGCGCAGCACGCCGTTCTCGCGGCTCGCGGCACCAAGCAGCACCGGACAAATCAGCCCGTCGCGCAATTCGCGGGCCAGATCGTCGAACACGGCATCGCGCGGCGGCTGGATGTCCTCCAGCAATTGCTCCATCAGCGCATCGTCGTGATCGGCCAGCTTTTCCAGCATCGAGAAGCGCGCTTCCTTTTCGCGGTCGAGATTGCCGCCCTCCAGCGCCATCACTTCCGACGGCTTGTGCTCGCGATAGACGAAGGCGCGCTCCAGCGCGAGATCGACAAAGCCTTCGATCAGATCGCCGTTCCAGATCGGAATCTGGCGCAGCACCAGCGGCACCCGCGAGGCCGGCTGCAGCGTCGAGAGCGTCTCGCGGACGCGCTTGTTGGCGCGGTCGATCTTGTTCAGGAACAGGAAACGGGGAATCCCGAGCTCCTCGAGCTCGCGCAGGATGATCTGCAGCTGCGGCAGCTTCTTCTCGTCAGCTTCGCAGACCACGACCGCGGCATCGACCGCCGGCAACGCGGCGCGCATATCGTGCGCGAATTCGATCGAGCCTGGGCAATCGATAAAGGTGTAGCTGTCCCCCATAAAGGTGGTGGTGGCGGCGGTCAGGCCTACGCCCATCTTGTGTTGACGCGCCTCGGGGCTGGCATCGCCGACGGAGGTTCCGGCATCGACGCTGCCGGCAGTCTTGATGGCGCCAGTGCGCGCCAGGATCGCTTCCAGAAGTGTGGTTTTACCGCTTTGGAAAGGGCCCACCAGTGCAATGCACCGTGGACCTCGGGGACTTCTGACGTCTTGTCCCATTGCCGCCTCCTCGTGTTGGAGCTCGGCCCATGATTGGGTCGGCGACCGTTCATGCTCTGCCTGCGTTTGACATTTGGCAAGCGGGAAAACGTCGCTGCGGTGCGGCGTCGCGGACGTTTACGATCGCTGAGCTGTGCGCCGCCACTCTCCCGGAAAAATTGCGTCCGATGCGCCAGTTCCTTAGCGCGCAACCCCTGGAGCGATCTCGCGCCAGCGCGCGGCGATGTCGAGCAGGCGACGCACGGCAGGCGATGCATCTTCCTCGCGCCACGCAATCGTGAGCGGGGCCGTCACCACCGGTGCGGAAAGCCGAACGTAGGCGACGCCGCGACCGGTCTGCGCGCGCGCCGCGGCCTCCGGAACGAGCGATACACCGACACCGGCGGCAATCAAACCGATCGCGGTTTGCAGATGCAGAACCTCCTGCGCGAGCCGCGGCGTGAAGCCCGCTGCCCGGCATGCGTTCACGATCAGGCCCGTGACCGACGGCTCCGGCCGCGCCGGATACAGCACGAAAGCATCGTCGGACAATTCGGCGAGCGCAATGTCGCGCCGTGCCGCAAGAGGATGCGCACGCGGCAACGCTGCAACATAGGGCTCCTCGACGATGAGCCGCTGGGCAAGCCCCGGTTCGTCAAGCAGTGCCGGACGCGCGAAGCCGATATCGATCCGGCGGCGCCGCAACGCCTCTGCGATCTCGGCCGCCAGCATCTCGTCGAGCACGAGCTCGACATCGGGACAGGCGTCACGATAGGCGCCGACGATGTCGGGCAGTCCCGCAAACATGGCAGAGCCGACGAATCCGATTCCGAGCCTGCCGGCCTGGCCGCGCCCGACGCGCCGCGTGTCGGCAACCGCACTCTCGAAGCTTGCGAGCACCGCGCGTGCGCGCGCAAGAAACAGCTCGCCGGCCTCGGTGAGCCTGACAGGACGGCTATTCCGCTGCAGCAGCGTGACGCCGAGCTCGTCCTCGAGCTGACGGATCTGCTGGCTGAGCGGCGGCTGCGCGATGTGCAGCCGCTCGGCCGCGCGGGTGAAATTCAATTCCTCGCCGAGCGCCACGAAGTATCTGAGGTGTCGCAATTCCATGCCACCGCTATAGCACGGCGGCCGGCGACGGCAGCCATACGCAATAGCTCTGCAACCGTATCGAACGAGTATTGGACCGGACGCGTCAACGCGGACAGCCTGCGGCAAACCACAGGAGGTCGCAATGACGGCGCTGGAAAACGCCTTCGCGGATGCAGCCGCGGCAGGCATCACGCAACAGAAGATCGATATCGGCGGCCTATCCGTCAACGTCGCGCGCTTCGGCAAAGGCCCGCCGCTGCTGCTGCTCCATGGCTGGCCGGAGTTCTGGCTGGTGTGGCGGCCGCTGATGCTGCGCCTCGGCGACAGCTTTGAACTGATCGCACCCGACCTGCGGGGCTGCGGCGACACCGGCAAGCCGGCGCCAGGACCCGACCCGTCCGCGACCGCGGAGCGCCACGCGCAGGATATGTTCGCGGTCATGGACGCGCTCGGTCATGACCGCTTCGGGGTGATCGGCGGCGATCTCGGCGCCTATGTCATGCAGGCGATGTCGCATCGTCAGCCGCGGCGGCTGACGGGCACGCTCTATCTCTGCACGCCCTATCCAGGCCTCGGCCACCGCTACGGCGAGCCCGGCCACCTGATCGAGGTCTGGTATCAATACTTCCAGCAGCTGCCATGGGCCGCGCAACTGGTCGGCAGCTCGCGCGAGTCATGCCGGCTCTATTTCCGCCACTTCCTCGACCATTGGTCGGGCGACGATCCCGCCGTGTTCGGCGACCTGCTGGAAGCCTATGTCGATAACTTCATGAAGCCGGGCAACATCCAGGGCGGCTTCGACTGGTATCTCTCGTCCGCACCCAATCGCCGGCTCTGGCTGGAAGGCAGGCTTCCGGCGCAACCGCGCATCAAGGTGCCCTCGCGCTTTCTCTGGGGCCGCCGCGATCCGCTGATCTCACCCGAATGGTCGGACCGGCTGGGGGACTATTGGAGAGAACCTTCGATCAGGTTCGTCGACACCGGGCACTATGTTCACGCCGAAGCGCCCGGGATCGTTGCCGAAGAAGCCCGCGGCTTCTTCGGCAGGTTGAATAACGCTACGCGCGCGCTTTAGCGACCCGGACGCAGTTCCAGGCTCTCGAGGCCGGCGGCGATGTTGACGCCGACCTGGCCCTGCACGCTGAGCGGCTGCAGGGCGATGGTGTTGTCGGAGCCGCCGACCAGCACATTGCCGCCAACGCCGACGCCAAGCGTCGCGCTGCCCTGCGCACCGGCATAGTTGCCGGAGAGTGCACCCGGCCCGAGCCGTTCCACCGGCGCGTAGACGCCCCAGGCCAGCGCCGATTCCTGGGTGATGCCGAGATCGATGCCGACCTTCTGGATGGTCGCGATGTAGCGATCCTCGGGCAGGCCATTGGCGCGCAGCACGCAGCCGAGATGGGTCACTGAACCGACGATGAAGCCGACGCTCGCACCACCGCGGCATTCCAGGACGCCGACCTGTACGCGCTGGCTCGGCTGTTGGGCGTTGACGCCAACGATTGCGGTCAGCGTGGCGATGGCGGCAGCGGCGAGGAGAGTGAGGCGACGCATGTTGGGGAGTCTCCGGCTGAGAGGCATGACGCGAGCAGAGAACAGAACGGCGCCGTGTCTGCGGCGCCGTTCGTATCCTATGCCATAACATCGGATGGTCGGCCAGAATTTGCGGTGCTCGGCCACCGATTGTTGGGGGATGTGGCGCTGTTGCTATGTTCCTTCGGGGCTGAAGTTTGGTCAGCAACGGACAGCAAACAACAGGCCGAAAAAAAGAGGCCCGCTTTCGCGGGCCCCTTTGATCGAACACCAGCCAGCCTAGAGCGTCTTCGAGCGAAGTGGATACCGGTTCGCGTGAAGAAAACGCGTCAAGACAAAATCTAGTGGTGGTGATGATGACGGTGGTGGCGATGATGCCGGCGCGGACCGTTGGTGCGGACCGGCTCGAGATCGATCCCGGCGATACCGGCCGCGACGTTGAGGCCGGTCTGGCCCTGCACGCTGATCGGCTGCAGCGCATAGGCGTTGTTCGGGCCACCGAACAGGAAGTTACCGCCGGCGCCGAGGCCGACCGAAGCATTGACGCCGACGCCGCCGTAGCTGCCGGCGAGCGCACCGCGCGGCACTACCGTGGTCGGCGCACTGACGGCCCAGGCGAGCTGGGTCTGCCCGGTGAAGCCGAGGTCGACGCCGATCCGCTTCACGGTCGCAAGATACGGCTCGGGACGGCGGCCGCCGCTCTGGAACACGCATTCGAGGCGGGCGACAGAGCCGACGACGAAGCCGACATTCTCGCCGCCCTGGCACTGCAGGACCCCGGCTTGAACCTGTTGAGGCGCCGCGTTGGCGGTGGCGAACGGCGCCAGCAACGCAAGCGCTGCAAAGGTGAGGGTCGAAAGTCGCATTGGTCTGTCTCCGCAAGGTGAACTGAATTGCAATTTGCGCGGCGGACACAAAGGAAGGCTCGTGTCCAAAACAAGGCAGTTCGCAAAGGGGCCGTAAAAACTTCCCGCGTGTGGCATTGATGTTCGCACACACACGCGTGAGGTGAGCAGGTTGTGAATTGACTCTGCGATTTTACCGGCGCGCGATATCAGCGCGTAAACGAAAACGCTCCCGCACCGGGTGCGGGAGCGTTTTTTTAGTCTCTCAGTTCGGAAACGACTATCGCAGATTACCGCAGAAGCGCTGGATGCGCTTGCAGGCATCCTCGAGATCCGAGGTCTTGGTGGCGTAGGAGATGCGGAACGCCGGTCCAAGGCCGAACGCCGATCCCTGCACGACAGCGACGCCTTCGCTCTCGAGCAGCTCGGTGACGAACGCCTCGTCGCTGTCGATCACCTTGCCCGAGGGCGCCTTCTTGCCGATCGTGCCGGCGCAGGACGGATAGACGTAGAATGCGCCTTCCGGCCGCGGGCACTCGATGCCGCTCGCCTGGTTGAGCATCGACACCACGAGGTCGCGGCGTCCCTTGAACACCTTGTTGTTCGCGGCGATGAAGTCCTGCGGACCATTGAGCGCTTCGACCGACGCCCATTGCGCGATCGACGACGGGTTCGAGGTCGACTGCGACTGGATCGTAGCCATCGCCTTGATCAGCTGCGCCGGACCGCCGGCATAGCCGATGCGCCAGCCGGTCATGCAGTAGGCCTTCGACACACCGTTCACGGTCAGCGTGCGATCGTAGAGGCTCGGCTCGACCTGCGCCGCGGTGGTGAAGACGAAGTCGTCATAGACGAGGTGCTCGTACATGTCGTCGGTCATCACCCAGACATGCGGATGCTTGACCAGCACGTCGGTGATCGCCTTGAGCTCGCTCCTGGTATAGGCCGAGCCGGTCGGGTTCGACGGCGAGCACAGGATCACCCATTTGGTCTTCGGCGTGATCGCCTTCTCGAGATCTTCCGGGCGCAGCTTGAAGCCGGTCGAGGCCGGGCACACCACCGGGACCGACTCGCCGCCGGCGAGCGCGACCATCTCGGGATAGCTGACCCAATACGGCGCCGGGATGATCACCTCGTCGCCCGGATTGATGGTCGCCATCAGCGCGTTGTAGAGCACCTGCTTGCCGCCGGTGCCGACGATGATCTGGTTCGGCTTGTAGGTCAGGCCGTTCTCGCGCGAGAACTTGTTGATGATGGCTTCCTTGAGCTCCGGAATGCCGCCGACATCGGTGTACTTGGTCTTGCCGGCCTCGATCGCGTGGATCGCAGCCAGCTTGATGTTGGCGGGCGTGTCGAAGTCAGGCTCGCCGGCGCCGAGGCCGATGACATTGCGGCCCGCGGCTTTCAGCGCGCGTGCTTTGTCCGTGACCGCGATCGTCGCGGACGGCTTCACACGGTCGAGCGCAGCGGACAGGAAGGCCATTATCATCTCCTGGCAAACGTCGTGAGCCGTTGGGCCACGACTTGATTTGAATGGGATCGCGGCACCCTAGGCCTGTCGCCGCTGCATCGCAAGAAGCTTGGCGGCAAAGCACGAAAACTTTCCCGCATGGCGCGCGACATGCGCAATATTCCGCAAGTTCCGCCCCCAAATGACTCATATCCGGTAAGCCCTGTCATGGCCGCTTCAGCCTAGCCGGCAAGGCTTCCGGCCATGTGCCCCAGCGCGGATTGCTCCGAGGACAATGTGCCGCGCGACAGCTGCCTGATGGTGCCGGCGGCAGGCGGTCCGGCGCAGCCCTGACAGCGCATCCCGCGATCCGGATGCCGCGTTAACGTTTCTGAATTGCAGCATGTCGGCCATGGCCACAGGTGGCATCGACCGGCACCGTGCACAACGTCGCGAAGGCGTGATCCGAGTTGTTCGGCCGTGTTGATGGAATCGTTCTGCACGCGTGCAGTGCGGTAGACGTTTCGACTTTTTCCACATTGCAGGGCTTGCGACGCACCCCTGTCGGCATCATTGTTTAGCGGCGTTGCGGTGTGACAGGCCGCGCAGATTTCAAGCGTACCGTCTCATGCAGTCCGTCTTCCTGATCGAGTGAACCCCGACGCAATGTACAAGCTCTATTCGATGCAGCGCTCCGGCAACAGCTACAAGGTCCGGCTGGCGCTTGCGGTGCTGAACACGCCGTACGAGGCGATCGAGATCGACATCCTGCGCGGCGAGAGCCGGACCCCGGAATTCCTCGCCAAGAATCCGAGCGGCCAGGTGCCGTTGCTCGAGGTCGCCGAAGGCCGTCATCTCGCCGAGTCCAACGCCATCCTCTGGTACGTTGCGATCGGCACGCCGCTGGCGCCGGAGTCGCGGATCGAGCGCGCCGAGGCGCTGCAGTGGATGTTCTTCGAACAGCATGCGCTGGAGCCGAATATCGGCGCCGCCTATTTCTGGCTGTCGCTGGTCAAGGGCGGGCGCGACCTGCAGACGCACGCGCTGGAGGACTGGATGGAGCGCGGTTATGCGGCGCTGCAGGTGATGGAAAATCACCTCAAGAACCACACGTTTTTCGCCGCCGAGCAGTTCACCGTCGCCGACATCGCCCTCTATGGCTACACCCACGTCGCCGACCGCTGCGACTTCGACCTGACGACCTTTCCGTCGATCCGGGCCTGGCTGAAACGGGTCGAGCAGACCCCCGGATTTGTCTCGATGGATTGGCAGCCGGGTCCCGAAGCCGAGCCTCAGGCCCGCCTCGTGGCAGGGGTTTGAATTGAGGGAATAGCGGGGAAACTGCCCAAATGACGGGCAAAACCGCCGCGCAGGCCGCATTTTCGCCGCTTTCAGGGGGCCTCGCCGCCGCAATGTTGCCGGTGACGGTGGGCAGATTCGCTCGGATGCCGCGAGTGATTCGCTCGCGGCCTGAGGGATTTACACCATGAAACGGTGGTCCGGCACGGCAGGCTTCCATGGCCGCCCTGCCCCGGTGGCATCATCCCGCCTGACCAACGCGATCGCCGCGTCGCTCGCGCTTGGCGCGCTGACGCTGTGCCTGGTCGTGGCCGTGACGGTGCTGTCGAGCAACATCAGCATGGCGACATCGATCCCGGCGTAATCCAGCAAGTTCGTTTTGGCACCTTATCCGCGGCAAGGCGCGGGAGAGACAGCGGCGCGACATGATGAAGACCCCCGTCGGACTGGTGACCGTGACGCTGTCGGCGGCGATCCTGCTTGCGGCATCGCTCCTGATCGTAACCGGCACGCAGGGCGAAGACCGCGCGCACCCCGCGCACGTCACGACGCCCGCCGCCAAACAGACCCCGCGCCACTAGCGCACGCTCCAGCGCAAATGCGCTAGCTCCATTTGTGGAAGATGAAGAACGCGCCGGCGGCGATGAAGGCAAATCCGAGCGCGTGATTCCAGCCCAGCGGCTCCTTCAGGTACAGCACCGAGAAGGCGGCGAACACGACCAGCGTGATCACCTCCTGCATCGTCTTGAGCTGCGCCGCGCTATAGACCTCGCTGCCCCAGCGATTGGCCGGCACCGCCAGCCAGTATTCGAAGAACGCGATGCCCCAGCTCACCATGATGACGATAGGGAGCGAATGATCCTTGAACTTGAGATGACCGTACCAGGCGAAGGTCATGAAGACGTTCGAGGCAAACAGCATCAGGATCGGCAGTAGCGACGGCGAAATGGCGGGCATCGATGTCCTCTTGCAAGCAAAGCACGCGGTAACCCGCGGGCACGGAAGCAGGTTCCATGCCGATCTCCATATCATTTGATTTGAAAGCAGCGAAAGCTGGTTCGGACCGCGCAACGGCCGCTTAACGGTCGGAGCGGAAATCCCGGCGCCGTTGCGGCTCTGTCGTCAAACTGCGGCTTTATCGTTTGTTCGACACATAGCGAGAACGCGCATGCGGTTCGACTGGCGTGCAATTTCAGGTCCTGCGCTGACGGCGATCATTGCGCTTGCCGCCTTCCTGATCGATCGCCTGGTGGTCACCGTCCCCAATCCGGCGCCGCTGTTCGTCTGCATCGTGGCGCTGGCGAGCTCGATCAGCGGCATCACCTCCGGGCTGATCTCCGCCGTGATCGCGGTGGCCGCATCGGCGCTGTTCTTTCTCGATCATCGCGCGCTGCCCGGCTATGACACAGCCGACCTCGCGCGGATGCTGCTGTTGGCCGCGACCGCGGCCGGCACGGCCTTTATCACCGGAATGCTGCGGCAGAAATGGATCGATGCCTTTGCCGCGCACCAGCAGCATCACGCCACCTCGGAGCGGCTTGCCGCCGCGCTCGACCAGGTCGACATCGGCATCGTGCTGCTCGACGCCGACACCCGCGCCGAATTCATCAATCGCGCCTTCCGCGACTATTTCGCGCTGTCGGACGCGCAGGCCGACAGCAAGCCGCCCTTCGTCGCGCTGATGTATCACGGCCGCGACACCGGCGCCTACGAGCTGCCGGAAGACGAGATGAGCGCGTTCGTCACCAAGCGCATCGAGATGATGCGCGCAGGCGATTCCACGCCGATCAACCTCAATCTCGCCGACGGCCAGGTGCTGCGCTTCAGCTGCACGGCGCTGCCCGACGGCGGCCGCATGCTGAGCTATACGCCGGTCACCGACCTCGTGCGGCACACCGACGATCCCGCCCGCGCCGACGAATACCGGGCGCAGCGCGCCGGGCGCGAACGCCATCTGACGCGGCTGATGCGCGCCGCCGAGTGAGGCGCGCCCCCCCAATTGATCCCGCAGGACTGCGACGCCACTTTTGAGCATGATCTCTTCGGAAAACCGCTTCACACTTTTCCGGATCATGCTCTAGAACCGTTGCGAGCGATGCGCAGACATCGCATCACGCGGGATCATCCAGGGATCGCTCATGTCCAACGACGTCACCATCCGCTTCGTCACGCGCGACGATTACGCCCAATGGCTTCCGCTGTGGGACGGCTACAACGCCTTCTACGAACGGTCCGGACCGACCGCGCTCGCGCCCGAGATCACCGCGATGACCTGGGAGCGTTTCTTCGACGCCTATGAACCAGTGCATGCGCTGGTCGCCGACGCCGGCGGCAAGCTGATCGGGCTGACGCATTATCTGTTTCACCGCTCGACCACCGCGATCGCGCCGACCTGCTATTTGCAGGATCTGTTCACCAGCGAAGCGGCGCGCGGCAAGGGCGTCGGCCGCGCCTTGATCAACGGCGTCTACACGCAGGCCAAACTTGCGGGATCGCCGCGCGTCTACTGGCAGACGCATGAGACCAACCACACCGCAATGCAGCTTTATGACAAGGTCGCGGACAAGCCCGGCTTCGTCATCTATCGCAAGATTCTCTGAGCGCGCATTCGCACCCTGTGGATTGCACAGAGGTGTCACCGGCACGTTACAAAGCCCGGCTACGCTTCCGCTCGCGTAAGATCAGGCCCCCCCGTCTCAGATCTTCGCCCCGAGCGGTCCCCGTCAGTCGCCGCGTCTGACCGGGACCGCTTTTTTTGTGACACCGCGTCCTTTGCGACGCTGCATGTTTTGTGACACTGCATTTTTTGCGACATTGCCATGCGTGACTGGCGGTAGGGCGACACCTTGCCGGCCTGCGTCGTGCGCGTCACAATCCGCGCAATCCCTCGCCTATCCCACAGGATTGTCTCATGGAAATTCGTAATCTCGGCGGCTCCGGCCTGCGCGTGTCCGCGGTCGGCATCGGCTGCAACAATTTCGGCCAGCGCACCGATCTGGAAACCTCGCGCAAGGTGATCCACAAGGCGATCGATCTCGGCATCACCCTGTTCGACACCGCCGACATCTATGCGGGCATGGGCGGCTCGGAAACCGTGCTCGGCAGCGTGCTGGGCGATCGCCGCAAGGACATCGTGCTCGCCACCAAATTCTCCAAGCCGATGGCGACCGACGGCACCAAGCAGGGCGCCTCGCGGCGCTACATCATGTCCGCGGTAGAGGCGAGCCTCACCCGCCTGAAGACCGACTACATCGATCTCTACCAGCAGCACGATTACGATCCGCTCACGCCGATCGACGAGACGCTGCGCGCGCTCGACGATCTCGTGCGTCAGGGCAAGGTGCGCTACATCGGCAACTCCAACTTCCCGGCATGGCGGATCGCGGAAGCCGAATACGTCGCGCGTCAGATCAACGTCAACCGCTTCGTGTCCTGCCAGGACGAATACAGCCTCGTGGTGCGCGGCATCGAGAAGGACCTGCTGCCGGCGGCGCAGCAATACAATCTCGGCCTGCTGCCGTTCTTTCCGCTCGCCAGCGGCCTCTTGACCGGCAAGTACCAGCGCGGCACCGCCGCGCCCGCCGACACCCGCTTCGCGAAGGCGCCGGCGTTGAAGGATCGCTACGTTACGCCGCGCAACGAAGACATCGTCGAGAAGCTGCAGGCCTTCGCGAGCGAGCGCGGCCACACCATGCTCGAGCTCGCTTTCTCCTGGCTCGCCGCCCGCCCGCAAGTCGCGAGCGTCATCGCCGGCGCGACACGCCCCGAGCAGATCGAGCAGAACGTGAGAGCGATCAGCTGGAAGCTGAGCGCGGAGGAGATGGCGGAGATCGATCGGATTACGAAGGGGTAGTTACTTGCGTCGTCCCGGCGCAGGCCGGGACCCATAACCACAAATGCCGGTGGTTAGCCCGCGCTGGGGCCACAGCTCGTTCCAACAAATATCAGCGGTGGTAATGGGTCCCGGCCTTCGCCGGGACGACACCATTGTTGTGGCGGCTCACACCACCAACCCCTTCATCGGCTTCGCCGGCGCGCTGTCTGGAAACACCGTATCCGCCAGCACGCGCTCGCCGAGGCCGAACTGATCGTGCAGCACGCCCTTGATCACGGCGCGGAGGTCAGTGGTCGGGGCGAGGTCGCGGGCCTGGTAGAGATTGGCTACCTTCAGCCCCGGCCAATCGGTGATCATGCGGCCGCCATTGACAGCGCCGCCGGCGAGCAGCGCGATGGTGCCGGTGCCGTGGTCGGTGCCCTCGGTGCCGTTGATGCGCGCGGTGCGGCCGAACTCGGTGGCGACCACGATCACGGTGTCGCGCCAGCGCGCGCCGAGACCGCTCTGGAATTCCGCCAGCGCGCCGTCGAGACCGCCGAGCAGTTGCGCGAGGCGGCCGACCGGGCCGCCCTCATTGGCGTGTGTATCCCAGCCGTCGAAGGCGAGCGCGCCGATCCGCGGGCCGTCATCCGCCGCCATCAGCTTGGCGGCTCCGCGCGCCACCAGCCGCATCGCTGCCACGCCGCCGCCGCCGGGCTTCGGCTTCATTTCATCGCCCTGCGCCTGCTTCTCGAGCTGCAAGCCCTGCGTCAGCGCGCTCGCCAGCCTCGGATCGCGGTGCTGATAGAGATCGAGCAACCGCATCGCGGTGTCGTCCGCCGCCTGCGGCAACGCGGTCGGCGCCCAGCCGACGGTTGGCGCTGCGCCACGCAACACCAGCGGCGTGGTCGGGCCGACCGCGAGCGCGCTCGTCACCCGTTCGCCCTTCGGCAATGCTTCGAGCGCGCGGTTGAGCCAGCCGGACTGCACGCGGCCGGGACCGGGGAAGCCGCTCTCCAGCACATCCTGGCCATCAAAGTGTGAGCGGTCGCGATACGAAGTCGCAACCGCGTGCACGACCGCGGCCTGCTTGGCGCGGTACATCCGTGCGAATTCCGGCATCGCCGGATGCAGGCCGAAGAACTGATCGAGCATCACGGCCGCGTTCGGTCCATCGGCTTTCAGCGCGATCGCGCCGTGCAGGCCGGCATAGTCGGGGTCACCGATCGGCGCAACAGTGGCAAGGCCATCGAGCGCGCCGCGCAGGATGATGGTGACGAATCGCGGATCGCGGCCATCGGCGGCGCGCGCGAATTTCGGCAAGTAGGCCCAGGCCGCAAAGGAGGCGCCGCCGAGCAGCAGCGCGCGCCGCGACGTCGCCTGCATCGTCAGGCTCTCGGAGCAATCCATCGTCATCTCCTCTGGAATTCCGGCGACATCAGCAGCAGCGCCAGCGCCTGCTGCCGCGATTCCGCGCGCTCGATGGTGCGCCGCGTCTCCGGCGCGGCGGCATCCGCGGCAACGAGTTCGAGCAGGTCGCGCGGGTCGAACCGGTCGGCCAGCTGGGAGGCGAGCTGCGCCGAAATGTCGAGCCTGAGCTTGATGCCTTCAGGCGCCGCCCAGGCCGCCGCGGTGTCCGGGAAACCGTTCGGCCCAGCCGGCGACCACAGCGGCTGGCCTAGCAGATTGAGGCCGTTCAGATAACGGCCCGGATCTTCGGGATTGCGCGCCAGCAGCCGGCCGGAGGCGAGCAGGAATTCGTAAGGCGAGCGCATTTTCGTCAGCGGCGCCTGCCACGCCTCGTTGGACTGAACGAGCGCGGTGGCGAGCGCCCTGAGATCGCCGTCGGTCCTGGTGAAGGTGTCCTGCAGCTTCGCCACCAGCGCCGGCGGCGGATCGTCGGCAACGAAGTGACGGGCGAATTTGGTTGCGATGAATTTCGCGGTCGAAGGATGCCGCGCGATGTCGGACAGCACCGCCTCACCCTGCGCGATGCCGGCCTGCGCATAGGTCTTGCCCAGCACCTGCTGCGGCCCCGGCTGATGTGCATTGGCGTTGAACACGAAGCTGCCGGGCGTGCCGAGCTGGCCACGACGGCCGGCGAAGGTCCAGCCGGTGATGACGCGCGCCAGCGCCGTGACGTCGTCCTGGGTGTAGCCGCCGCCGACGCCGAGCGTATGCAGTTCCATGATCTCGCGCGCGAGGTTCTCGTTCAGGCCGCGATTGCGGTTGATGCCGGCGCGCGACTCCGGCCCGAGCGATTGCTGGTTGTCGAGGAAGAACAGCATTGCCGGATGCTGCTCGACGGCTTTCAGCATGTCTGAGAAACGGCCGAGCACGTGCGGGCGGATCGCTTCGCGCTCGAACGAGCCGGCCCACATCCGCGCCAGCGCACCCTTGTTGGCGGAGATGCAGAAGTGGTTGGACCAGAACACCACGAGCCGCTCGACGAAGCCGCAATCGGCGACCACGCCGCGTTGCAGCCGCGCCAGCGCCTCGGCGCGGAACGTCTTCTGGATGATGTTGAGCGGCTGCGCCGGCGGCTTCGGTGGACCAGCCTGTGGCTGCATCGCGGCGGACGGCGTCATCGCCGCATTGGCGCCATCGGCGGCCTGCGGCTGCATCGCCGGGTCCTTCCCCGCGATCTCCTTGGCGGCTGACGGCAGCGACAGATTGCGCCGCTGCTGTGGCTTCGCATCCGGCCCCTGCGGCGGCGTCTCGCTCGCGCCTTGCTGCGCGGCTTTCGCGGCGTTGCGCGCCTGCTGGATCTCGAACTGATAGTCGAACACCTGCCTGCCGAGCTCGGGCGTCGAGAGCAGGCCCGGCACTTCGAGCAGCGCGCCGTTCGGATGCGCCAGTTCCGCCAGCACGAAACCGCGCGGATCGGAGGCCGCGTTGATGAAGTCGCCGGACGCCCCGCCGCGGGCACCGAATCCAAACCGGTTGAGGGCAATCAGCGCGGCTTGCGAATCACGGGCCATCAGAATTCCCTTAACGGCCTATCCCGGCTATATCAGTTGCCGGCATCATAGCGCGGTCCGGGATGAACCCGAGATTAATTCGTGCATTAAATCGCGGTTAGAAATGGACCTCTCGTCAACCGATCGTTCCGAACAAGTCTCGCCGCGCCGCCTCGCCTGCACGGCCTGCGGCAGCGAGTTTTCCTGCTCGCTCACGGGATCGTGCTGGTGCTCCGACGAGAGCTTTCGCCTGCCGATGCCGAGCGACGGCACCGACTGCCTGTGCCCGGCATGCTTGCGGAAACTGGCGGAACAGCAAGCAGCGGTGGGCGGCAAGTGAACATACATGTGAACACACCCTGGACCGTCGACGCTGTCCTGCTCGACATGGACGGCACGCTGCTCGACACCGAGAAGGTTTACTTCGACAGCCTGGTCGCAGCGCTCAATGCATGCGGCTACACCGACGACGTCGTCGCGCTGTGCCATTCCATGGTCGGCCTGCCCGGCCCGGTCTGCGAGACGATGCTGCGCGATCATTACGGCACTGAGTTTCCGCTTGCCGAGGTCAATCGCGCCTTCATCATTACCCGCGATCGCATGTTCAACGCCGGCCTGCCGCTCAAGCCCGGTACGATCGAGCTGCTCGACGGCCTTGCCGCCGCCGACTGCCGGACCGCGATCGTGACCTCGTCATCGCGCCGTACGGCCGAGCGCCATCTCACCCTCGCCGGCATCCGCGACCGCTTCGAGACGCTACTGACGCTTGACGACGTGACGCACGGCAAGCCCGACCCCGCGCTCTATCTCAAGGCCGCCGCACGGCTCGGCGTGCTACCTGCGGCCTGCATCGCGGTGGAGGACTCCAACCACGGCGTCTCCGCCGCGCATGCTGCCGGCGCGATCACGCTGATGGTCCCCGACATGGCGCCGCCAACCGAAGAGACTCGCGCAAAATGCGCGGCCGTGCTGCCCGACCTCAATGCCGTGCTGGCGCTGCTGCAGGAGCGCGGCGCGCTTTAAGCGTCATTGCAAGCAATTCGGGTACCACGCTCGTGGGTTACGCCGGAGCCGCCATCGGACCGCGCTTTGCGCAGACCCGGTGGGCTAACCCACCATACGCACCATCGCGATCCCGCTCAGATCGTTCGCACCTTCGATGACTTCGCGGTCTTTGCGCGTTTCGCCGCGGCGTGACTATTGCGCGCCGCGTGGCGGCTGCGCGTCTTCGCGTCCAGCGCAGCCTGTCGCGTTTTGCCGCCACCGCGGTGAGCGGCGTATTCCTTGCCATCGATCGGCGCCAGATGGGGCGGGTCAAAATCGAGATAGGGGCGCGCGACACCAAACTCCTTGCCGTGCGCGTCGACCCATTTCCAGAGCTTTTCCGACGATCTCCAACGGTCGTCGCGTGTCGCACCGTCGATGCTGACGATATCGGCCGCGAGCCCATGGCCGTAACCGCCGCGGAAGCTGCCGCCGTGATACGACTTGTTGCTGGCCGCCTTCAGCCCGCTTGCAATCGACTGGCGGTAGTCATCGCGGAAGGCGCTGGTGATGCCGGGCGACAGGCCGGCCTGTTCCGCCGCGAGAAGCGCATGAAAGAGCTTCAGCTTGAAGCTCCGATCGACGCCTCCCATGACGTAGTCCATCATCGGCATGCCGGCTCTTTCGGCCGCCTTGGTGTCCTTCCAGGCGAAATCCTCATCGACGAGCCTGGTGAAAGTTCTGGTGACCGTCACCATCTTCTTCTTTCTCTTGACCGTCACCTGCCTTTGCTCCGGCACCTTGATGGTGTCTTCCTTGGGCGTCCTTTGATAGAGCGCCCACAGATAGCGATCGATGCAGGCGTTGACGTCCCAGCACTCGTCCAGGATTTCGACGGAGTCCACCGCCGGCTTGACCACGCGAGGCTCCGGATCCGGCCTGTTCGCTGCCGGCGCCTGCAGCGGTTGAATGTCCAGCGGCAGCGCCGGATTGGTCAACGCGGCCTCGACGACAGGTTCGGTCTCGTGCACGGTCGGCGCAGCATGGGCGGTCGCCACCGCCTCCTGTCCGCTCGTGGTCGGTGCATGAGGGCCGTCAACGGCAGCGTTCGACGTGGCAGTTGCTGGTGACGTCGCCGATACGGCATCGGCGACGACAGCAGGTGCGCCGGACTCATCAACTGATGCACCGGTAACTGATGCACCGGTAACTGACGCATCGGTAACTGACGCACCGATCTTCTCGATGCCAGCCGAACCGAACGCCGCATACCACGAGACAAGACAGCCCGACAGAACGACCGTCCCGCTCAACGCTGCCGCCCGCACCCGCCGCGAATTCATTATCCCAGCCTCCACGGGCTCTTCTGGAGCCAGATTGCAAGCATGTGACGATGCGGATTGTCTGCTCTCGGCGTGGTCGCGCAATGGCAAAAGAAGGTTAACGACCCTTCTTTCCGAACGATGTTGCCCGAATGCAACTCGTACCCTACCCCCGTTTCCGTCCCGGCTTCGCCCGCGCCGTCTCGATCAGCGTGCGCGCAGCCTCGCCAGCCGTCTCCATGTAGCTGGCGTCGCGATGCAGCAGCACCACGGCGAACGAGCCATCCAGCAGCAGCAGGATCTGCCGCGCCAGCTTGAGCGGGTCGGCGATCCCTTGCTCCGCGAAGGTCGCGCGCAGCCAGTCCTCGAACTTCTTCTTGTGCGCGGCGCCGATCCGGATCGCGGGATGCCGGCAGGTTGGCGAGCTCGGCCGAGGTGCGCAGGAAGCCGCAACCCTTCCATTTCGGATGCCGCGCCGAGCGCGCGAGGTTCGTGAAGATCGCCTCGACCTTCGTAGGCAGGCCGCCCTCGGCCTCCGCGAACCATGTCCGGAACAGCGCGAGATTCGGCTGGTCGCGCGCGGCGAGGTAGGCGGCGACCAAATCGTCCTTGCTCTTGAAGTGATAATACAGCGTGCGCTTGGTGAGGCCGGCCTTGGCGGCGACCTCGTCGACGCTGACGCGGCGGATGCCTTCATTGTAGAACAGCGCGCTCGCCGCCTGGACGATGCGCGCGCGGGTGGGCTCGGAGGGTCTGGGCATCCATCGTATGTATACTAACCAGTGAATATACACAAATTGCCGCTCACCCTACATTCCACTCCGACACATACGAATGCCGGAGACTGCACATGCCCGAACCCATCCTGCTCGAAATCAAAGACGGGATCGCCCTGATTACCCTGAACCGTCCCGCGCAGCTCAACGCGCTGAACTACGCGCTGATCGATCAGCTGATGGCGGCACTCGACCGCATCGAGGGCGATGCCGCGGTGCGCGCGGTGATCCTGACCGGCGCCGGCGAGCGCGCGTTCTCGGCGGGCGCCGACATCAAGGAATTCTCCGACAGCGTCAAACAGGGAGCGGCCATCGCGGTGCGCGACTTCGTCCGCCGGGGACAAGCCATGACCGCGCGACTCGAGGCGTTCAAGAAGCCCGTCATCGCCGCGGTCAACGGGCTCGCCTTCGGCGGCGGCTGCGAGATCACGGAAGCTGTGCATCTCGCCATCGCCAGCGACCGCGCGCTGTTTGCAAAACCCGAGATCAAGCTCGGCATGCCCCCGACCTTCGGCGGGACGCAGCGGCTGCCGCGGCTGGCGGGCCGCAAGCGCGGGCTCGAACTGCTGCTGGCAGGCGATCCATTCCCGCCCGAGCACGCGCGCGAGATCGGGCTGATCAACAGCATCGTGCCGCACGATCAATTGCTGACGGCGGCGCGCGAGCTCGCCGGCCGTATCACCAGGCATTCGCCTGGTGCCGTCGCTACCACCATCACCGCGGTGACGCGCGGACTCAACATGCCGATTGCCGAGGGCCTCCTGGTCGAGAGCGAGCAGTTCGCCGCACTGGTGCCGAGCCGCGATCTCGCCGAGGGCCTGGCGGCGTGGAAGGAGCGGCGGCCGGCGACGTATGTGGGGGCGTAACCCGGCTCATTCCGCATCCGTCATTGCGAGGAGCGAAGCGACGAAGCAATCCATCCATCCGTTATGCCGGAGAGATGGATTGCTTCGCTTCGCTCGCAATGACGGTGGATAGACTCCCTTCGCCCTACCGCACCACTGCCGCGGTCTGCCCGAACAGCAGCTTGCGCTCTTCCTCGGTGCGGATCGCGGGCTGGCCGAAATTCGGGTTGACCTCCTTGGCCTTGGCATAGGCGCGCTCGGTCGCGGGGCGCTTGCCGATCGTCTCCAGCCAACGCTTCAGATGCGGGAAGTCGTCAATCTCCTGGCCCTGGTTCTTGTAGGGCACGACCCAGGGATAGCTCGCCATGTCGGCGATCGAATAGTCGCCGGCGATGAATTCGCGGTCGGCTAGGCGCTTGTTGAGCACGCCGTAGAGCCGGTTGGTCTCGTTGACGTAACGGTCGATCGCGTAGGGCAGCTTCTCGACCGCGTAGTTGCGGAAGTGATGGTTCTGCCCGGCCATCGGCCCGAGCCCGCCCATCTGCCAGAACGTCCACTGGATCGCGTCATAGCGGCCGTAGAGATCTTCGGGCAGGAATTTTCCGGTCTTCTCGGCGAGATAGAGCAGGATCGCGCCGGATTCGAACAAGGAGATCGGCTTGCCGCCGCCCTTCGGGGCGTGATCGACGATGGCCGGAATGCGGTTGTTCGGCGCGACCTGCAGGAAATCCGGCTTGAACTGATCGCCCTTGCCGATGTTCACCGGGAAAATCTTGTACTCCAATCCGGTCTCTTCGAGGAACATCGTTATCTTGTGACCGTTCGGCGTGGACCAATAGTGGAGGTCGATCATGGGCGTAATCCTGCATTTCCAGGGATTGCTGACGCATCCGTGAAAAAGATGCGAATGCATGAAGTTGGGCGCAAAGCGGCAGCCAAGTCAATGGCGGCGCATTGCACAGCGCGCGAATGTGATCTGCAAACAACGCAAGCGCCCGATTGAGCCGCGCCCCGATTGAACCTAGGCTCCGCGTGCTTCGTATTGAAAAATTTTCAGAACAAGGGGGATTATGATGACAAGGGATTTGGCACGACGTGAATTCCTGAAAGGCTCGGCGGCGATCGCGGGCGCCGCGGCCGCGGGCGCATTCTCTTGCGTCGAGATCGCGAACGCGGCGCCGATCGAGGTGCCGACCGTCGACAAGCTGTCGATCCGCGTCCTGGTCGATTCCAGCTTCGACATCTTCTTCAAGCCGAAACAGGCCAACGGCGTCTCAATCGTTCCGGCGTCGCGCAACGCCGATTACCAGCGCTCGCTGCACAATGAATGGGGCCTGTCGCTGTGGCTGGAGTCGGAGGCCAAGGGCGCGCAGCGTACGCTGATGCTCGACTACGGCTATACCCCGGACGTCCTGCTCAACAACATGGCGCTGGTCGGCGTCGATCCGTCGAAGCTCGACGCACTGATCGTGAGCCACGGGCACTACGATCATTTCGGCGGCCTCAACGGCTTCCTCGACAAATTCCGCGACAAGCTGCCGGCCGACGTGAAGCTCTATGCCGGCGGCGAGGATAATTTCTGCCACCGCGTCAGCCCGACCCCGACCAAGGGCCAGTTCGCCGATTTCGGCACGCTGGACCGCCGCCAGCTCGCCGCGCAGCGCGTCACCACCGTGCTGTGCGAGACGCCGACCGTGATCGCCGGCCACGCCTTCACGACAGGCAAGATCACCCGCCGCAGCATCGAGCGCGTGCTGCCGCAGACCTGGGTCGAGTTCGGCATCAAGGACGGGCTCGGCTGCAACGCCAGCCACTATCTGCCGGCCGAGATGGAAGGCAAGATCGTGCCCGACGAACACATCCACGAGCACGCGACCTGCTTCAATGTGAAGGACTTCGGCCTGGTCGTGATCTCGTCCTGCGGCCATGTCGGCATCGTCAATTCGGTGAAGCAGGCGCAGGAGGTCTCGGGCATCCAGAAGGTGCACGCGATCGTCGGCGGCTTCCATCTCGGACCGGCGCCGAAGGACTACCTCACCGAGGTCGTCGCCGAGATCAAGAAGCTGGATCCCGATGTCGTGGTCCCGATGCATTGCTCCGGGCTCAACTTCGTGCAGGAGGCGACCGCTCAGATGGGCGACAAGGTGATGGTCACCACCACCGGCAGCCGCCTCTCCTTCGGCATATGAGACAAAATAAACTGCGCTCGATCGCGTGCGCCGGCGCCGGCCTGTGGCTGACGCTGGCGCCAGCGCTGGCCGGCGACGCGCCAGCGCAATCAGCGCGCTCGGCCGCCGAGATCATGGACATCCTGATGTGGAACAGGGAGCCGGTCGGCGGCCCGTTCGCGCTGACCGATCAAGCCGGCCATGCGCGCACCGACAAGGAGTTTCGCGGCAGGCTGATGCTGGTCTATTTCGGCTTCACCTATTGCCCGGACGTCTGCCCGACCGATCTGCAGGCGATCGGGCTTGCGCTCGACAAGCTCGGCCCTGGCGGCGATCAGGTGCAACCGATCTTCATCACGGTCGATCCCGAGCGCGACACGGCTAGCCATCTCGCCGAATACGTGCCGATGTTTCACCCACGCCTCATTGGCCTCACCGGCAGCGCTGAAGCGATCCGCAAGGTCGCCGATGCCTACAAGGTCTATTACGCGAGGGTGCCGCTGAAGGACGGCGACTACACCGTCGATCACACCGCGTACATCTATTTGATGGACCGCGGCGGTAGCTATCTCGGCTTCTTCCCGCCGGGGACCTCCGCCGACCGCATGGTCGAGATCATTCGGCCGAGGCTCGCCGCGCCGGCGCGTTGACGCGGCGTCACTGTCGCCACATCGTAGCTGCGCCCCCTCTCCCGCTTGCGGGGGAGGGCCGGGGTGGGGGTGTTCTCCGTGTCCGACCGGGTTGATGCCTGACATATTGGACCGGGCTGATGGCTGACAATATCCGGTCATCGT
>NZ_LGHK01000088.1 GCF_001908235.1 Bradyrhizobium sp. NAS96.2
TCGACGACCTTGAAGCCATGCCTGTCATCGCCCTCGACGATGTAGATGTTCTGGCGCAGATGGTGCGACTTCGGCTCGAGCTTCACGGTGCCGTTCGGCGCCTCGAAGCTCAGGCCACTCTCGAGCGCCGCGATGACCGGAGCCGTATGGGCCGCGCCGGCCTTGTTGACCGCTGCCGCCCAAAGATGCACGGCGTTCCAGATATCGACAGCTTCCGAGATGACCGGCGTGTCGCTGCCGTATTTCGCGGTCCACAGCTTCAGAAATTCGGCATTCGCCGGATTGTCGACGACCTGGAAGTAGCCCTGGTCCGCGATGAGGCCCTTGCCGGCAGCAGGCGACACCACGACCTGCTGGTTGCCCGAGCCGTAATTGGTCGAGACGACGCCGATCCTGTCCTTGAGGCCGGCGGCCGCAAACTGCTCGAGGAAGCCGGTCTGGTTGGCACCGACCGGCAGCGCAACGACGAAGTCAGGCTTGACCGACTGGATCTTCTGGATGGTCGGCGCGTAGTCCGTGACCGTGAGCGCCAGGAAGTCCTCGCCCACGACCTCCGCACCGGCCTTCCTTGCATATTCCCTGACCCAGTGCGCCGAGATCGTCCCGAAGTTGTAATCGGGCGCCATGATGTAGATCCGCTTGCCGTACTTCTTCACAGCCCAGTCGATGAGCACCGACAATTGCTGCGAGGCGGACGGTCCCGTGACGAAGGTCTGCTTGTCGCAGGCACCGCCTTCGTAGAGCGATCCATAGAAGTAAGGGATGTTGGCCTTGCGGATGATCGGCCGGATCGCCTCGCGCGACGAGCTGGTGAGCCCGGCGAACAGTGCGCTCACACGATCCCGCAGGACCACCGTGTTCGCATACTGGGTATATTTGCTCAGCTCGGATTGCGCGTCGTAGCCGACGACCTCGATCGGCTTGCCGAGCACGCCTCCCTTGGCGTTGATGGTCTCGACCGCCAGCTTCAGGGCATTGTTCTGCTGAATGCCATAGATGTTCAGACCGCCGGTCAGGTCAAAAATAGCGCCGATCTTCGTCTGGGCCTGGGCCTGCGTGCCGGCCAGCAGCGCGACTGCTGCAGAAAGGTAGATACCAAAATAAGCGCGTCTCATGGTGTCCGCTCCGAATTTTGAGCCGAGCACCAGCTTGGGATTATTGATTGTTCCTAAAAACGCAAAAACGACGCGCCAAGACCAGATGCCCAGCTACGTCGTTGGATTTTTCGTGCGCTCCTCGCACGAGGTACCGTTTAAACCTCGCCCACCCGATTGTCAACGTGGAAAGGGCCACCTCGTCGAGCTCTGTGCCAGTTCAATCGTTGCCTCTGGCAATAAAGCTCTCCGGCCCTTCTGTACGCTGCAACGCGCTACAATACTCTGCTCGTGAATGCGCGATGGAATCGCGGAGCTCGATCGAGTTAGACGGACGTACACAGCTCGCGGGCCACCCACGGAATGAAACCTGGCGAGAAAAGTTTCACAAGAATCCACGCCACGCTACGCGATTGCAGCCGTTCGCCTACTCCCACTCAATCATTTAGGAAGATGTTTCCGCGTTGATTTCCAAGCACAAATCCCTAGAGCTGACGGTCTAATCCCGACGGTATACCCGCCCACTGTTTTCGGTCTTGAATTCACAGGAAAATTTGGGTGGCTCTGAGAGTTGGTACCTTCGGCAAGTATCGGAATCAATCGAGGCACTAGACGAACTCAAACTCCGAACGGCCGCCTCTTGGGTTTCCCCGACTTGCAGCAGATACCGTCATCGGTCAGTCGGACAGTCCCTTCATATCAGGTTTGCGCCAACAGCGGTCGCTCCTAACAACTCAGCTCTGCACTCTTCGGAGCATGTGTCGAGCCGAAGGCCGGGCTTGCTCGGACGGCTGCACCTTTCGAGCACTGCCAACCTGCAGCCGCCGGTCAAGACGCTAAGAGAAGGTGAGAGGGACGCTTGCCTTTGTCGTTTCGAACGGCTGGATGCAGCGGAGAAGCAGTGCGGCGGAGAGAGTGTCAGTCAATCCCCATTGAAAGGTAACGCACTTTCGGCCTTTTAGACCGAAACCCACGGTATACGCTACGCTGAACATCAGTTTGGCTCGGCAGTACCGCTTTGATGACGAGCGGTACTGCCGGCTTCCTACGCGTGTGACGGTTCACGAATATATCTTGCCTGCCCTTTCCCGAAGCGCGCCTATGGATTCCAGATACGGAATCGCTCCGTAGCTTATGCGGGCGACTCCCAATCGCGCGAGTTCGTCGTTGGAGGGCACTCCTTCCATGACCATGACGTTGATCGGAACCGGCACGTCCGCGGCGATCCGTCGGATCTGGTCCGGAGCGGCCAAACCGGGGATGAAGAAGCCGGACGCGCCGGCCGAGGCGTATGCCTTCCCTCTTTGAATAGTCTCGTCCACGTCGTCGCCGTTTCCAAGAAAGACGTCGGTTCGAGCATTGATGAAGAGAGGAATGCCCTTGCGATCGGCCGCGTCGCGAATGGCGCCGATGCGGCTCGCCTGCCGATCTACACTATAGAGCCCCTTTCCCTTCACCACGCGATCTTCGAAATTGATCCCGACGATGCCGAGATCGAGGATTCTCGCAACGTTCGAGGCCAGCGTTCCATTGTCGTCGCTGTACCCGCCTTCGAAGTCCATCGTGACCGGCTTGTCGACGGTCGCCGCAATCCGCGCGACGATCTGCTCCGCCACGGCGATGGGAAGGTCCTCTCCGTCCTTGAAGCCCTGGGCGGCCGCGACCGCCCAACTGCTGGTCGCTATCGCCTTAGCGCCTGCGTCCACGATGGCCTTGGCGCTGCCCGCATCCCAGGCGTTGTACAGAATGATCGGCCGTCCCTTAACGTGAAGCTCGGCGAAGACTTTCGCTTTTTCGATCTGACTCATTTTAGGGCTCCTTTCTGACAAACGGTTACCGGGTCGTCGCAAGGGCCGCCGCATCCGCGCGATCGGCCTTTCCGTTCGAAAAAGATTCTGCCGCGATCACCCGATGGGCGACCTCGGCGACGATCAGCGCGCCGACGTAGAGAACCATGCTGATCCATCCGATGCTTTGCGCACCCAACACGGTCAGGCTGACGCCACCGATGACGCCCGCGGAGGCGACGCCGACGTAGGTCGCCGAAGTATTGAGTCCGAGCACGATCGGACCGGCCTTCGGCATGATCGTGACGAGCCGGTGCTGCTGCGCCGCTAGCTGGCCCCAGCTCGTCGCGCCATGGATGACGATCGCGACGATCGCAGTGGCGAGCGCAGCGCTTGTCCAGGACAGCGTCGCCGTGACGCCGATCAGGGCGAGTAGCACGACGGCGAGGACCTTGCGCGTGCCGATCGTATCGACCAATCGGCCGCCGACGAGGTTCATGACGGTGCCCGAAGTGCCCCACAGCACCAGCAGCAGGCCGAGGATCAGGGTATCGCCGTGCGTCGCGCGCCCGAAGATCACCGCGAAGTACGTGTAAAGCGCGAAGTTTCCGGCCTGCACCAGGAAGGTGGTCAGAAGCGTCAGCCCGATGCGGTGATCCGCGAACGGCGCCAGGCGCTGCTTCAGCGAGATCGAGGGAGGCGTCGGAATATCCTTTAGCGAAACAGCGATCCCAAGCGCCGCGACGACGCTGATGGCCGAGACGAACACCATGGTCCAGCGCCAGTCGGCCAGTCCGCCGATGAGCGTGCCGATCGGCGAACCGAGTGCGGTCGAGAAGGTGAGGCCGGCGATCACGATGGAGAGCGCAAAGCCGCGCTTTTCCGGCGGCATCAGGCTGGCGCCGGAACCGGTGGCGGTCGGCGCGTAGATGGCCGCGCCGAGCCCCGCAAGGGCGCGCGCGACCAGGGCGAAAGCGAAGTTGGGCGCCCAAGCCGTCGCGAGATTGGCCAGGATGAAGATTCCAAGGCCCGAGAGCATTAGCTTCTTACGCTCGACATGCGCGAAGACGGCTGCTGCGGTCGGCGACAACAGCGCGTAAGCGATGGCGTACACGGTAGTGAGCTGTCCGGCCGCGCCGACGCTCACGTGGAAGGACTGCGAGATCTCGGGCAGCACGCCCGCAACGACGAAACTATCGGTCCCTAGGGCGAACATGCCCAACGCTAGAATTAGAAGGCGGCGGTCCATGGCGAAGCTCCTGCGGGTTGCGGCGGGATCCAGCTCGAGAATCTCATCGTTATCTATCTGATGATAGATAGACGGTTTGTAGATCGCGCACTGCCGCCTGTCAATCTCTATCTATCGATAGAGAGCTAGTTTACGTCCCCTTATCTTGCTGCCGCGCACTGTGGGTTCCGTTCGGCCAAACCTTGCAAAACGGCAACAGCTGAACTATCTATCGAAAGGTAGATCCGGAGGGAGCCACATGAGCGACATGAAGACTGCGATCTTGGACGCGGCCGAAAAGCGGATTCAGGCGGGCGGCTTCGGTGGCTTCAGCTTCCGGGAGATCGCCGAGGACGTCGGCATCAAGAGCTCGAGCGTCCATTACCACTTTCCCGCGAAGGAAGACCTCACGGCTGAGGTCGTCCGCCGCTGGAGCGACCGAACATCGGGGAATATCGACAGGGAATTCGCGAAGGACCCGAATCCGAAGCGCGTCTGGGCCAAGGCGCTGCGCGGAACGGCATTCTCGAAAGCCCATATGTGTCCGTGCACGGTCCTCGGCGCCTCTTCGCAAGATCTGCCGAAGCCGGTCGCTGCCGAGGTGAAGCGGTTCTTCAAGATGTGCCAGGACAAGATGGTTGCTCAGGGCATGTCCGCTGACGACGCCGCCGAATTCTTGTCCACCATCATCGGCGCGCTCGTCGTCGCGAACGCGCTGCGCGACAGCACCGAGTATGATCGGGCCACCACGGCATTCCAGCTCGACGAGAAGAGCGCGGCCTGATCGCGATTGCTCCGACGATCTGTTTTCAACCGTGCGATTCTGGTGTCGAAAGTGCATGCGAAACCGGTCAAGCAAAGCGGGAGCAGGTCTTTAGTTTGCAACCGCGAGCGGCTCGCTCAGGTCGCGGATAACTGTGATATGCTCGGAGATTCGGACGAAAGATTGCCTCGAACTTCGAAGCAAGCGTGAGCGCCTCGACGTACTGGTCGAGACCGAACTCGCCGAGCAGCGCCTTGCGAACGAATGTGGTGGTCATGACGATATCTCCTTGTTGGGTGGCGAGACTGCGAACTTCCCACTGTGCAATTCGATGATCGAACTGTCTCTGGCCAGCTTCCGGCCTCTCTCGCCAGCCGCGCTGGGTCGGCTGAGCATCAATGGCCCGCAGTTCGACCGCCATCGACGTAGTGGACCTCGCCAGTAACGTAGTCCGCATCCTCGAGATAATTGATCGCCCGCACGACGTCCTCGATTTTGCCATTGCGGTTGAGCGGTGAGAAAGACTTCAGACCCTCAGGGTTCGATCCATCATGGAGCGGCGTTATGACGATACCGAGCGAGATGGTGTTGACGCGGATGTTGCTGGACGCGAGCTCGATCGCGAGGCCTCGGGTGGCGGCGACGCCGGCACCTTTCGTCAGCGAGGCGAGGACGGCCGGCACGGTCTGGAGCGCGTGCTCGACGAGACTCGTCGAGATCTGGACGATGTGACCTCCGCCTTGCTTCTTCATCGCGGGCACCGCGGCCTGCGTCGCGAAGAACATGCTGTCAAGATTGGTCGACATCACGCGGCGATAGAGGTCCTCGGAGATGGCCTCGATCGGACCAGGACGCCAGATGCCGGCGTTGTTGATCAGCGTGTCGACGCGGCCGAAGCGTTCGAGCGCGGTCCACACCACTTTCCTGGCGATCTCCGGTTCGCCGACGTCGCCTGCGACCGTGACGTAGTCGGGGTCGCTCGAAGGCGCAATCGACCTCGAATTTCCGACCGCGCGCCAACCTCGTTCCCGATAGGCCTTGACGAAGGCCTCGCCGAGTCCCTGCGATGCGCCGGTCACCACGACGACTTTGCGTTCCATTGACATATGTCACTCGCCTTGTTGGAGCGAGCCCCGCCTTGAGCAAGGCTCGCTCGGATCCGCCTCGAAAGCCGTCAAGCGACCTTCAGCTTCTTGAGATGATCTAGACCGACGCCGGCAATCACCTGCTCCTGGATCGGATGGATCGCGGAGTTGGCCGCATCGGCGCCAAACGCCAAGCCGACGACCACGCGTTCGGGACGCTTGCCGCGGGGCGTCCCGACCAGTTGGGCGATCGTCTCTGCCGTGTCGTGGGGGTTCGGAGCGTCGGGGCCGGCGAACACGCCGCCGAGGAATTCGACGAACTTGCCGGGAAGAGCGGCGACATCGCCGTACTTGGCCGCCCGACCGGGATCTGAGGGCTTCTGGACCGCCGCCCACAAGTTTGTCGGGAACGGACCGGGCTGCACCAGCACGACGTCGATGCCGAGTTGCGAAAGTTCATATCGATACCCCTCGGTGAGAGCTTCCACCGCGTGCTTGGAGGCGCCGTAGAGACCGTAGAACGGCAGCGTCAGCCTGCCCAGGATCGAGCCGACGTTGATGATCAGGCCGGACTTGTTCGCCTGCATCTGCGGCACGACGGCCCGGATCATGCGCTGGACGCCGAACACGTTCACTTCGAACATCTCGCGCACCTGCTCCGGAGAGAAGGTCTCCGCGAGGCCTCCCGAAGCGATGCCGGCATTGTTGACGAGCACGTCCAGCTTGCCGCCAGTCTTGTCGAACAGCGTCTTAACCGCCGCCTCGACGCTCGCGTTGTTTGTGACGTCAAGCTCAAGCGTTTCGATGCCCCTCGCCTGCAGTTCCTTCGCGGCATCGCGATTTCGCCCGTCCATATCGCGCATCGTCGCGAATACGCGATGACCGCGGGCAGCGAGCGTCTGGGCTACGTCTTTGCCGAAACCGTTCGACGTTCCGGTAATGAGGATGATATCAGGCATGATCTTTCTTCCTTTGTGACTTCTTGATTTGGCAGGATTCGGCGTTAGGCAGCGGCCTTCATCCGCTGCACGGTTTCCTCGGTCGTCCAGACCGCATTCGCCATAAACCGGTAGTTCACCATCGCCGCCGCATAGCCGTCGCCTTCCTCGTTCACGCCCGCGGCCACCGCGTCGCGAACCATCGCGACCTCGAAGCCGCCCTCGATGACGTCGCGCATGTGGGATTCGAGGCAGATGTTCGCGACAGGTCCCGCCATGATGACCTGTTCGACCCGGCGCATGCGGAGTTGCTTGATCACGTCGTTCGACTCGCACCCAAAGACTTTGTGGGGCGACGTGTTGCAGGTGTGCCCGTCCATCAGGTACTTCTTGAACGGCTCGTAGTAGTCGGCCCGCGAGCCCTGGAAGCCTTCGAGATCGACGGGGTCCTTGCGACCGCAAAAGCCGATGCCTCCGAGATAGTGACCGATCGCTCCGGGCGGCACCGTCCACTGCCGATCCGTGGGGTAGTACCAATGCGGCGAATGGATAATGAAGTAACCGAGCTCCTGCGCGGTCTTGAGAAGCTTTTCCAGGTTGCCGATGACATCACGCTTCTTCAGCGCATCCTCGATCAGCGCGTAGTAGGTCCCTGTCTTCTCTTCGAGGAATTCGTTCTGCATGTCTGCAAGGACAAGAGCGACGCGCTTCTTCTCGCCTAACTTCATTTCCGGATTGCGATGGGTGAACGTGAACATCTCGATACTCCACGGGGTGGCGTTTGACTATCTACCGCAAGATAGACAACGAACTTGCGCGGTCAATGACTATCTACCGATAGAGAGAATAAGTTTGAGGAGGCCGAAAGAAGGACCGGGCGTCGACGCTCCAGCCGGAAATCAATGCTGGTCGTCACCAGGGCCGAGCATCCCCTCTCTCGACTGATTGTCTTCCGGCAACCGCGCCGAACCGGGATCGGTGTCGGCCGTCATCGCCGAAGAGCAATATCGCGGCTATTCCGATCGTTCGCTTCGTCATGGTCTTCTCTCACTCGAGCTTCGGAGCCGATTGAAACCCGGGATGCTACTGGGGGTCTTGTCTCGCGACGCCCGATTTGAACGGTCGCGCCGTCCCACGATCGCGTGCAAGCCATTGCCTTGGGCGGCGGAGACGGCGGCACTTCTCCGAGTCCCTACCTGCCGATAGACAAACCGCTTGCGCCCATGTTCCGGATAAGCTATCTACCTACCGAGAGATAGATTGGAGAAGTGCCATGAGCACTATCGCTGACTCGATCATGGATGCGGCCGAGCTCCGGATGCGCGGCGGCGGCTTCAACGGTTTCAGCTTCCGGGAAATCGCCGACGACGTGGGCATAAAGAGTTCGAGCGTGCACTATCATTTCGCGACAAAAGAGAAGCTCGCCGCCGCGGTCGTGCATAGATATGCCGACCGCCTCGCCGAGCGAGTCGATAGAGAACTCGCAGGCGGGCTCGATCCCTATGACGTATTGACGAACGCTTTCAGGGGGACGGTCCGCTCGGCCAATCGAATGTGCCCGGTGACCGTCCTGGGAGCCGGGTCATTGGGTCTGCCGGAGGAAGTCGCCGCAGAGGTAAAGCGCTTCTTCAAGATGTGCCTGGACAAGCTCGTCGGTGGCGGTCTCTTGCCCGACGAGGCAGCTGAACTGCTGGCGAACATCACCGGCGGGATGGTCGTATCGGCGGCCTTGGACGACATCGCTACGTACGATCGCGCAACCGTTAAATTATGGCGGTCCCAGCGCGCGGTCTGAACTTCGACACAACGCGCTCGTGGCCGCGCTGCGGCTTCTCCGTGAGTTGAAGTCTTTCGCCATTCAGATGCAGACGATCCCCCAGGTCCGTACTGCATCGGGCTCAACGAGAGAGGTCGAGCGTTCAAGTGCCTCGAGGACTCGAAAATCTTTACCAAGCACGTCGCGTTGCGGGCGGATGCCGATGAATTCATCAGCATCGAGGCGTGGCCCGCCGACGCGGCTCGCATGATCAGGCGAATGGTCGAGTTAATTCCATCGCGGAGCGGTTGATACTGCAATAATTATCCCGAAGAGATCCGCGAACTATTGAATAGCCGAGTGGGCGAAATCTTCTGTCTAGAAATATGATCACCAGCGTCAGCCCTGGAGCCCGGCTGGGGCGCGTGCGCGGCATTTCTCGGCACGCGGTGGCGAAGACCTCCCGCGGGATCGGCAGCAAAAGCCCCTTCACGGCAGCGCGATAACAAGAATTTACGAGCGTTTACGCACCAAAACTCGCCCTGCGCCGACGAAGCTGCATTTTGGGGCTGCAACAGCTATTCGAGAGGTTGGAGCATGTCTGAACCGCTTCCCGCTATCCAACCCAGCGAACGGACGAGGCAAGCCGCTGCAGCCGTTCTGCTCGAAGAGGCCTTGAGACTTCTGGACCGGGACTTGCCAGGAGCTCGGCGCCGGATCGAGGACGCACGGGAGCTCGTCGGCCACCAAAAGCAAACCTGCGGCAAGAACGGTCGCCTGGCCGACTGGCAACTGCTGCGCGCCAGCAAATACATCCGCGAGAACCTGCACACGCGCCTGCGGATCGGGACCGTGGCCCGAATAGTCAACCTGAGCCCGAGTTATTTCTCGCGAGCCTTCAAGACGAGTGAAGGAATGCCCTTCTCCGAGTTCGTCCTGGTGTCGAGAATCGGACTGGCGAAGCATCTTCTGACCACGACAGACCGGCCCATCGCCCAAATCGCCCTGGAATGCGGATTGGCCGACCAGTCGCACCTCACACGGATATTCAACCGATTCGTCGGTGTGCCGCCGCGGGCGTGGCGATGCCGGAGCATGGCGGAGGCCGGCAGACACGCACATCGGGCCGGTGGCGATCCAGCGATCAGGATCGGGTGATCGGGCATGCAACGCCGAGCATTCGGAACGCGCCGAAGCCGATGAGAGGACCTCTCGGTGGAGAAGCCAAATCGAATCATAGGCTTGAGAGCGATTGAGATTTCTCCTGTCTATCGATAGATAGACGTTGACAACGGGTAGGTCTCACGGATATGTTTTGTGCATCTACTGATAGATAGACAACTAGGAGGTCGTCATGTCCCAGGTCGCAGTTGAGACGCAAGTCGTCGAGAGCCGTTCGTCCCGCAAGGCCAGCATCAAGGTTTGGCTCACCACCGCTGCAGCACTGGGCCTGTTCGGCGTCGGCGTCGTCTTCGGACCCGGTTATATCGCTCCTTCGGCCAAGGCGACGGCGCCAGCCGCTCCGACAGTGACCGTCAGCACGCCCGCCGAGCGTAACGTCGAGAAGCGGCTGCAACTGCTGGGCCAGTTCTCGGCGGTGCAGCAGGTCGAGCTTCGCCCTCAGGTTGGCGGCACGCTGACGAAGATCAGTTTCAAGGACGGCGACATCGTCCATGAGGGCGACGTGCTGTTCGAGATCGACCCTACCCCCTATCAGATCAAGCTGGACGAAGCGAAGGCACAGGTCGAGACGGCTCGCGCGCAACTCGAGCTCGCCATCCAGCAACTGGGCCGCGCCGACACCTTGAAGCAAAGCGGCTACGGAACGGTCGAGAACGCCGACCAGCGCTTGGCACAGAAGCGGGCAGCGCAGGCCGCCCTCGACGATGCGCAAGCCGCGGTTCGCGACGCCCAGTTCGATCTCGATCATACCCGCGTGACGGCGCCGTTCACCGGCCGCATCGGTACGCACCTTGTTTCAATCGGCAACCTCGTCGCCGGCAGCCGTGCCGCGACCAGCCCGACCACCCTGCTCGCCACGCTGGTCTCGGTCGACAACATCTACCTGAACTTCGATCTGAGCGAGTCGGACTACGCGACCTTCCAGCAGGCGCATCTGCAGCAGCACGGACCTTTGGCCGACAAGGTCCAGGTTTCCATCAACGGCGGCGGCTTCGATCGCAATGGCACGCTTGACTTCATCGACAACACGCTCGACCGCTCGAGCGGCACGATCCATGGCCGCGCGACCATCAAGAATACCGATGGCCTACTGACCCCGGGTGCATTCGCCAGGGTTCGTATCGCGATCTCGAAGCCCGCGCCCACTCTGCTCGTTCCGGACGCGTCGGTGTTGCCGGACCAGTCCGAACACGTGGTCCTGACCGTCGGCGCAGACGGCGTCGTCACGCCGAAGAAGGTCGAGCTCGGCGATCTGCGCGATGGTCTGCGCGTCATCACCTCCGGCTTGACGTCGTCCGACCGCGTCGTCGTCGCAGGGATCCCGAAAGCCAAGCCTGGCGCGAAGGTGATCGCCGAAAACACGTCAAAGCAGCTTGCTTCGGACTGAGCGGGGTCAGCGATGAACATCTGCTTCGACGAACCGACGATGGATGAACTGCTTGGCGACAATCTGACGCAAAGCCTGATGCAGGCGGATCGAGTCGATGCCGTCACCCTCAGGACCGTGTTGCGGAGAGTGGCCTCTTCTCGAAGGGGGACGATCGTCCAAAACGATCGGATCCAAGGACGAAGTGGTCCGGCCTGGCCCCCCGACGGGTGGTCCGGCGAGCGCTCTCATCGCTCCCGGGCAGTGGTAGCGATCCCGACATAGGTCGGGATCGCTGGTCTGCGCGGAACGCCCCGTCGTTCGTGCCGCGCGTCCGTCGGTCTACGTAACCTCAATTAGCTGACAAGGCTGAATCGCCATGAAACTCTCTCACTTTTTCATCGAGCATCCGCGGTTCGCCGCAGTCATCAGCATCTTTCTCACGATATTCGGTGCCGCCGCCGCATTCCTGCTGCCGGTCGCGCAATACCCCGACATCGTCCCGCCGACCATCCAGATCACGACGGTCTATCCCGGCGCATCGGCCGACGTGGTCGCTCGCACCGTAGCCACGCCGCTCGAACAGGCGATCAACGGCGTCGAGAACATGGACTACATCACGAGCCAGTCCACCGGTAACGGTGCGCTCGCGATCTCCGTGGTCTTCAAGATCGGTTCCGATCCGAACATCGACCTCGTCCTCACACAAAACCGCGTGCAGGATACGTTGTCGCGCTTGCCGCAGGAAGTTCAGGCTCAGGGCGTGCAGGTGAAGAAAACGATCGACGCGCTCCTGCTCGGCGTGCACGTCTATTCGCCGGATGGCTCGCGCAGCCCCGAATACATGTCGAACTACATGCTCAAGATCCGGGACGAGATCGCGCGCCTGCCAGGCGTGTCCGATTTCCAGATCTTCGGTCAACGCGACTACGCGATGCGGATCTGGATCGATCCGGACAAGGCCGCCGCCGACAACATCAGCGCAAACGAGATCCTGGCCGCGCTGCGCGCGCAGAACGCTCAGGTATCAGCCGGCGTTCTCAACGCGCCGCCTATCACGACGACCGATGCGGCGTACCAGATCAACGTCCAGGCGCTCGGCCGGCTGACGACGCCGGAGCAGTTCGGCAACATCATCGTCAAATCGGACAGTCAGGGACGCGTCACCCGCATCCACGATATCGGCCGCGTCGAGCTCGGCTCGGCGGACTACGGCTCCGTCGCCTACGCGGACAGGTATCCCTCAACGCCCTGGTTTCCCAAGGCCACACCTGGCGCGAACGTCGTGCAGGTCGAGAATGCGATCTGGTCGAAGATGGCGGAGCTCAAGAAGAGCTTCCCGCCAGGTCTCGATTACATCAGGATCTACGACCCGACGACGTTCGTGAGCCAGTCGATCGCCGAAGTCGTCAAGACCATCTTCATCGCGATCGCTCTCGTTGTCGGCGTCGTCTTCCTGTTCCTGCAGACATGGCGAGCGACCATCATCCCCGTGATCGCCATTCCCGTCTCCCTGATCGGCTGCTTCACAGTCCTCGCCATCTTCGGCATCTCGATCAACAATCTCTCCATGTTCGGCCTGATCCTGGCGGTCGGCATCGTCGTGGACGACGCCATCGTCGTCGTCGAGAACGTCGAGCGCAACATGGCATCGGGCATGTCGCCGCGCGAGGCGGCCCACAAGACGATGGACGAGGTGTCGACCGCGCTGATCGCCATCGCGTTGACGCTGTGCGCTGTGTTCATTCCGTCGGCCTTCATCAGCGGCATCTCCGGCCTGTTCTTCACCCAGTTCGCGGCGACCATCGCGGCCTCGACCATCATTTCGGTCATCGTTTCGCTGACGTTGAGCCCGGCATTGTGCGCGGTGCTGCTGAAGCCGCATGCCGCGCATGCCAAGCCGCGCGGCATCAGCCGGATCGTGCAGGCCGCGTTCGGACGCTTCAACGCGGGCTTCGAATGGGCGTCATCGAGTTACGGCCGCGTCACGGGGCGCATCATCCGGGCGAGCGCCGTCGTCGGCGTCGTCTATCTCGGCCTGATCGGATTGACCGGTTTCCAGATGTCGCGGATGCCCACCGGCTTCATTCCGAGCCAGGACATCGGCTACCAGGCCGTCATCGTCTTCCTGCCCCCGGGATCGAGCCTGCAGCGGACCGATGCCGTCGTTCGCGAAGTCAACGACATCGTTCTGAAGGAAGTGCCGGGCCCGACCCATACCTCGCCCGTCGCCGGCCTGGACGTCACGACCGGCACGATAGCGCCGAACGTCGGCACCATCTTCTACGGCCTGCCGTCGCTCTATGGGCACCACATCCCAGGCGTCAACGCCGCAACGATGCTGCCGAAAGTCCGCGCGGCTCTGGCCGGCATCAAGGACGCGGTCGTCATCGTCGTAAACCCGCCGCCCGTCCAGGGTCTCGGCTCCGCCGGCGGCTTCAAGCTGATGGTTGAGGACCGCGGCGATCACAGTCCGCAGGAACTCGCCGCGGCGACCAACACGCTGGTCGCGGCCGCCAACAAGGATCCGGCCTTCGCCGGCGTGTTCACCCTCTACAACGCCGGTGCGCCCTCGCTGTTCGCCGACATCGACCGCGAGAAGGCCGAGAAGGTCGCCCTCACGCCGACCGACGTGTTTTCCACGCTTCAGCTTTACCTCGGCTCCCAGTATGTGAACGACTTCAACTATCTCAACCGCACCTACCAAGTTCTCGCCCAGGCGGATGAGGCTTTCCGCAAGACGCCGGAGGATATCGGCCGCCTCAAAGTCCGCAACGCGAGCAACGAGATGGTGCCGATCGGTTCGGTCGCTAACTTCCAGGACCAAACCGCGCCCTACCGTCAGCCGCGCTACAACCTTTATCCGGCCGCCGATGTCCTCGGCACCGCCGCAGCCGGCGTCGCGTCAGGCACCGCTGCGGCCCGGATGGAGGCGCTTGCCAAGGAGGTGCTGCCGGCCGGCTTCGCCATGGAATGGACGGAGTTATCGCACCAGCAGGAAAAGCAGGGCATTCCCACCATCGCGATCTTCGGCGCATCGGCCCTCTTCGTCTTCCTGGTGCTGGCGGCTCAATATGAGAGCTGGAAGATGCCGTTGGCGATCGTGCTGATCGTGCCGATGTGTCTGTTGGCTTCCGCGACCGGCCTCGCCTTCCGCGGCATGCCGATCGATATTCTCGCCCAGATCGGTTTCGTCGTTCTGGTTGGGCTCGCGGCGAAGAACGCCATCCTGATCGTGGAGTTCGCCAGGCAGCGGCAGGATCATGACGGCGATACGGCGGAACAGGCCGCGACTGAAGCCGCGCGCATCCGTCTTCGTCCGATCCTGATGACGTCTGCCGCGTTCATTCTCGGCGTCTTTCCGCTCGCGATCGCCACTGGAGCCGGATCCGAGATGCGGCAGTCCATCGGAACTGCCGTGTTCGCCGGGATGATCGGCGTCACCATCTTCGGCCTGATGTTCACTCCGGCGTTCTATTCCTTCATCCGCAACTTCGGCTCCGGAGGAAAGCCGGAGGTAAAACCCGAAGCTACCTCGCACGATTCCGGCGAGCCTATCTGACGAGATGTCCTGCAGCCAAAGGAGACGACGATGTTCTCGGTGATATTCGAAGTTCATCCAAAATCGGACAATTGGGACGGCTACCTCGGCATCGCCAAAATGCTGCGGCCGGAATTGGAGCAGGTCGACGGTTTCGTCGAAAACGTCCGCTACAAGAGCGTCACGCGGCCCGGCTGGCTCCTGTCGCTCTCCGGATGGCGGGACGAGAAATCCGTCGTGCGGTGGCGGACCACGCAGCGCCACCATGTAGCTCAAGAGCGGGGCCGTTCCGAGATCATGCTCGACTATCATCTGCGCGTCGGACAGATCACGCACGACTCGCAGGTGCCGGCCGGTCAAACGATCGCCGAGCAGCGTCTCGACGAAACCGAGATCGGCGAAGGAACGACGGTCACGTTCGTCGACGCCAAATGGCCAAACGGATCCATCGAACCATCCGAAGCCCCCGAGGTCGCTCGCCATCTCGGTCTGGATCCCCGCGCCGGCGGCCTGGTGACGTGGGAAGTCTTCGATGCCGTTCTTACGCCGGGCGACGCCATTCTGATGATGGTATGGAAGTCGAAGGGAGACGCAGCCGCTTTCGCGGGATCGGCCAATCTCCCGCCGGGCGGTCGGTTGCGGCACGTCCGCGTCGTGCGTGACTACGGCATGTTCGATCGCCGGGAGGCGCCCCAATATTATCCGGAGGCGTCCCATGGCTGACCCCGAACTCGGTTTCCATAGCGCGATCGCGCAATGCGTCAGGAGCTTGGAGAACTTGGAGGCCTGTCTCCGGAAGGCCGAGCGATATGCGCGCGACAGGAAGTTCGATGTTGGCGTCCTCATGTCCGGACGCCTTTCTCCAGACATGCAACCGTTCGTCTACCAAGTTCAAAGCGCGTGTGACTACGTCAAACATGCGGCTGGCTGGCTCGCCGGCGAAGCGCCACCCAAGCATGCCGATACCGAGACGACGGTCGGCGAGATAAGGGAGCGGATCTCAAAGACGGTTGCCTACGTCGCCAGCGTGTCGCCGGCGCGATACGACCGTGCGGCCGCGCAGAAGATCGCGCTTCCGTGGGCGCCGGGAAAGGTCATCGGAGGGGCGGACTACCTGCTGCAGGTGGCGATCCCGAACATCTACTTTCACCTCGCGATGGCCTACGCGATCCTCCGGCACAACGGCGTCGATGTCGGCAAGATGGATTTCCTGGGCCCCATGAACTTCGTCGACGCCTAGGCCGATCGAGTCCGTCATGAAATCGAAAATCTTCTACGGCTGGCGCGTGGTCGCGGCATGCTTCGTCATCGCCTGCTTCTCCTGGGGGCTCGGGCTCTTCGGCTCGAGCGTCTATCTCCAGGCGGTGACGGCGGAGCACGGCTGGTCGATCTCCGAAGTCTCCTCCGCCATCACGACGTTCCTTCTGATCAGCGCCGCCGGGCAGAGCGCACTGGGGCGCAGCATCGCTCGGCACGGGCCCAGGCCCGCACTCCTCGTCGGCACCATCTGCATGTGCATCGGCGTAGCGTCGATCGGCCTGGTCGGCCGGCCCTGGCAACTCTATCCGTGTTTCGCGCTGCTCGGTATCGGCTGGGCGACCCTCTCAACGACCGGCATTTCGGCCAGCGTCGCACCTTGGTTCGAGCGTCATCAAGGCCGCTCCATAACTCTCGCGATCATGGGCGCGAGCTTCGGCGCGATCCTCGGCGTGCCGACCCTGCTCTATATCGTCGATCGGCTCGGCCTTCGCGGGGGCCTGCTCGCGGCAAGCGTCGTCGCCGGCCTCGTCCTTCTTCCCCTCATCGGGGCGGTCCTTCGGTACCGCGGTCCCGAAGATCTGGGCATGACGAGGGACGGTGGGCTCGTGGGTGCCGGCGGCGCGCTGGACCTCGCCGAGCACATCGCGACGCCCGAGAACCGGCGCCGCCTACTCTGGAGCGCAACTGCGGCGTTCGCACTGACACTACTGGCACAGATAGGCTTCATCGCGCACCACGTCGCGTTGGCCGAGCAGTTTCTCGGCAAGTTCGGTGCCGGCGTGCTGGTCAGCGCGACGGGCGCTGTCACGCTGTTCGGCCGCCTGTACCTGGCGAAGATCGTCGACGGTGCGCCAGTCCGGCGATTAGCTTGCCAAGCGATGGTCGCACAGTTGGCCGCGCTCCTCGCGATTGGGCTCTTTCCTTCGATCCCGACGCTGATCGTCGGGAGCTTGATCTACGGCTTCGCAATCGGGCACGTCACGACGCTCAGCCCGATCGTTGTCCGGCGCGAATTCGGCGCCAAGGCCTTCGCAGAAGTATACGGAACTGCCGCTACCTGCATCCAGTTCTTCTCGGCTTGCGGCCCAGCCTTCATCGGATATCTCCACGAGCAGTTGGGGAGCTATCCCCCAGTCCTGCTCGTTTCAGCGGGTGTTACAGCATTGGGTTGCGTATCGTTGTACTTCGGCGCTGAGAGAGCAACGTGATCGTCGAATAGTCGCCTAACCTAGTTTTCGATCATTTGCTTTCCTTCTGTCTTATGCTTGATCGTCGATGGCGATTCCGCAAGGATACCTCATCGCATTCTTCGGGAGATCCCGGCACCGACCGGCCGCAAAAGTCTGCGGCAAGGTACCAACTTTCTGGTGATGGGCATCTAGTCGTGCGGAAGCCATACAATCGCTCCCTTGCGTAGCAGGACGATGACGCGGCCCTTGGCCGAAAATTCGTTTTGAAATGTTGTCGCGCGCTAAATGGCCGCCGCCAATCGCGCAAGATCGATACGCTCAGCCTGCATTCGTCTCTTCTAATATGATGTGCAGGCGATCCTTCAGAAATTGCATTGCCGCTCTGATGTGGGAAAGGTACGCGTTGTCCGCGTGAACGGTCATCCACAGGTCTCGCCAAACAGTGGTTTCGGGAAGTAGCCGGACGAGTGCGCCCTTCGGACCGGTCGCGTATGCAGGCAACGCCACGATCCCGACGCCAGCGATTGCCGCCTGCTGTTGGGCGATGAGGCTCGTGCTTTGAAGGACAATCTTGGCCTCCGGAGCAAGCTCGCGGAGCCACCGTAGTTGAACGAGCGGGACGAACGCATCCAGATAGTCGATGAAGACGTGACTCGCCAGATCTGACGCTGACTTCGGATGTCCGCTATTCCTCAGATACTGCGGTGAGGCGTAAAGGTTGACGGCGAAACGGCCGACCTTATTGCAAAGCAGTTTGGGCGCATCGAGTTCGAACATGGAAAGCGAAATGTCGGCTTCGCGGCGCCCCAAATTCGTGGCTTGAGTGACGACCAGCAGCTCTAGGGCGATATCGACCTTGTCGGTTCTGAAATTCACCCATTCGGGCGCGATGACTAGAGCCGCGAGAGCTTCCCAAGTCGCTATGCGGACGACACCCGTGTGGGGATCATGAAGGCCGCCCACTTCGGCAGAGATATCGGTCGCCGCAGCTTCCATCCTCTCCGCCAACGAAAGCAGCTTGTAGCCTCCTTCGGCAAGCGAAAATCCGTCGACGGACCGCTCGAACAGCCTGCATTTTAACGCCCGCTCAAGCTCGCTTATGCGCCGGGATACGGTGGACACGTCGACCCGCATGCGCGTGGCCGTTTTGGACAATTGCTGCGCGCGGGCCAGCTCCAAAAAAAATCGGATATCGGACCAATTGAACATCGCCACTCCACGTGGCCGGAGATCGGAGAGCCCGAGGCCGGCAAAAATTTAGCGAAACCAAACACATGGCTCGCAAAAGACGCGCAGCACCAGTGAATAGCACGAGCGCAGGATTTCTGCAGGAGGTCTTGCGAGAATGTGGTGAGCCTCGACGACTTCAACGATGAGGCGGTCCTGGCTCGACTCGCGCCGAATGCGCAATTATTCGATGCAACGTTTTACGGTATTATATTACCCGTTACATTTTCAGATCTCGTGCGCTTACCGGGAGGCGGAGGAGGCGTCTCGGTAAATGCGCAAGGGGTCTTGCCGGATCGTTGATTGAGAAATCCAGCGGAAAGCAGCAGAAGCCTGCAAGGTGCCCGATGAGGGCCCGCTCGACGGTCGAAAGACAGTCAAGGGACATCGGTGATGGTGGTAGAGATCGAATCCGGCAAGGACTGGCTTTCGTTTGGTCCATTTGATCTTCAGGTCAGCGAAAGATTGCTGACCAAGGAAGGCTCGCCCGTCGAGTTGAGCTCGCGGAGCCTCGATCTTTTGATCGCCCTTACATCGTCGCCAAACGAGGTTGTAAGCAAAAAGCAGTTGCTGGCGCAAGTCTGGCCCGATGTCTTCGTGGAAGAAGCGAATTTGCGTGTTCACATGATGAATCTGCGCAAGGCGCTCGGCGACGGCGAGCAAGGGGCGCGCTACATCACGACGCTTCCCGGTCGAGGTTATTGTTTTGTCGCTTCGGTCTCGCGGGCCAAAAGCCTCGACGTGGCACCAACAACCAAATTTCGGCGCTCCAATCTTCCGAGCCGGCCGAGTCGGATGGTCGGTCGAGAGATAGACGTAGAGAAGATCCTTACTCAATTGGCCCGGTCGCAATTGGTCACCATCAGCGGCTCTGGCGGAATCGGCAAAACGACTGTCGCGCTGGCGACGGCGCACCGTCTCAGCGAGGCGTTTCAGGGGGCCGTATTATTCGTCGACCTTGGCATGATGCACGACCCCGACGTGGTAACGACTGGTCTGGCGTCCATGTTGGGTCTGCCCGCCGCAGCAGAGATCGCCCGACCGAGTCTGCTCGCTTATCTCTGCGACAAGCGAGTGATGTTGATATTGGATACCTGCGAACACCTCATCGACACTGCGGCGTCCCTAGCAGAGGACATCATTGCGGCGGCGCCCAACGTTCGTATCCTTGCCACAAGCCGCGAGCCGCTACGGGTCGCGGGCGAATATATCCACCGCCTGGAGGGGCTGCCATTTCCGTCGGACGGTGTTGGGATCACGGCAGCATCACTCGAGAACTTTCCCGCCACACGTTTGTTTTTGGATCGCGCCATGGCAAGCGGCGCGCGGCTGGAAGTTAGCGATGCGGACGCTCCCATCGTTGCCGGCATTTGTCGCAGGCTGGATGGCGTGGCCCTTGCCATCGAATTGGCGGCCCGTCGGGTGGACTCCTGTGGCCTATCGCAGACCGCGCAGCTTCTGGATCACCACTTGAGTCTGGAATGGACCGGCTCGCGGACCGCGCCGCCGCGGCAGAGGACGTTGCACGCCACGCTGGAATGGAGTCACGCGCTTCTCACGAAGCAGGAACGGTTGGTGCTGCGCCGACTCGCAGTCTTCGTCGGGCATTTCACGTTAGACGCGGCGCTGGAAGTCGTGTCGGATGCTTCCCTCGGACGCGCCGCGGTGTTCAACGCTATCGACAGCCTGGTGTCCAAGTCCATTCTCGCGGTACAGTCCGTCGGGGGAATGGTGCAGTATCGTCTGCTGGACACGACGCGCGCCTATGCATTGAAAACTTTGCTCGAGCCTGACGAACACGAGCAACTCTCCATACGTCACGCTAATTGCTACCGGCGCTTGATCGCTCAGGCCGACGCCGAATGGAACCATGTTCTCGCAAACCCGGAGCGTGGGCCGCTTTTCGCGATCATCAACAATGTTCGCTCGGCACTGGATTGGTGCTTCGGTGAGCGTGGTGATGTTGGAACCGGTGTAGAGCTCGCCGCCGCCGCGTCGGCCGCATTCTTGGCAATGTCGTTGACTTCCGAAGCGTGTTTCTGGTCGGAGCGCGCTCTCAGCGCGCTCGGCGACCAGCAGCGGGGCAGCCGGGAGGAAATGCTGTTGCGGGTCGGCTATGGAATTGGGGCGGTGGACCTGCTTGGCGAAGTCGAGGCTGTTGAAACGGCATTGCGGCGAGGCGTCGGCATCGCGGACGCGTCTGGCGATCCGGCGGACTTGATTGCTTGTTTGGGTCTTCTAAATTTCTTCTATTTCCGTCGAGCCGATTTCAAGTCGATGCTGGAGATCGCGAGGCGCGCTCGACTCGCCGCGGCGACGGTAGATAATCCGGCCGCAGTCGGACTGGCTCATTCCATGATGGGCACCGCGCTGCACCTTGCCGGCGATCAAAACAGAGCGCGAGTCGAATTGGAAGCCGGTGTGGAACACTGGTCGCGAGCCGGAAACGTTCCGCTCTATCTTTGCCGGGAATACCAAAGCGTCAGCGAATCCAGTATCGGTCGCGCGATCTGGCTGCAGGGTCATCCGGAGGCCGCGCTTGCAAGAACGCATGAAACTATTGCGCGCGCCTTCAAGATCGATCAGCCCACGGTGATCGCTGTCACTCTGACCTTCGCAGTTTCAGTTTTCCTTTGGACGGGCGACCAGGAGAGCGCCGCGAAGTATATCGACGCGGGGATCTATACGGCAAAATCTCATGCTTTGATTTCGTTGATCACCATCGGCCAAGCGCGGCAGGCGGAGCTCGCGATCCAACGCGGCGACTATAAGAGCGGAGTCGAACGCCTCCGTTCTTGTCTTGAAAAGGTCCAGTCGATACGGTCGATGGCCCTCGTGACAGAATTCAATATTTCACTTGTCCAGGGTCTCTTGGCGCTTGGCCGATACTCGGAAGCAGAAAAAGAACTAGATCAGGCCATCATTCTCGTCGAAGAGAAAGGCCATCACCTATACACGCCAGAACTGCTGCGTCTGAAAGGCAAGCTTCTATTGGCGAAGGATCGTCCGGACGAAGCAGAAAGCCATTTTCTCCAGGCGATCACGTTGAGTCGGCACCAAGGTGCACGAGCTTGGGAACTTCGCATAGCGACTGACATAGCCGCGTTGCAAGCTGGAACAAATCGTAGGTCGGAGGCGCGGTCTTCGTTGCGGCCTGTTCTGGCAGAATTTTCACAAGGCTGGCACACCGCTGACTTAAGAGCTGCAACGTCCGTGCTTGCTGCAGTTGCCTCCGACCACTAGGAGCCGAGGCATCGCAAGGATGTCCGCTCTGCGTACTTGGCGGGGGAAGCCGGGTCGTCACAATCCTGTAGCGGGATTGCCCTCGCCGCGCTCTTCGCTCTTTGATACGCACGCATTAGTCAAAAATGACATCATCCTTCAATCGCCTTTGCAAGAGAGCGCGGAGGATGGGTCGTGAAATTGCGAGGCCTCGATAGAAACCATCTAGGCACAGCAGGAAGATGAGCGCGGTTGCCTAACTCATTTCGGTAGCAATGAAGCGTGACACGGTTCGACCGCGAAGGATGGCGATGCCTAAAACGGTTCTTATCACCGGCACATCTAGCGGCTTCGGAAACGACGTCGCCAAAACACTGGCGGCGGCGGGTCATCGCGTGTTCGCGACGATGCGCGATCCACATAAGCGGCATCGTGAAGTTGCCAAGGATTTCCAGTCGAAGGGAATTGAGACCATCGAGCTTGACGTCACTGATGACGCGAGTGTCGACGCCGCCTTTAAGTTGCTGGCCGATATCGCCGGAGTTGGGCTGGACGTTCTTGTCAATAACGCCGGTGTCGCGGCGGGAGGTCTTACGGAGAGTTTCACGCCCGAACAGCTACGCGAAATGTTCGATGTCAATGTATTCGGCATCCAACGTACGATGCGGGCTGCGTTGCCGCAGATGCGAAAGGCGAAATCCGGGCTTGTCATCAACATCGGCTCGGTTCTTGGACGACTGACGATTCCGTTCGTTGGTCTGTTCGGCGCATCCAAGTTTGCGGTAGAGGCTTTGACCGATTCCTATCGCTACGAGCTGTCGCAGTTCGGCATCGACGTCCTGTTGATACAGCCAGGTCCGTTTCCAACGAAACTTTACGCGGACTTGCGGCCACCTGCCGATGGCGGTCGCGCCGGCGACTATGGCGAGGTGGCGGCTTTTCCGGGCATCGTCTCCAAGGTTCTCGAACATATTTTCACCGGAGCCAACGCGCCCAATCCGCACGATGTTGCGGAAGCCATCGACAAATTGATCGATACACCTGCCGGCCGACGACCCCACCGAGTCGTTGTTGGTTTAGCTTTCGGCGCAGATACCGCCAATTCAGCCATTGAACCCCTCCAGTCCCAGATTGTATCGAGCTTCGGTCTCGGTCATCTCGCGAAACTGAATATTCGATAAATCGGTTGGCGGGTTAATCGGTGAAGCGGATCGCATTTTCCGACTTCGCCCTGACGTCGCGGTCGGCAAAAGGCCTTGTCGACACCAATCGGCCCATCGCGCAAATTTCTTTGCAATGCAGTATGACCGACCACTCCAACGTCATCCGGATGCGCGGCAATTGCCGCTACTCGAGCACACGACGGAAGCCGCACACCGGAGGTGCAAGACGCGCCGAGCGCACGTCGCCCTGGGCGATGCGCATCGCGCTGAGACAGCAGTGAATGCTGGCGAACTCAAACCAGTTTTCGATCGAAAAACGATGGCGCTTCGGACCAGAACGGTCCGACGCGGGGTCAATCTGACCTCGACAACAGTCAGGTGGCTATCAACTCCTGCATGATCGCGCTCAGCAGGCGCCAAATCGCGTATCGCGAGCGAAATCGTTCTAAATCGCAGAAGGGCACACGAGATCGTGCAAATGGCGGAGGGAGTGAGAGTCAAACCCACGAATCGATTGTGCCATTTCGAACAACTAATACTGCTCGCAAATGCTTCCCGGCCTCCTGCCCTCGGAATCAGACCAGCCACATGCGCCACAAGCCCGCTTTAGTTGGCCGTGACGGTTTTGCGCCAAAACTTGTCGGTGCTCTTAGCCAGGCTTCAGGCGACCGACCCTTCTGTACGATCGAGCGCGCTGTAATACTCCATCAGTGAAGTCGCAATGGATGTCGGACCTCTGCTGGGATAAACCAAGCTCGCCACTTCAAATTCTCAAGTGCGGCGAAAGCGAGAACGACTCGACCAAACTACGCTAAACTACGCGATGGCAGCCGGCCGCCCTACTCCCACTCAATCGTTTCAGACGACGCTTCGTCGTTGATCTTTAAGCACAAATCTTCAGGTCTGACGGACAAATCCCGACTGTATACCCGTCGCGATGTTTCGGTCTTGAATTCACAGTAGAATTTGCGTGGACTTGAGAGATGGCTCCTTCGCCAACTATCGGAGCCAATCGATAAAGTGGGCGCGCGTGCTAGGGCGCAACGGCCACCACTGCCCCTCCCCCTTTTTGTTCGATACCGTCAACGGTCATCAGTCCCCGGCCAATGCGACGTGGTCGTTTTGCGCGAAAAGCGATGCTCGGGCTAGGCCGCTCTTTCACCCGAGCCGACGGCGCTCAGCGGCACACTAGTTCAGCGTTAAGCGGTCTGCTTCCTGTATCCGGCGCCGGCGGCGTGAGAAAAAGCCACCGCCCATTCAGGCCAGCGCGTGGCGCAAAGGCAATTGCCGCGGTACCGCCGTCCAATCTTTCGCGGAAACCGGCCATGGCTTCGTAAACGATCGCAGCAAAGTATCGCTGTGCGCCGGATAGCCGCTACTCTTGCCCAGGCGCCGCCCGCCCGTCCAATTGCACCACGGCTTCAGCCGACTTGATCGATTTTGACGGCTCCGGATATGTCTCGGTTGCAACGGCACGGCCTGCGAAGCGCCCCCGCACCGGCTTGGGCGTCAGCTCGGCCACCGCAGCATTGGGATTTCCCGTGTGATCAACCATATCGGTGGTGACCAGATTGGTCAGTCGCAATTCATCCCGTGACAGCTCATGCAGATCTTCCCAGGGCGGCACGTTTAGCGACAGCGACAACAAATCACCCGTCCCACCCATGTCGAAGGTGTATTTGGCGAGACGCCCGATATCGCGTTCCACGATCGTAAGATCATCTGCGCTGTAGGTCGCGGCCCTGGCGTCATTGGCGCGGTCGCCCATCCATATCTGATGCACACGAACATGGGCAGTCTCGGGGACGTAACGCGCCTTGCCCGACAACAGCAGGAACACGCACATCGATTCGCAGAAGGCTGCGGGCGCCATGTTGACGGGATCGCCTTGCAGCGTATTGGTCTGATCGCTGACGCCGACGGTGGTCAGCGCCCCGAGATTGCGCCAGCGCCGTCCAAGCGCGATCGAATCGTTGACCGAACCGCCGCTGGAATCCAGCACGATGGTCACGCCGCCGAGCTGCCGGCCGCGCGCGAATTCATCGAAATCCCTTGGACTATCCGCAGTTACGATACCGACCGCGCTGACCCAGCCCCGGCAATTCGGCTGGCAAGCGACCCAGCTGAACTTCATCGGCAATTTGCGTCCTTCGAAGGCAACGCCGGCGCGCGCCGTACCGCTCAGCATGGCCACCAATGCGATGCAAAGGATGGAGCCAATGAGCAGCGTCCAAACTCGGATTACCGCCCGCCGAGCGCGAGCGATGCGGGCGCACTCCGAGGATTCGGCCCTCGAGACGAGCATGATTTCGTAGCCTCGGCCTGACTATCGAGTGGAGCTGGCCGCATCGCGACGACGCACATACAGTGGCGACACGTGGTGCTGCTCGACCGGTGATACTGTTTGAACGTCGAATTTCAAACTGGGTTGATGCTTGGCGCGCCATTTCGGACCAGGGCCGCGCATGTAGTGCAACTCGGGCCGGTAACTGTCGCGCACGTCCAAAATCAGGTTGCGAACGACGCTGGCGAAGTCGGAGGCTGACTCAGCCGTCCTGCGAGCAAAAGCTGACAATGCGGTTGCATCCATGATTCTCATCGCTGGAACTCCTCGATTGCCGCTCGATAGATCGGGCGATTGACATCCCAGCGTAGTCACGAGAGGAGAGCCAAACCATTGCACAGAGGTCGATCGCGTACAGTATATTGGCTAAGAAGAGCAAACCTAAGTTTAGGTCTGCCTACCCGTGCCTTGGCCGGCTTCCAAACTGGCGCTTTTCCCGGCTCGGACCGACCAATATGCAGCGGGCCGCATGGTTCGCTGTTGGCCCGTGGCGACGAAGTCCGGCGACACGTCCCGGCGCCTACGCAGTTGTGTTGATATCGGGACCGTCGCGGACATCTTATGGGTTTGCCCTAAACCCAAGGATAGCGCGCCCCACCCGATGATGCAGTGCGCGCCTATCTCCGTAGGGGTTTGGCTCGACCGTCGTGCAATGGCTCCAGCACACGAAGGATGCTACGGATCAAAATCGATGTAGGAAGATGCATTGCAGCGGAACCGGACCCGCGAGCCGGCAGTTGCAAGACAAGGTCGGCGGCGTAGCGCCCGCCGGCCTTTTTCTTGGTGCCGCACTTCTCGACATTGTTACGAGCAGGGAAGCAATCGGCTCGCAGAGCCTGTTGGTAAATGATCCTCGCACCGCTCCCTAGACTCCGTCCCAGACATGCTGGCCGCTTTGCGCGAGAGCCGTCACATGTCCCGGCGGCCACATGGACAACAGCCGGCTAACGATCGGCGTGACGCGTCAGCCACGAGCGTGCCCCTTGAAGTTCTTGAAATCGTCCAGAGATCGCGTCGGCACGTCGGGATAGGCCGCCTGCACCATCTTGCTCAGAGCACGGCCCGGACCCAGTTTAAGAAAAGCCGTCGCACCTGCCTCCATGCAGCCATGAAGACAACTTTCCCACTGCACGGTCTGGGATATCTGGGCCGCCAGCTTATCGAGCCCAACATCGATGCGGGTGACCGGAGAGCCATCAATACCACTCAGGACCCGCACGTTGGCATAGGGTGAGGATCTCGCTGGAACCTGCCGAAGGCTGCTCCGAAACTCCATGGCAGCTCTGACGAGCCGCTTCGTGTGAGAAGCGACTTCGACCGGCAAGTCGATCACTTTGGTTGCGTTCATGAGGGCCGCTTCCCTGGCGGTCGCTTGCAGCGCCGCACAGCCTCCGCCGAGAACGTAAGCGTCGCCTGGATTGACGATGGCGACCGCCGCATCGTATCGCTCACACAATCGGTCGATGTCGGATCTGGAAAGTCCACGAATGAACAGCAAGCCGTCGCCGGGCCGTGAGGCGGCGTCCATGGCTTCCGAGCGGCGTGCCACGAGTTCGAGCGCATCGGTCATTCCGAACAGGCCTGCGACTCCCCAGGCCGCAACCTCACCCACGCTGTAGCCGGCAACAATGATGCGCTCCGGCATTACTTCCTTCAGCACCGCAGCGACCGCCAGCGCCTGAGTCGTACAAAGGATTTGACCGGCACGGTTGCGATGGATGGCCTCATTGGTTTTAGTACGGACATAGTGGCGGAGATCGATACCGCCGAGGAACTTCGTCGCGCATGCGAACAGCTCAGAGGCTTCCGGCGCCTCGCCCGTCAAGGCGAACATGTCCGGGTTTTGCCATCCCTGTCCGGAGCAAAGGATCGCAAGCGTCATGCGCGGATGCCTAACTCGGGAACAGCACGGCAATAGTGATCGCCATCGTCACGATGCTGAACACGGTGCTCGCGGCGACCATGGATCCAACGGTCGAGGAGTCCAAGCAACATGACTTAGATAGCCGTAGCTTCCGGAACGGCTGATGTTGACCGACGCGGCCCGCGCCGAGTTTACGACCGCCGGCGCACCGCCGATGCCTCGGTTCGCGGTGAGATCAGCGCGCGGACCAGCCGCGGGACCGAGGCGAGCCGCTGGACCACCGAGGCCGGGCACGAGGGCCAAGCTGAGGAGGGCCTGCGAAGGCCGGCGGACCTGCGGCGGGCATCGGGAGAGCCCCGGCGGGCGGCATCAGAGGGGGCGGAGGAAATTGCGCCATGGCCGCAGTGGGCACGAGCGAAGTCACTGCAAGCGCCACACCGACGGCAAAGGTCAATTGTCTCTTCGAGGGCATCGTTGTCTCCGTTCTAGATTTGCGTCTCGAGCACCGGCTCTGGCGCATCGTGAGCGGCTACCTGTTCGGCCGGCTTTTCATGCGCAAACGCTTCGGGTTCATGGGGCGATCCATCGCCTTGTTCAGGCTGGATTCGGAACCAGGCCACATAGAGTGCCGGCAGGAACAATAGCGTCAGCAGTGTGCCGACGATGATGCCGCCCATCATCGCGTAGGCCATCGGGCCCCAGAAGATCTCGCGCGCGATCGGAATCAGCGCGAGACTTGCGGCCGCCGCGGTCAATAGGATCGGCCGCATTCGATGCTCGGTCGCCTCCACGACGGCCTCCCAGGCTGGGCGCCCCTCCTTCTTCAGATCCTCAATTTGCACGATCAGGATCACCGAGTTTCGGACCAGAATTCCGATCAGGGCGAGCACACCGAGAATGGCAACGAAACCGAGCGGCGCTCCGCTCGGCAGCAGGGCCACGACGACGCCGATCACGGCGAGCGGCGCGACCGCGAACACCAAGAACAAGCGATGGAAGCTCTGGAGCTGGATCATGAGCACCGTCGCCATGACGAACAGCATCAGCGGAACGACGGCCACAATCGGCGCCTGGCTCTTGGCGCTCTCCTCGACGGAGCCGCCGATATTGACCGAGTAGCCCGCCGGTAGCTCCTTGGTGAACTCCGCCACTTTCGGCGCGAGCTGATCCACGATTGTCTTCGGCTGCACGTTGCCAACGATGCCGGCCTTCAACGTGATGGTGGGGATCCGCGCGCGCCGCCAGATCGTCGGCTGCTCGAGCTCGTAACGCAGATTGGCCACGGCCCCGAGCGGCACGGATTGACCGCCGAGCCCCGTCAATTGCAGATCGCGCAGGGTGTCGATGGAAGCACGTTCCAGCGCGGTCGCCCGTCCCGTGACGTTGACGAGATAGATGCTGTCGCGCACCTGCGTGATCGGCGAGCCCTCGAGCACTGAGTTCAAGGTCGTGGCGATGTCCTCCGAGGTCACGCCGAGCTGGCGCGCCTTGTCCTGGAGAACGTCCACCTTGACGACGCGGGCCGGCTCCATCCAGTCGAACACGACGTTGCCCAAGTCGGGGCTGCTCCGGACGATCCCGGCGAGCTTCTGCGAGAGATCTCGCACCTTCGCGATATCAGGTCCACTCAAGCGATACTGCACAGGGCGTCCGACCGGCGGGCCGACCTCCAGCAGCTTGACGTAGGTGTCGGTGCCGGGGAACGTCTTCTTGAGGTAGCCCTCGAATTGTGCCTTGGCCTTGTCGCGCACCTTGATGCCTCCCTTGGTCACGACCACCATTTGACCGAACCAGGTGTTGGCGGTCTGCACGTCAAAGGACAGGACGAAGCGCGGCGAGCCGGTGCCGACATGGGTCGACCAGTGATCGACCGAATTGTTGTCCTGAAGCTGTTCGCGCTCGAAGCGCGCCATCTGCGAATTGGTATCGGCAATGGAGGCGTTCTGCGGCAAATTCCAGTCGATCACGAGCTCAGCACGGTCCGAGGACGGGAAGAACTGTTGCTGGACAAACTGAAGGCCGAACAAGGCGACCAGGAAGGCCGCAACCGTCACCGAAATCGTCATCCAGCGATGATGCATGCAGAACAGAAGCAGACGCGCGAACAGCCGCGCCAGGCGACCCTTCTCCCCATGATGGCCCTTCATCGCCGCGGGCAGGATGCTGACGCCGAGCAGCGGCGTAAACAGCACCGCGACGATCCAGGAGACGATCAGGGAGACGGCGATCACAACGAACAGGGTGAATGTAAACTCGCCGGCATTGCTGCTGTTGAGTCCGATCGGAATGAAGCCGGCAACCGTGACCAGCGTGCCCGTCAGCATCGGAAATGCGGTCGAGGTATAGACGTGGGTCGCCGCTTTCTCCAGGGGATCCCCTATCTCAAGCCGCGCCACCATCATTTCGACCGCGATCATGGCGTCGTCGACCAGGAGGCCAAGCGCGATGATCAAGGCGCCAAGGGAAATGCGCTGCAGCGAGATACCTGCATACGCCATTACAACGAAGGTGATGGCAAGCACCAGCGGGATCGCGATGGCGACCACCAACCCCGCGCGTAAACCCAGACTCAGAAAGCTGATGCCCAGCACGATGGCCACGGCCTCGAACAGCGCTTCGGTAAAGCCCGACACCGCGTGCTCAACGACCACCGGCTGATCGGCGACCAGGTGCACGCCGACGCCGATCGGCTGGTCGGCAATGATCTTTGTCATTTCCTCCTTCAGCGCCTCGCCGAAATGCAGGAGGTTGGCACCGGACTTCATGCCGATCGCGAGCGCGATCGCGGGCTGTCCGTTGTATCTGAACAGGGTTTTGGCCGGATCGACATAACCGCGCGTGATGTTTGCAACGTCGGTCAACGGAAAGAAACGGTCATTGATGCGGAGGTTGACCGCCTTCAGGCTTGCCTCGGAGGTGAACTGGCCGTTCACTCGTACGCTGATCCGCTCGGGCCCTTCCTGGAACACGCCGGACGGCGCGACTGCGTTCTGCCCCTGCAGAGAAGCCATGATGGAGTGGACGTCGAGACCAAGGGCCGCGATCTTGCGGGTGGAGAATTCGAGATAGATGACCTCGTCCTGCGCGCCCAGAATATCGACCTTGCCCACATCCGGCACGGTCAAGACCTTGGCGCGGATGTCCTCGACCCGGTCGCGGAGCTGACGCTGGCTCAAGCCGTCACTGGTGAAGGCGTAGATGTTGCCGAACACGTCGCCGAAGCGATCGTTGAAGCCGGGTCCGATCACGCCGTGAGGAAACTCGGCCTTGATGTCCGCAATCATATTGCGGACGCGAATCCAGGTCGGTTTCACGTCGGCAGCCTTCGTGGTGTCGCGCAGATAGACGAAGACGGTGGTCTCGCCGGCTACAGTGACGCTCTTGGTGTAATCGATCGATTCCAGCTCCTCGAGCTTCTTCTCGATCCGGTCGGTGACTTGGCGCGTCATCTCTTCAGGCGAGGCGCCCGGCCACTGCGCCTGAACCACCATGGTCTTGATGGTGAAGTCGGGGTCTTCCTGCCGCCCCAGCTGGAGATAGGCAAAAAGGCCCGCCGCCATGAAGGCAATCATGAAATACCAGACGAGCGAACGATGGCCGAGCGCCCAGTCGGAAAGATTGAACGACTTCATGGCTTTTCATCCTGTTCGATGCGGACTTGCTGTCCTTGCTTGAGGCTGTGGATTCCGGCGGTGACGACGCGCGCGCCGGGATCCAGCCCACCGGTGACACGCGCGCCGATTGGGTCAGCAACGACATCGACCTTTTGCAGCGACACCGTGCTGGCGGGCTGATCGACGATCCAGACGAAGTTTGCGCCGTCCTTGGCGAGCAGCGCCGAGGCAGGCAGGCGCAATATCCGGGCTTGACCCTTGTCAAGTTTCGCGGTGACGGTCGTGCCGAGGCGAAAGCTTTCAGGCGGATTGTTGAGCGCAATACGGACCCGCCTCAATCGCGTCACCGGATCGGCTTGCGGCGCGATCTCGCGAATGCCACCTTGCACCTGAACCGCTGGCAAGAGCTGTAGGCTGACCGTGAATGGCAGGCCGATCTCCAGCGGCAGCGGAAAGTCCGGTCCGATATCGACGACGGCTTCGCGAACATCGGGCCTCGCGACCGTCACCACGCTTTGGCCGGGAGATACCACCTGGCCGACTTCCGCCCCGACCGCGGTGACCACACCGGCGAAGTCGGCCCTGATCTGCGAATAGCCGAGTTGCTCGATCGCCTTGGTCAGGTTTGCCTGTGCCTGCGCCACCGTTGCTTCCGCGCCGGCGCGCGCCTGCTCGGCGTTATCCAGGGTCTGCTTTGTGGTCGCGTCGGTGGTGATGAGCGTTCGCTGCCGTTCCTCCGTCGCCCTGACGGTCGCAAACTGCGCCTCGGCCTTGGCAAGTTCCCCTTTGGCCGCGCGGACCGCGAGCTCGAGGGCCGTCGAGTCGATGGTGCCGACCGTCTGGCCTTCATGCACGAGCTCACCGACATAGACCGGACGCGTTGTCAGCCGTCCCAGAACACGGAAACCGAGATTGGTTTGGTAGCGCGGCTCGATAACGCCCACCGCAGCCCTATCGTCGGCATGGTCCGCTTCGAGAAGCTCCGATTGGACGGGCCGCACGGGTTCCGGCGCCCTTGCTTCCTGCTGACATCCGGCGAGCGCAAGCGCGCATGCAAGCGGGCCCGCCACAATCATCGCGCGGCTCGTCATGAGGGATCTCCTTCATAAGTCACGGGCTGGCCCACGCTCAAAAGCTTGCCGCCGTCGATTACGACGCGCTCGCCCGGCTCGAGGCCGGCCTTGATCAATACTTCTCCGGCCTCATAGCCATCGACCGTTACCGGCTTCAGCGAGGCTGTCCGCGTTGCCGGATCGACAGTCCAGACCGCGGGCCTGGTGCCCGCGGCCATCAATGCACTCCAAGGCAACGCGATCTGCTGCTGAGGATGCACTTTCACAGTTCCTGCGACGGGGCTTCCAAGCGTCATTGCGGCAGGCGGGTCCTTGATCGCCACCTTCACCCGAATGGTCGAGCTCTTGGCGTCAACGGCCGGGGAAACCTCCCGAACGAGGCCGCTCGCAGTCACGCCCGCATCGGAGACGAGCGTCAACGAAACGCTGCGGTCGTCGGCATTGCCGAGGAAAATGGACTCGTAGACCTCAAATACGGCGTCCCGCTCTCCATCCTGCGCCAGCGAAAATGCCGGTTGTGCAGCCTGCACGACCTGACCGGTTTCCAGGTTGCGTGCAGTAACGACACCATCCGCTTCGGCTCGCAGCGCGGTGTAGCCCAGGGCCTCCTTTGACGTTCCGAGCTGCGCTCTTGCCGCTTCGAGCGCGCCTTCCGCGGTTCGGAATCCTTCCTGCGCCTGGTCGTAGGTCGTGCGCGTGGTGAAGCCGCTTGCGATCAGCGTCTCCTGCCGCTCAAAGGTCGCCTTCGCCACACGCAGTTGAGATTCTGCGGCGAGAACAGCAGCGGTCGCGGCATCGACATCGGCCTCTTGCTCGGCGGGATCGAGAAGGGCCAGCACCTCGCCCGCCTTGACGTGGGTCCCGACGTCGACATAGCGCGCGATCACACGTCCGCTGACACGGAACGACAAATCGGCGCGGAAGCGGGGCTGCACCTCGCCGGTCAGGGTGATCGAGGCTTGCCGGGCCTTCGGCTGGACGACCTCCGTGCGCACGAACGCGGCGCGCGCGGGCGGAGTATCGCCGCGATCATTGCAGCCGCCGAGCCCGGCTGCGGCAAGCGCGAGCGCCAAGCCCGCGAGAGGCTTAAGCAAGCGCTCGGCTCGACCGATTTTGGTGTGGTTTGAACAGCCCGGTTTCATAGCGCGTCCATGCGGTGAGAGGGGGACAGCAGATCGCCCAATGCGCTCGCAGCACCTTTGGATCCGCTCCAATCGCGCTCGGGCGCTGCGACCTCATGCGGCGCGTCGCCATCGACCAGTTCGCCTGCCGCTCCCGCTCGCTCAGGTAAAACGAGAGAACGACGGACGTGAACTCGGCGGCGAAGCCGTGCTCGATTCGGCCGCCCAGCCCCCTGGCAAGGTCACAACTGATCGGGCGCTCACGACCCATGTCGGCCCGTGCCAATCGTGAGCCGTTATCCAGCACCACGCAGTTCACCACCGCGCCGATGCGCGTCAGCTTGACTTTGATCTCGCCGGCGCGCGCATCGAAATACGCATGCTTCGCAGCACTTACGATGAGGTCGTGGACGATCAGGCCAAGCCGCCAGCACCGCTCTGATTGGAGGGGAAGAGGTTCAGTGGCGAACGTCAGCCGTATCCCCATTCGATCCAACAGGGACTGGCGCATGGCGCGGCCAAGTTTGCGAATGTAAGTCGCGGCGTCATGAAGGGCTCCGCCCTGGGGCATTGCGAGCGCCCGATGCAGCGCGGCATGTGCGTGCAGCAGCTCGACCACATCGCTCAGGGCGGCCTTTGCTTCCACCCCTTCGGCCCGAACGACGGCGGCCGAGACCAGGTCGATCGCCGAGGCGATCCCTTGATCGACCCTGTGACGCAATTCGCGCAGCAAGACGCAGTCTTGTGGGCGGTGCGGGTCCGGGCTCAACACAGTCACTTTAATCTCCTGAGGTGGACCGGATGATCGGGAGCCAGCGCACACAGACCGCCCGGAACGCCGCCGCAGGCCTTGGCAAGGCGCGCGACGTCGTAAATAAACTATACCGTATATTTTCTTTTTCTTGCCTTTTCCTGCCAAGCGTGTCAAGCGCGATCTGCGTGCGCACAGACTCGTGATTGGGAGACCGACGGATGACGAAAAAGACCACCCCGAAACGGGGCAGACCGCCCAAGGACCTCGCCGGTGACGTTCAGGCCCGGATCCTTGATGCAGCCCAGCAACTCTTTCTCGAGAAGGGCTACCGTAGCGCCAGTATCGATGACATCTCCGAGCTGGCGCCGGCGAGCAAACCAACCATCTACGCCCATTTTTCCGGCAAGGAGGCACTGTTCGCGGCGGTGGTGGCCCGCACGATTACCGGGCTGACGGATTTCGAAGGCTTCGAGCCCGAGGGCCGCACCCTTCAGGACAAGCTCTCGAGCCTCGGCACCGCCGTCGTGGAGAAGGTCATCGAAGAATCGTTGGGCATGGTCCGCGCCACGATTGCCGAAGCGCAGCGTTTCCCCGAGTTGAGCCGCAACGTCCACGATGCCGCACGCGATCGCTCCGTCAACGCCATTTCCCAACTCCTGAATGAAGCGACGCAGAAGCTGGCGCGGTCTTCAAAAGGCCCCTTCAGCGGCAAGCGAAGCCTTGCCACCGCTCAGATCTTCCTGGATCTGATCCTGTTGCCGATGCTGTTTCGTTCGTTAGTCGGCGAAACATCCAAGGACCTGCGACGCGAGCTGCCGTCTTTCGTGCGCGAACGCGTTGGCTTTTTCCTTGCGGCCTGCGAGGCAGACTGGACGCCGTGAGCCGGCGATCGCCAAACGCTAGGTGCGACAGGGAAACTTGTAAGGTAAATCAGCCCGACTGCTGGTCATTTGCGAGGGCGCTTCGTTGACAGACGCTGCGTTGCTAAGCGCCCCCGCGCAAAAGTTCATCATCTCGTCGAAGGCCGGCCGAAGAGCGGCCGCCTTGATAAGGGACGGATTGAGGTATGCGTCCATCGCGTCCAGCAGGCAGCAGGCCAGCGCCATCGGGCTCCCTGCTCGAAATTCGCCACCGGCTTGTCCGGCCGCGATCACCGACTGCACGACACGGCGAAGGCGATCCGCATGGGACAGGCTGGCCGGCCAGTTTTCCTGTGCGGCGGCGACCACCAGTTCTTGCAATCGGACATTGTTTGCCAACCGATCTTCATGCATCCGGGAGACCGCCCTAAAGGCAGCATTTAACCGTTCCAGGCCCGAGCGACCGCTTCGCGCTGCACTTGCAGCTGCCGCGGATACTTCCTCAAGCAGTTCCGTCACAACGGCCTCTTCGAGCGCTCGGCGGCAGGGATAAAACCGATAGAGATTTGCGGGGGACATTGATGCGTCGCGAGCGACGTCGGCAACGGTGGTCTTCCGGTACCCGATCTCCCGGTACAAGCGGATCGCAGCCTGCACAATTCGTTCGCGAGTGCATGACGATCCAACCTGACGGGTAGTCTGCGCCATTGGCATGCCCGGCCTCAGCGCGACGGAATCGCGTGCATTTCACGCCGGCATGCCTCGCCGAATTCACGCAACGGATCCATCTCCTCCATGAAGCCTGGCAGGTCGACGAACGACGTGTTCGGTGCAAGGTAGGTCTCGATGATCAGCCGGCCTGCCCGCTCCGCGGCATGGACCACTTCGTCGTCGGACAGAATCCGCATACGCCCGATAAGCGCATACAAATTCACCAGCGCCGGGATCTCGGACTTGTCGCAGGTCAGCGCGTCCGCATAAAGCCGGGACGCCTCCTCAACGAAGCTTCGATACAGCTTTTCACGCTTGGCAACCGCGTGGGCATGATGGCGTTCGCGGACCCGGCGGCGACGGGTCACCCATCCGGTCACGATCGTGGAGATCGCTGCGAAGGCCGAGCCGCCGAACGCGGCGAAAGCGGGAACATATATCGTGTTCATACGATCATTCCTCATCGTTTGCGCCGCGATACCGCTGCGATCCTATGGTCTTGACCGAAGTAGTAGGCGCTGCGTGCTCGAAGACGGCTCTGCAGGCATCGCTCAGGTCCGATTTCTTTTGCCTGAGACAGGCTTCCACATTCGCGGCGTCAGGGATGTAGCCGGCACACAGACGAAACGCATCAGGAGCGCATGCCGCCCTCTGCTCAGGTGTGCCGCGGTCCTCCTGTCCGAGAGCGGCCGCCGCGCCCAACGAAATGAAAACCAAGACTGCGAGTACCAGCCGGTTCGCGAACATATCGGATCCTTTCTCGAATTGAGGCATCTGGTTTCCGATCGAACCAGGTCTCGCGACCCAGGTCCTCTCCATCCAACCAGGACGAACACGGGCTTGTGATTCTCTCCTCTTGACACATCCCGCTATCCGCGCTGTATATGAAATATACGGTGTAGTTTATTTAGGAGATGAAAGATGTCAAGCCTGTTCTTGGCGCCCGTACGGGAAAATCCCTGGCCGACGATCGCCGTCGCATCACTCAATCTGATCGTGGCCGTGTCGCTCGTGGGCGTGAGCCTGCTGCTGGGTATCACGATTTCGATCGTCGCCTGGGTGCATGCGCTCGTCGATCGCAAGTCGGCGCCGGTGCGAAACCGCGTCGCGCGGAGGAGGCTTGCATGACACCGATGCTGCTGTTGTCGCGTGACTGCATCATCTGTTTGGTGAGTATCTGGATCGCGCCCATCGAATGCGTGTTCGACCTGATCAAATCGGAGCTGGCACGCAGAGGAATTCCGCTCGAAGCAGCCGACCAGATCGCGCCGCACGCAGCCTGATTATCATGACCGAGGTCCTGACATGCTGAATTTCGTCGAGGTCTTCGACGTCATGGACGTTGATCCGACCACCGAACATGCCGTCATGACCGAGCCGCGGCGCACATCCGCTCACGCGCGGAGCGGCGAGCGCCGGCGAGCTGCAGGGCATCGGGAGCCCAGCGGCACGCTCGGCCGGTGCAATGCGTTCAGCGGCGGCGCCTGCCGCTCCGCGCTCATGTCCTCGCACGCGGACTAAACGACCCGCCATTTTGAACCTTGGGATTCACCTGAATGTCGAAGAAGCACTTGTTCGCCCTGATCGTGTGGTCTGCCACACTCGCCGCAACCGGCGCGCTCGCCGATGTCGCCCAAAGGCCGGCCGATGCCGATCCCGTCGGCGCGGCGGCACAAAGCGGCCCCGAGGAGGCGGCGATCCGCCGCGCACTCGAGCAATTCCGCACCACGCACGTCCCGCTCAGCCAGGCCATGGCGATCGCCGAGCTTTTGCACGACGGCTCCAGAACCGCGGATATCAGCTTCGAAACATCCGGTACGCCCGTCTACCGCGTGCGCACGATCAAGGACGAGCATGTATTTGAAAACGTCATTGATGCAAACACCGGCAGCATCACGGGCAAGGAGATCGCATCTTCTCTCAAGGAACTCGATCGGGAAGACCTCGCCAACGTCGTTGCCTTGAAATGGATCAAGCAGGAAATGGCGGATGCGGTCCAGGTCGCCGAAAGAGCCGCAGCCGGCAGCGCGCTGGCTGGAGGGCTGATCAGGCAGGACGGCAAGCTCAACTTCGTGATCGTCGTTGCCAGTGGCGACCATCTGAAAGAGGTCACGCTCGAGCCGCCCAAGGTCGGAAAGCAAGGGTCGTCCCGCCATTAGCCGCAATAGGCAATCGCGTTCGACAAAACCAGGAACGTTGGCCACTCCATCAAACGAGAGCACGTCAAATCATGAACTTTCAACCTCGAGCACAATTCACAACCGCGCAACGGCGGCTGCCCTTCGACTGCATCGCCCTGCTCCTGCAAGGCGGCGGCGCCCTCGGCGCCTATCAGGCAGGCGTCTACGAGGCGCTGGCCGAAGCAGGTATCCATCCGGACTGGGTCGCCGGCATCTCGATCGGCGCCATCAACGCCGCCATCATCGCCGGCAACCCGCCCGAAACCCGTGTTGACCGGCTGCGGGATTTCTGGACTCAGGTGACCTCGACCGGTCCCTGGGACTGGTCCGGCAATTCCCTTTTTGATTGGGCCCGGAGCGATGCCACGCGCAATCTGGCCAACCAGATGAGCGCGGGTCTCGCCGCGACCTACGGCGCGAGTGGCTTTTTCTCCGCGCGCCCGATGCCGCCTTGGCTGCAGGCTGCCGGGAGCAGCGATGCCACCAGCTTCTACGACACCGGCGCGCTCAAGAGCACGCTCGAGCGTCTGGTCGATTTCGATCGCCTCAACACCGGAATGACGCGCTTCAGCGCAGGGGCGGTCAATGTCCGGACGGGCAATTTCGTCTATTTCGACAACACAACGCACACGATCCGGCCAGAGCACATCATGGCGAGCGGCGCGCTGCCGCCTGGCTTTCCGGCCGTCGAGATCGAAGGCGAGCATTACTGGGACGGCGGCCTCGTTTCAAACACGCCGTTGCAGTGGGTGATCGAGTGGGGTGCCCCGCAGGACATGCTTGCCTTCCAAGTCGACCTCTGGAGCGCGGGGGGCCAGGTTCCGCGCAACATGGGCGAAGTCGCGACGCGGCAGAAGGAGGTCCAATATTCGAGCCGTACGCGCGCAAGTACGGACCAGTTCAAGCGCGTTCATCGTCTGCAGCGAGCCCTCGCCGCTCTGTTGCGACGCCTGCCCGAAGATCTTCGCGAGCACGAGGACGTGAAACTCCTCAGCACGGCCTCGTCCGATCATGTCTACAACATCGTCCACCTGATCTATCGCGCACGCAATCACGAGGGGCACTCCAAAGATTACGAGTTTTCCCGTCTGTCGATGCAGGACCATTGGCGCGCCGGCTATCACGATGCGCTGCGCACGCTGCGCCATCCCGAGGTGCTCGCTCGTCCCACCAGTCCGGACGGCGTCTTCACGTTCGATCTCGAGCACGACGGCCGCGAGTAGACCGATCGCCCCTGTGTTACGGAGAACCCAAAATGCGCGAGAATGACGTCCTCAAGCGGGCTTTTGCCATGCCCCTGACCAGCCCAGCCTATTCGCCAGGACCCTATCGCTTTGTCGACCGCGAGTACCTGATCATCACCTATCGCACCGATCCGGCAAAGCTGCGCGCAATCGTGCCCGAACCGTTGGAATTCGACGAGCGCGAAGCCCTCGTCAAATATGAATTCATTCGGATGCCGGACTCCAACGGGTTTGGCGACTACACGGAAAGCGGTCAGGTCATCCCCGTCTCTTTCCGCGGGTGCAAGGGCGGCTACACGCATTGCATGTTTCTCAATGACGAGGGGCCGATTGCGGGTGGACGCGAGCTCTGGGGTTTTCCGAAGAAGCTCGCGCAACCGACCTTACGAACTGAGATCGATACCCTGATCGGCACGCTGGACTACGGCCCGCTCCGGGTCGCAACGGGAACGATGGGCTACAAGCATCGCGAGGTCGAGCTGGTGCATGTCAACGCCGCTCTCAACGAGCCGAATTTCCTGCTCAAGATCATTCCTCACGTCGACGGCAGTCCTCGGATCTGCGAGCTGGTCGAATACCACCTTGAGGACATCGTGCTGAAAGGCGCCTGGACCGGGCCGGCGGCTCTTGCCTTAACGCCCCACGCTCTGGCACCCGTTGCCGAATTGCCGGTTCTGGAGATCGTTTCCGCCGTGCATATCCGTGCAGACCTCACGCTCGGCCTTGGAAAAGTAGTCCACGACTATCTGCAACAGCCGGCTCGACGCTCGCTCCGGGCAAACGAGAGAGCGCTGGTTTTCTGAGCCCGGTGCTGCCCCAGCCCGAGGATCTCCCGGTGCAAACTGTCAATTCTTCTTGCGTACAGACGAAGGTGAACGAGATGGGACTTCTGAAGGGCAAAACGGCTGTGGTGACCGGCTCAACCAGCGGCATAGGCCTAGCGTGCGCCCGTGCATTCGCGGGCGCCGGCGCCAACATCTTACTCAACGGCATCGGTGCGCCGGCCGATGTCGACAAGGAGCGCGCTGCGATCGAGCGCGATTTCGCCGTCAAGGCGATCTATTCGCCCGCGGACATGGCGAATCCGAGCGAGATTGCCGAGCTCATAGCGCTTGCTGAGAAGACTTTCGGCAGCGTGGATGTCCTCGTCAACAATGCCGGGATCCAGCACGTCTCTGCGATCGAGGAGTTTCCGATCGAGAAGTGGGACGCGGTCATCGCGATCAACCTATCCGCCGCCTTCCACGCCATTCGCGCGGCCGTGCCCGGCATGAAGAACCGCGGTTGGGGCCGCATCATCAGCACGGCCTCGGCGCATTCGCTGGTCGCCTCGCCCTTCAAGTCGGCCTATGTCGCGGCCAAGCACGGCATCGCGGGCCTCACCAAGACGGTGGCGTTAGAACTCGCCAGATCGAAGATCACCTGCAACTGCATCAGCCCGGGCTACGTCTGGACGCCGCTGGTCGAAAAGCAAATTCCGAACACGATGTCGGCCCGTCGCATGCGGAGGGATGAGGTCATCAACGATGTCTTTCTTGCCGCACAGCCGACCAAGGAGTTCGTCACCGTCGAGCAGGTCGCTTCGCTCGCGCTGTTCCTGTGCAGCGACAACGCGGCACAGATCACCGGCGCAAACCTCTCGATGGATGGAGGCTGGACGGCTGCATAGGTCGTTCCAAGTCACTCCAGTAACGCGCGGCCATGGAACGCCACCACGCCCCCGACGGGCCATATCCGCGAGGATCAGCGCATAGTGCACGATCTCTATCTGGTGCAGGTCAAGATGCCCGAGGAATCAAAGGGCCCCGGGGATTTCGTCAAGCTGGTCGCCACGATCCCGCCCGACCAGGCCTTCCGTCCGCTCGACCGCAGCAGGTGCGGGCTGGTTGTAAAGTAGTCGGAAACTCGGCTGCCGGTTGGTGCTCGAGGCCGAGAGTCCGTTTTGCGCTACCAGCTGCCATCCGGAGAGGTGCTAACCGTAGATTGCCGCCGTGGCTAGGCATGCAATCATTCCGACGCCAGCCCCAAAACTGACTCGACACAATCACTTAGCTTTCCGGGTGTGGAGGGAGCCCCGTGAAGCGATTACGGCCATTGGTCCCGATGCTTCTCGCTCCAGTAGACCAGTTCGTTGCCGCTCCCTTGCCTCACGACGTCCAGCCATTCTGCACGCAATACTGCGCCTGAATACTCTGTCAGTGGAAAGGAAGTGGAATGCCGACTTCGGCCGGATTAAGCTCGGCCACAACTTTATAGCTTTCAACATGAACGCTATGCCGTGGCAGCAGCAGACTACTTAGCAAGACCGCAGGTCGCGCAATGCATCGCGTCTTCAAACTTTATCGATCGCCTCGCAGCGGCAGAACCCCTTCAGGATTTTTCCAGGGCCATGGCGGACACCGCGGCCGCTTTTGAGCTATCCTGTTTCGCCTATCTCGCCCTCCCGCGAACGAAAAACGGCAAGCCGCGCCTGATCTCCACTTATCCTTCGCGGTGGACGACGCACTATTTGCGCAAGAATTACCAGATCATCGATCCTGTCATAGGAAACGCGCTCGAAACCCGCCCCTGTGGCGGCACTGACATTCGCCACTGACGGCGATCAGGCTAAGTGGTGGTCACAACTTTTGAGAGTGCCCGGCTACAAACGTAAGTGGAGAACTACCCCATCAGAACCCACGCCAAACCACGCGATAGCGGCCGGCTCCACTACTCCCACTCAATCATTCAAGAACACACTACCGCGTTGACTTGCCAGCACAATCTCTCAAAGCCGACTGACAAATCCCGACGGCATATCCGCGCTAACTTTTCGGTCCTGAATTCACAGTAAAATTTGCCTGGCCCCGAGAATTGGCTTCTTCGCCAACTACCAGAATCAATCGATGAAGTGAACGCGTGTGCCAGCCGCAGCGGCCACTGCTACCCCTCACCGCTTTCCGTCCGATACCGTCAATGGCAACGCGGAAAGGCCCGGCATCGCTGCTGGGCCTTTTTTTCTCTTGAGCGCTGAACGGTTGGACTTAGAATTCCATGCCACCCATCCCGCCGCCCGGGGGCATACCGCCGGCACCGGCGCCGGCGTTCTTCTTCGGCACTTCGGCTACCATGGCTTCGGTGGTAATTAGGAGCGCTGCGACTGAGGCTGCGTTCTGGATCGCGACGCGAACCACCTTGGTCGGGTCGATGATGCCCTTGGTGACGAGGTTGCCGTACTCGCCGGTCTGGCTGTCGAAGCCGAACGAATACTGATCCTTCTCGAGGATCTTGCCGACGATGACCGAGCCATCCTCGCCGGCATTGATCGCGATCTGGCGGGCCGGAGCCGACAGCGCCTTGCGCACGATCTCGACGCCGGTCTTCTGGTCGTCGTTCTTGGTCCGGATGCCCTTGAGATGCACGGAGGCACGGAGCAAGGCGACGCCGCCGCCCGGAACGATGCCTTCCTCGACGGCCGCACGGGTCGCATGCATCGCGTCATCCACGCGATCCTTGCGCTCCTTCACCTCGACCTCGGTCGCGCCGCCGACGCGGATCACCGCGACGCCGCCTGCGAGCTTGGCGAGACGCTCCTGCAGCTTCTCACGGTCGTAGTCCGAGGTGGTTTCCTCGATCTGCGCCTTGATCTGGGCAACGCGGGCGTCGATG
>NZ_LGHK01000089.1 GCF_001908235.1 Bradyrhizobium sp. NAS96.2
TCTTGTTTCGACGCGTTTTCTTCACGCGAACCGGCATCCACTTCGCTCGAAAACGCTTTATTCGTCCCAGCGTTCGCCCTTGATGATGCGGACAAGCTGTCGCGCGTGATATTCGGCGGTGCCGGAATTGACGATGGTGAAATCGGGCGTCGAGGTGCTTTCGTCGACGGTGCGGGCCAGCCGCTGCGCGAGCAGGCCGTCGCTGCTGCGGGCCCGCATCGAGAGCCGAGCGGCCAGCACGTCCGGCGGCGCCGTGACCAGCACGACAATGGCACTGGCATAGTTGCGGCGCGCCGCCGCGATCACCGTGCGCGAGACGTTCGCGATCACGGTGCGTCCGGCACGGATATCGTCGTTGATGGCCCGCGACAGCGCATAGCGATGGCCGTGCGCTTCCCAATGCATGGCGTAGTCGCCGCTAGCGGCCGCGCGCTGGAAGGCCTCCGCGCTGACCTCCTCATTGTCTTCCGACGCAGAAGCCTGGCGGGTGATCAGGCGGCGGGGAAACACGATCCCGCGATCATCGGCGCAGGCCGCTTTCGCGAGCCCAAGCAGCGTATCCTTGCCGGCGCCGCTCGGGCCGACCACCAGGATCAACCGGCCCGGCCCGATCGCAGCGCGCTGCTCAGCGATCACGGACGCATCGGTCACGCGACCCTCCCCCCCTTCGCGCCAGACGCTGCGCACCACCGGCAGGTCACGCGCGACGTGCACGCGGATCAGATCGGCGCGCCGGCCGACCGCGATCTCGCCGCGATCGGAGAGGCCAACCGCTTCGGCAGGCGTCTTGGTCACGGTGCGCACGGCGGAAGCGAGATCGATCGCCGGCACATGCCGCGGCAATTGCAGCGCCGCCATCAACAGGCTCGACGGAATGTAGTCCGACGACAGGATATCGAGCATGCCCTCATCGGCGAGATCGACGGCGGCGATATTGCCGGAATGCGAGCCGCCGCGCACGACGTTCGGCGCGCCCATCAATATGTCGATGCCGGCCGCGTGCAAGCCCCGCGCGGCCTCCATCGTGGTCGGGAATTCCGCGACCGCGACCCTGTCGTTGACGGCGTCGACCACGTTCTCGTCCGTGGTGTCGTCGTGGCTCGCCAGCGGGATCTTGTACTCATGCGCCAGCGCGACGATCGCGCGGGTGTTCGCGACAGCATATTCCTTCTGATAGGCGAAGCGGCGGGCGAACAGCACGTCGAGCTGCGCGTCGGTCATGCCGCCCCCCTTGCCACGGTAGTAATCGCGCAGCTTGACCTCGTCGCGGAACTGGCGCTGGCCCGGCGTATGGTCCATCAGCGACATCAGCCGCACGTCCGGCCGGTCGATCAGCTCCTTGGCCTCGGCAACGACGTCAGGCATCGGCACCTCGCAGCGCAGATGCAGGAAGTGATCGGCGCGCAGCAGATTCTCCTCGCGCGCCGCCGAGATCGCCGCCGCCAGCACGCCGGCGCGGCCGTCGACATCCTCAGCGCCGTCCTCGCGCCAGACCCGCAGCGAATCCAGCACCGTGGTGATGCCTGAGGTCGCGAGCTGCCCGTCATAGGAGATCACAGCGGCGACCGGGTTCCAGAACACCTTCGGCCGCGGCACGTAGTGCATCTCGAGATGGTCGGTGTGCAGCTCGATCAGCCCGGGCATCAGGAGATCGCCGCCGGCGTCCTCGGCGGCCCCGGGCGGCCTGCCCTCGCCGAACTCGGCAATCTTACCGTCAACGATAGCCACCCAGCCCTGCTCGATCACGCGATCGGCGAGGACCAGCCGGGCGTTGCCGATGATGGTGTCTTGCTTGGCGGTCATTTCAAACGGTCCTTCAGGCAGCAGCGGCGAACGAGGTCACATCGACGATGCGATCGGCTATCAGATGACGGATTTCGTCGTCATGGACAATCGCGACCATCGCGACGCCCTTGGTCTTTTTCTCCGCAATCAGCTCGACCACCACTGCGCGATTCGCCGCATCAAGCGAAGCGGTGGGTTCATCCAGCAGCAGGATCGGCAGGTCCGAGATGAAGCCGCGCGCGATGTTGACGCGCTGTTGCTCGCCGCCGGAGAAGGTCGAGGGCGGCAGGGTCCACAGCCGTTCCGGAATGTTGAGCCGGCGCAGCAGTTTGCCAGCACGCTCGCGGGCTTCCTCGCGCGCGACGCCGTTGACGATCAACGGCTCGGCGACGACGTCGATGGTCGCCACCCGCGGCACCGCGCGCAGGAACTGGCTTACATAGCCGATCGTCGAGCGGCGGATGCTCAGCACCTGGCGCGGTTCGGCGGTGGCAAGGTCGATCACCTTGCCGTGGTGGCGGATGCCGATCCGGCCGCTGTCGCAGCGATAATTGCCGAAGATCATCTTCAGGATCGAGGATTTGCCGGCGCCCGACGGGCCCGACAGCACCACGCATTCGCCTGCTACGACGTGGAACGAGACGCCGCGCACCACGGGCAACTCGACGCCGCCCTGCAGATGCATGGTGAAGGTCTTCTCGGCGTCGGCAAGTTCGATCATCGCGGTCATTGGCAAGCTCATGGCGGCAGAATCGAGGAAACGAGCAGCTGGGTATAGGGCTCGCGGGGATCGTCGAGCACCTGGTCGGTGAGACCGGTCTCGATCACGCGGCCGCCCTTCATCACCATCACGCGATGCGACAGCAGGCGCGCGACCGCGAGATCATGGGTGACGACGATGGCGGCGAGGCCAAGCTCGCTGACCAGATTGCGCATCAGGTCGAGCAGGCGCGCCTGCACCGAGACGTCGAGGCCGCCGGTCGGCTCGTCCATGAACACCAGCCGCGGCTCGGTGACAAGGTTGCGCGCGATCTGCAAGCGCTGCCGCATGCCGCCGGAATAGGTCTTCGGTGCATCGTCGATGCGGCCGACATCGATCTCGACCCGGTCGAGCCAGGTCGATGCGGTGTCTCTGATACGACCGTAGTGATTCCAGCCGACCGCCATCAACCGCTCGCCGACATTGGCGCCGGCCGAGACGCCCATGCGCAGTCCCTGCGCCGGGTCCTGATGCACAAAGCCCCAGTCGGTGCGGAACAAAAAGCGCCGCTCCGCTTCGCCGAGTTCGGCGAGATCGCGCAGCACGCCGTCGCGCATGCGGTAGGACACCCGCCCCGCGCTCGGCGCGAGCTGCGCCGACAGCAGTTGCAGCAAGGTCGACTTGCCCGACCCGGATTCGCCGACGATCGCCAGCGCTTCACCGGGATAGAGCGCGAACGAGACATCGCGGCAGGCCGGAAGCCGGCCGTAATTCTTGGCAAGCCCTTCAGCCACCAGCAGCGGCTCGTCGTTGTCGAGGCTCGAGAGCTCAGACATGCGCCTTCTCCTTGTGCGGCGCCGCGCTCTCGGTGCCGTGATGGCCGGCGGCCTGGCGCTGCTCGCAGAAGTCGGTGTCGGAGCAGACGAACATCCGCCCGCCCTTGTCGTCGGTGACGATCTCGTCGAGATAGGAATTGTCGGCGCCGCACAGCGCGCAGGGTGCGTTGAAGCGATAGCGCGTGAACGGATGATCCTCGAAATCCAGCGACACCACCGTGGTGTAGGGCGGGATCGCGTAGATGCGCTTCTCGCGACCGGCGCCGAACAGCTGCAGCGCAGCGCAATTGTCCATCTTCGGATTGTCGAATTTCGGCGTCGGCGACGGGTCCATCACGTAGCGTGCATTCACCTTCACCGGATAGGCGTAGGCGGTCGCGATGTGGCCAAAGCGCGCGATATCCTCGTAGAGCTTGACGTGCATCAACCCATATTCGGCCAGCGCATGCATGCGCCGCGTCTCGGTCTCGCGCGGTTCGAGGAAGCGTAGCGGCTCGGGGATCGGCACCTGATAGACCAGCACCTGCCCCGCGTGCAGCGACGCCTCGGGAATGCGGTGCCGGGTCTGGATCACGGTCGCGTCCGTGGTCGAGGTCGTGGTCGCGACTCCCGCGGTCTTGCCGAAAAACTTGCGGATCGAGATCGCATTGGTGGTGTCGTCGGAGCCTTGGTCGATCACCTTCAGCACGTCGTCGGGGCCGAGGATCGCCGCCGTCACCTGTACGCCGCCGGTGCCCCAGCCATAGGGCATCGGCATCTCGCGGCTCGCGAACGGCACCTGATAGCCGGGGATCGCGATCGCCTTCAGGATCGCGCGGCGGATCATCCGCTTGGTCTGCTCGTCGAGATAGGCGAAATTGTATGTCGGCGCGTTCATTCCGCGGCCTCCTGCAGTTCGACCGCCTGATTGGCCTCCGCGAATTCCTGCCGCAGCTTGCGCAGCAGGCCGAGCTCGGACTGGAAGTCGACGTAGTGCGGCAGCTTGAGATGCTCGACGAAGCCGGTCGACTGGACATTATCGGAGTGCGACATCACGAACTCTTCGTCCTGCGCCGGCGCCCCCGCTTCCTCGCCGAGCTCGCGCGCGCGGAGCGCGCGGTCGACCAGCGCCATCGACATGGTCTTGCGTTCGCTCTGGCCGAAGGCAAGGCCATAGCCGCGGGTGAAGCAGGGCGCCTCGGTCGTCGAGCCCTTGAACTGGTTGACCATCTGGCATTCGGTCAGCTCGACGGAGCCGAGCGGCACCGCGAAGCCGACATCCTCGGCGAAGAATTCGACCTCGACCTCGCCGAAGCGGATCTCGCCGGCGAACGGATGGTTGCGGCCATAGCCGCGCTGCGTCGAATAGCCGAGCGCGAGCAGAAAACCCTCATCGCCGCGCGCCAGATTCTGCAGCCGCAGGTCGCGATCGGCCGGGAAGCTCAGCGGCTCGCGGGTGAGGTCGCCGACCGGCGCGTCGCTATCTGCCGGCGGCGAGGTCTCGATCAGGCCGTCGCGGCCGAGAATGTCGGTGACCCGCGGCGTTGCCGCCTGCGACGCCTCCGCGGTCGCCGGCTGCTCCGGCACAAAGCCCTCCGCGAGCTGAGGATCGAGCAGGCGATGGGTGTAATCGAAGGTCGGCCCCAGGATCTGGCCGCCCGGAACGTCCTTGAAGGTCGAGGAGATGCGCCGCCGCACCTGCATCTCGCCGGTGTTGACCGGCTCGGTGGCGCCGAACCGCGGCAGCGTGGCGCGGAAGGCGCGAACCAGGAAGATCGCCTCGATCATGTCGCCGCGCGCCTGCTTGATCGCGAGCGCCGCAAGCTCGCGGTCATACAGCGAACCTTCAGTCATCACGCGGTCGACGCCGAGCGCGAGCTGTTCGGAGATCTGCGCCAGCGTCACCTCAGGCACAGCGCGATCGCCGCGTCGCTCATGCGCCAGCAGCCGATGGGCGTTTTCGATGGCGCGCTCGCCTCCCTTGACGGCTACATACATCGCTCACACTCCGCTTGCGATCAGCCGCGCGGTGCGCGGGATCGCGACGATGCTGTCGTCATGGACCAGCACGACATCGATGCCGCGCGGAAACAGGACTTCATTGATCGACAGCCGCTGGAACAAATCGCGCGGCTTGATCATCGCCTGCAGCAGCGCGCTGCCGTCGATGCCGGGCCCCTTCAGCTCGAAGGCCGGGCCCTGCGTCAGGCTGTCGACCTGCAGGATCAGCGTGGTCGACCGGTCCGGATATTCGTTGCTGCCGAACGCGAAGCGCTCCAGCGCCGGCAGGTTCGCGGCATCGCCGATCAGCGCAAAGCTCGCGATCGAGGAATCGCCGACCACCGGCGCGCTGGCGTGAAATTTCAGCCAGCGGGCGACGTCCGGCGTCGCCGACATCGCGGCATCGAGCCAGATCGGCGTGTCGTGATCGAACAGCGTCAGCGCGATCGCGGCCGAGCCGCGCATCATCCCGGCGGGTGTTCCGACATCAGCGGCGACGCGCTGCACGCTGCCCGGACGCGCCATCGCATCCATCACGGAACGGAACGTGGATTGCGCCGACAGCACCTTGTCGGCAAAGCCTGCGGGCATTTCGGCAATCGTCGTCATTGCATCACCCCTCACCGCGCACCATCGTGTAGAAATCAACCCGCGTCGCCGCGGTCTCCGCGGCTTTGCGTGCGCGCTCGGCGTTCACAGCGGCACGCAGCGGCGCGATCACCTTGGCCTCCACCTCGCCGGACAACTCCGCCGACTGCACCATGGCGTCGCACAGCGCGATCATCTGCGCCTTCTGCGCGTCGCGGCCGAGCGTGTAGCCGAAGCCGACCTCGCCGCTCGCAAGCCGCACCGCCGCACGCGACACCGTCGCCTCGCCGAGATTGAACGGCGCGCCGTCGCCGCCGACCCGCCCGCGCATCATCACGAGGCCGTTCTCCGGCTCGCGCAGGTTCTCATGCTTCGGGATCGCGATCGCCGCCAGCCTGCCTGCGATGTCGGCTGCGGCGGAGTGCGCCAGCACGGTCATCGCGGCCTTGCGCTGGGCCTGCCTGCTGTCTGGTCCGGTCGAACTCATGGTCGGATTCATGGGCAACCTTGCTTGCATCAAGTTGTCTATGATAATAGACAACTTGATAGCCGAGCGCCATGACTGTTTCGTGACAAACCGAAGATTTCTGGTATCACCGCGCGATGAGCATGCAGGAAAGTTCCGGCGTCGCCTTGTGGCGGCAAGTCGCTGACGGCATCGAGCGCGGCATCGCTGACGGCCGCTTCGCCGCCGGCGAAAAGCTGCCCGGCGAGATGGAGATCGCCGAGACTTACCGGGTCAACCGCCACACCGTGCGACGCGCGCTCGCCGCACTGGCGGAGCGCGGCCTGGTGCGCGCCGAACGCGGCAGCGGCACCTATGTCGAAGCCCAGCGCCTCGCCTATCCCTTGCGCTCACGCACGCGATTCTCGGAGATCGTCGGCGCCGGCGGCCACGAGCCGCGCGGCCAGCTGATCGAGGCCGGCGAGGATATTGCCAACCGCGAGATCGCGCGCGAGCTCGGCCTGAAGATCGGCGCCCCGCTGATCCGGATCGAAGCGGTGCGGCTCGCCGACCGGACGCCGATCTGCGTCTCCACCACCTGGCTGTCGGCCGAGCGGTTTCCCGATGCCGGCAGCGTGTTCGCCAACGTCCATTCGATGACGAAGCTGCTCGGACATTACGGCGTGAAGGATTACCATCGCGCATCGACCCGGATCACCGCGGCGATCGTCGATGCCACCGACGCCGCGCGGCTCGATCTGCCACTGGGACGGCCGGTGCTGGTGGTCGACGCGACCGACGTCGACATGCTGGACCGGCCGCTGGTGACCAAGCGCTCGCGCTTCGCCGCCGAGCGCGTGGAATTCCTGGTCGAGAACGGCTGACGGTCCCCACTGCAATCCGAACTGGAAGTTTAAGCAGTCGTCGCATGCCCGCGGCATCACCCGCGTGCGCCGACTAAAAAGATCCGAGCACCGAACCCAACGCGATAACGATGGCCAAGGCGATGATCGGCCCAACGATATTGGCCATCACCATGTCGAAGTAGCTCTTGCGATGGGTCGAGCCGCAGACCGCCAGCAGCGTCACGACGGCGCCGTTGTGCGGCAGACTGTCCAGGGTGCCTGAGCCGATCACGGCAACCCGGTGCATGAGCCCCGGGTCGATATGGGCAGTCTGCGCAATTTGCAGGTATGTGTCGCCAAGGGCATCGAGCGCAATGGTCAATCCGCCGGAAGCGGAGCCGGTCAATGCGGCAAGGATGTTTGTCGCGATGGCGAGAGAAACGAGTGGACCGCCGGAGATCGACAGCATCCAATCGCGCACCAACGCAAAGCCCGGCAGTGCAGCGACGACGGCTCCAAAGCCGACCAGGCTTGCGACGCTGAAGATGGGGAGCACCGAGGCGTTGGCGCCGGCATCCATGCTCGCCCTCAAATCCGTCAGACGGGGTCGATTGAGCGCGATGAGCGTTGCCGTGGCGGCGGCGAGAGCAACTGCGACCGACCACACCCCGGCAACGCCGGCAAGGGATGTCCCGCCCCAGCGCTCCTGCGCGAGGAACGAAAAATCGAGGCGTGGCAGGATCAGGAGCGACATCAGCAGGTTCACGCCCACGACCACGAGCAGCGGGACGATCGCCGTGCCGATCGGTGGCGGCATATCGCCGCGCTTGCCATGCGCTATTTCGGCCGGATCGAACTCGTGGGACGATGTAGCGCGCTCGCGGATGAATTGATCGTCAGCGACCGCTCCGCTGACGAGCCCTTCGTCTCCGCCATAGCCTTCACCGGTCTTGCGCGCCGATTCCTCGGCGCGGCTGAGCCACCAGAGCCCGAATGCGAGCATGATCGCAGCAGCGATGATTCCCAATCCGGGCGCCGCAAACGGCGTGGTTCCGAAGAACGGCATCGGAATCGTATTTTGAATCGCGGGCGTTCCGGGCAGTGCCGACATCGTGAATGTGGAGGTGCCCAACGCGATGGTGGCCGGCATGAGCCGATGCGGGATGTTCGCGACGCGAAACATTTCCCGTGCCATCGGCGCCAAAACGAAAAAGGCGACGAAAAGGCTTACCCCGCCGTAGGTGACGATCGCGCCGGCAAGCACCACAGCGAGGATTGCACGACGCGCCCCGAGCTTGGTGCTCATGAAATGCGCGATGGCGTGGACCGATCCGCTGTCGTCCATGAGCTTGCCGAACAGCGCACCGAGCAGAAATATTGGGAAGAATTGCGCGATGAACTGCGCAGCGCCGCCCATGAAGGTCTGCGTCCAATGGGCAAGCAAAGGCTCTCCGGCGAAAGCAGCAGCGACGATCGCGGCAGCCGGCGCCAGGAGGAGCACGCTCCATCCGCGGAACGAGAGCCAGATGAGCAGGCCAAGGGCAACCAGGATTCCGACGAGGCCCATGACGTCAAACCTGCCGCAAGAGCAAATCCAAATCCATCGAGGAGCGCCGGCCGATGTTCTGGTCGTTCGCGGCGAGGAATGCCTCCGCGGCACGGCGGCCCTCGTCGCGCAGCATGCAGAGAAAATCCCACTCGGCATTCAGCTTTGACGACACGCCGAGCTCGGCCAGCACCTTGCTCGCGATCAGATGAATGCGCATCTCAGCCCATTTGCGTCCCTCGGAGCTCCCGGCGTCCGCGACCTGCCGCAGCAGCGCGATCATGCGCAACTCCTTGAGCAGCGTGGCGTTGAATGCAACCTCGTTCAACCGATCGAGGATCTCGCGCGCGGAGCGCGGTGTCCCGGGTCGCTCGACCGGGTTGACCGCGACGAGAAGCGTGTCATGCGAGTTGCACTCGCGAACGAGCGGCGTGATCGTCGGGTTCCCGGAGTAGCCGCCATCCCAATAGGGCTCGCCGTCGATCTCTATCGCGCGGAACAGAGTCGGCAAGCAGGCGGAAGCGAGCAGAACGTCGGGTGTAAGCTCGGCGTTGCGAAACACACGCCCGCGGCCGGTATGAACGTTGGTCGCCGTCACGAACAACCGGATCGGGGAGTTCGCGATTTGTCGAAAATCGACCGACTCGGCGAGGACCTGGTGCAAAGGGTTTGTACCGGCAAGATTCAGGTCGTAAGGTGAAAACACGCGGCTCGCCAGATCGAAGGCGAGATAGAAGGGCGACGTATCAAGGGTCCAGCGACCGAGGATGACGTCCAGCGGGCTTCGCCGAATGGGACTGAACCGCGCTGAGTCAGCGACCCGCCGCCAGAAGGCCTCCAATGCAGACTTGGCACCGGCCGGGCCATTGGTCATAAAACCGCCCGCCAGCACGACGGCGTTCATCGCGCCGGCCGACGTGCCTGATATCGCCTCGATACGCAGCCACGGCTCATCCATGAGCCGATCGAGCACCCCCCAAGTAAAAGCGCCGTGCGATCCACCACCCTGCAGCGCGAGATCGACCAGAACGGCATCGCGCGCTTGGCCCGCGCGTGTTTGCGGCTCCTTCAACGACATCGCGGGCTCCGACTGGCGTGCGGCCACGTCGCCGCCGGCGAACGACAGACAAGGAAGCCGTCAGGTCCTGCCAGGGAGCGGTTGCGGGAGTGGCCGCGGACGCTCGATTGCTGGCCGACCCGGTCTCGGAGGCCGAGTGACCGGGCGGTGGCCCGGCCGTCGCCATCCGTGCCATCCCGCCGGACCACCCCAGCCCATGCCGCGCCTTGAACCAAAACCACACCGATACCAGCCGCCACCGCGCCATCCCCTGCTGTACCAACAGTAGCGCTGGCCCCTCCAGGTGAATTGGACGGTTTCCGCGAGACGAAGTTCGTCGGCGGCCTGACGCAGGCCCAGCGGCGCAATAAGGCCGGCTTGTGAACCACCGCTGGTCGCCGTAATCGCCACCGAAGCAATTCCAAGTGCGAGCCCCCATAGAAGCAATCTTCGCATGATTTTCTCCCGGCTTTTCACAGCGCGGAAGGCAACCGGCTGAGCGGCCGCGGAGCCGCATGGCTGCAGCCGGCCTCCTTCGCGGGCGATCCCGCCCAGGGATCGATGCCGTTGGGCTGATCCCTACGCAAAACTGTAGCGTATTCGGCTGCCACAGCGGCTGCCGTGACAGCGCAGCGACTACCGTTCCCGGCGATGCTTTGACGCTGGCGCCAGGCTTTGCCTCACTCGCTAGGCAGCCTTGGCCTGAGTTGCGGCTGCGAGCGTGTCGCGAAGGTGCTGCTCCTTCTTTTCATCGAGCGAGGTCGTCAGGACGATCCCTCCCGCATCCTTGATCGCATTGAGAACCTTGTCTGAGGTCATAGACTTGATCAGCAGGAACAGAACGGCATCTCCCGATTTCACCTTCGACGCAAGATCCTTCATGAACTGGTCTCTGATCCCGAAATCGGTCAGCGCACCGCTCAAAGCGCCTGCGCCGGCTCCGAGAGCCACGCCGAGAAGAGGATTCAGGAAGACCATCCCCAAGAGCAGCCCCCAGAAGCTGCCGCTGGCGGCGCCGGTCATGGTGGTGTTCACAAGCTGATTGAGCTTTACAGAGTCCTCGGTTTTGACTGCGATCACGGCATCGCTGATCGTGATCAGATACTCGCCTTGAAGCTTAAGTATTTTTTGCCGAACTTCCTCTGCTTTGACTTCGGATGGGTACACGATCGCAACGAGATCTGACATTGAACACTCCTTGATGGCTCGAAGTGCTGCCCCTATTCCGCGCGTGATGCACCGCCGAAACTTAGCACAGACCCGAAAGTCTCTTGCCGCCCAATCATGCACGCAGCTTCACAATCCCGAGATGTTTTTAGCGCTCGGTGCAATTGAGTAAGCGACATTGTCGCATGTGTCTCGAACAAGGACTCGCGGGAAGCCCGTCTGCCGCGCTGTTCTGAGTTCGACCCGTGCGACCAAAAGCCGTCGCTTGGTCCGCCGGATGACAATCCTCATCCCGTGCTGACTTCAAGGCGCCCCTGCTTTAGCTTGATTGGTCCAATTGTCGATGCACCGCGAAGAGAGCACGATGTCGACGGCGATTTCGGTCCTCGGTGGAGTTGGTCTGTTCCTGCTTGGCATGAGCGTCATGACCGCCGGCCTCAAGGGACTCGCCGGATCCAAGTTGCGGACGGTCCTAAGCAAGGCAGCGGCGACCCCGCTGTCCGGTGCGCTGTGGGGCGCCATCGTGACCTTGATCGTGCAATCGTCCAGCGCAACGACCATGACCACCATCGGTCTGGTAAGCGCGGGCGTGCTGACCTTTCCGCAAGGGCTGGCCCTCGTGTTCGGCGCGAATGTCGGAACCACGGGAACCGGCTGGCTCGTTGCGCTGATCGGCGTTCGCGTCTCCCTCACGGCTGCGGCGCTCCCGATGATTTTCGTCGGCGCGCTGATCAAACTATTGGGCGGTGGCCGTGTATCCGCCGCGGGAGCAGCCCTTGCGGGGTTCGCGCTGGTGTTGTTCGCGCTCACGACCTTGCAGCAGGGCATGGGAGGACTAGCCGAACAGTTGCACCCGGCAGACTTGCCGGCCGTTCTCGGCGCCACCTGGTGGGCGGGCTTGTACGGGGTGCTGGCGCTGGCGGTCGTCGGACTGGTGATGACCGCCGTGATGCAATCATCGACCGCGGCTATCGCGGTGACACTCTCGGCACACTATGCGGGAGCCATCGGCCTGGACCAGGCATGCGCACTGATCATTGGGCAGAACATCGGAACGGCGACCAGTTCTGCCCTGGCGGCAATCGGTGCGAGCAGCACCGCCAAGCGATTGGCCTTGGCGTACATCTTGTTCAAGCTGATTGCGGCGGCTATTGCGCTGGTGCTCTTCCCCGTGACTATTCCCCTTCTGGTCCGCGCCTCGGACAGCATTGGTGGCGTCACGCTGCTTGCAGCCTATCACACCGCCTACAACGTCATCGGCGTCCTGGTGCTGCTGCCTGTGATCAATGGCTTTACCCGGTTCGTCGAGCGCATCCTGCCCGAACGAGGCTCACTGCTGACCAGGTGCCTGGATCCAGCAGCGCTCGCGACCCCGATCGCAACCGTTGAGGCCGTGCGACGCACGGTCGCGCGCACGCTTGAAGCGATGTGCGGATCATTGGCGACGGCACTGTCAGCAGCGAGTCCAGATGCCTCCGTCCCGGCGCGACAGAACACAATGCAAGCGGCGGAAGCTGCCTCTGCCCTGCGCCAGGCACGGGAGTTCATGTCAGAGGTAAGTGGACCGCCTGAATCGCAGGATGAGCAACGGCGGCTCACCAGCACACTGCATGCCCTCGACCACGCGTCTCGCCTCGCCGAAGTCTTCGGCGAGGAAATCGAACTCGGTATGCCGCCCGGCGGCTCCCAGGACATGCACGCGACGGAAATCTGCGTGGAGGCCATGCGTAGCGCGGCATCGCTCGCTGCCGAAGTCGCCGTCGTGCCCGACGCTTCCGATAACGCCGCGGAAATCAAGCTGAGAACTGCACCGACGCGGTCGCTCACCCCAGAGAAGGAACTCGCCTCAGCCGGGACGTTGACCGAGCAGGCCCTTGCGCATCTGGAACACTGCGCGAAAGCGCTCGGCGAAGTGCGGAGAGACCACCGTAAGGCTACGCTCGCCTCAGTGGCGAGTGGAACGGCGGTCGCGGACGACGCAATCGCCCGCGTCGATGCCGTACGGCGCCTTGAAGCGCTCGCGCATCACGCCTGGCGCTCCGCCGCGCATCTTCTCGGCCACGGCGCATAGTGCGGAACAAGAATCGAGGGGGCCCGCAACTCGCGTAGGCTAGAGCAGATTCCGATCACGCTGAACCATATCCCGCGGCCTGGAAGTAGTTTGAGCATTCTTGCGGTGTGAAGGTGTGGAAGGCGTCTGCGATCGCTGTTTCCAAGGTCTCGATAGT
>NZ_LGHK01000009.1 GCF_001908235.1 Bradyrhizobium sp. NAS96.2
TGTTTCTGACGCGTTTTCTTCACGCGAACCGGCATCCACTTCGCTCGAAAACGCTACAGTCACAGTCACGCGAGCAATGTCTGTCTTGCCGGATATGAAATCGAGCGCGAAGCGCGGCCGACTTCATAGGAGCGGCATAGGATTTGAGGGATGACTTCAGGTGTGTTGGACGATGCCGGTGCCGAGCGCGCATAGCGCGACATAGGCGGTCATCTCGTCCCAGTGATTGAGGTTTGCAGCCAACGGCATTTCCCGCTTGGCGATCCCGGCGAAGGCGCAGATCACGGCCGACATCCAGAGCAGCGTGATGAGGCCCCTGCCGAAGCCCGCGCCGGCGAATACGGCAAAGCCGATCATGATGGCAAGCCGGAAACCGAACCGGACCATGACCTGGACCGATTGCAGCTGCCGCGGCAATTGTTTCGCGTTCACGATCGTGTCGCCGTCAGCCGATATTGTCGACCAGCAGCGGCTCGTACAGCGTGCGCGGTTCGCGACGGACGGTCGGCACGCTGGTGCGGTTCTCGTGCGTCGAGATCCGCTGCGCCTCGACGAAGCCGGAGAGGATCGCGAGCGCGAGATCCGTATGGTGGGTCTCGATCGACTGGTCGAGCCAGTCGGGCAGCTCGCGTTCGCGTGACAGCGCGCAGTGCCACTCGCCCTCGTCATAGACCAGGCGGCGGATCTGCCATTGCGGCAGCTCGAGATCGAGCAGCGCGATCGCGGCGTCGGTCCAGGCGCCGGACTGGATCAGGCGCTCGACGCGGGAAGTTTTCCCGCTCTGCGTGACCGAAGGAAAGCGCCGGCAGGTCTGGTTGACGATGTCGGCCATGAACTCGGCTGTAACAGCATAGGCGTCGCGCAGCCGTTCGCCGAGGTCGGTGGTGGTGTTTTGCGATAGCACGGACATGGCGTCATCTCGTCTTGCGCACGGCCCAAAGCATTGGCCGCAGGCCCAAAATGGCGGGAGTGCCATTTGAAAACGAGATGAGGGAAGGGGCCGAGATATAGGGATTCCATAAAGATGGAACCGGCCCTTCTTCACCCTCCCCCACAAGGGCCCTGGAAGGGGAGGGTCGCTTCACATCGCGTCAGCGATGCGAAGCGGGGTGGGGTGACGGTCCCTCCGCGTCCAACAGTGCCCGTGTTGCGAGATCATCCGACCCCGGTTCGCATTCCGCCTCGCTTCATGCGTACCGACCCTTCCCCTCCAGGGGAGGGTAGAAGCAACCGCAAGCGTTTGCACGACGCATCGGGATTCGTTGCCACGCCAGGACGACAGCGGAGAGCGGCTCGGCACTTATACGATTCCTATAACGTCCCTATGCGCCACCTCTCGAAAACCTATGCCCCGGATGGCACCTCACGGCGATCCGGTGCGGAGCGCTTATACGGTCGCCCGCGCCCCTCGGATGCATTGGAGTCTCTCATGATGGACATTCTCATGGCGGCGCTCGCGATCGGCTTCTTCGCGGCCGGCATCGGCTACGCCTACGCCTGCGAACGGCTGTAACGGAGGCGGCGATGATCTTCGATTACTCGCTCGCCGGCCTCGTCTCGCTCGGCCTGTTGTTCTACCTCACCTACGCATTGCTGCGGCCCGAACGCTTCTAGTCGGCCCGCGATGCTCACGCTCTGCCAGATTCTGTTAGCCGACGCGGTGCTGACCGGGCTGTTGCTCGGCGTGTTCGCGTCGCTGCTGCGCTTCGCACCCATTCGAAAGGTTTGACGCGATGACCGTCATCGGCTGGATTCAAATACTTCTGTTTTGCGCGATCGTGATCGCGCTGGTCAAACCCGTCGGCTGGTACATGACCCGCGTGTTCAACGGCGAGCGCACGTTCCTCTCCCCGGTGCTGCGCCCGGTCGAGCGCGGCATCTACTGGGTCGGCGGCGTCGACGAGGGGCGCGAGCAGCACTGGCTGACCTATACGGTCGCCATGCTGCTGTTCCATGTCGGCGGCTTCGCGCTGATTTACGGCCTGATGCGGCTGCAGGCGGTGCTGCCGTTCAACCCGGCCGGACAGACGGCGGTTGCCGAGGATCTCTCCTTCAACACCGCGATCTCCTTCATCACCAACACCAACTGGCAGAACTACGGCGGCGAGAGCACGCTGTCCTATCTGGTCCAGATGCTGGGCCTGACCCACCAGAACTTCCTGTCGGCGGCGACCGGCATCGCGCTCGCGATGGCGCTGATCCGCGGCTTCACCCGTTCGTCGATGCGCACGGTCGGCAATTTCTGGGTCGATGTCACGCGCTGCACGCTCTATGTGCTGCTGCCGATCTGCATCGTCTACACGCTGTTCCTGGTCTGGCAGGGCATGCCGCAGACCCTCGGGGCTTATGTCGACGCCACCACGCTGGAGGGCGGCAAGCAGACCATCGCGCTCGGACCGGTTGCCTCGCAGGTCGCGATCAAGATGCTCGGTACCAATGGCGGCGGCTTCTTCAATGCCAACGCCGCGCATCCGTTCGAGAACCCGACCGCGCTGTCGAACCTGGTGCAGATGATCTCGATCTTCGCGCTGGGCGCCGCGATGACCAACGTGTTCGGTCGCATGGTCGGCAACGAGCGCCAGGGCTGGGCGATCTTCGCCGTGATGGGCATCCTGTTCGTCGCCGGCGTCGCCGTCACCTATTGGGCGGAAGCCAACGGCACCTCGGCGCTGCAGGCGCTGGGTCTTTCCGGCGGCAACATGGAGGGCAAGGAGGTCCGCTTCGGCATCGTGGCGTCCTCGCTGTTCGCCGTCGTCACCACCGCGGCGTCCTGCGGCGCGGTCAATGCCATGCATGACAGCTTCACCGCGCTCGGCGGCATGATCCCGCTGATCAACATGCAGCTCGGCGAGGTCATCATCGGCGGCGTCGGTGCCGGCCTCTACGGCATGCTGCTGTTCGTCGTGCTGGCGATCTTCGTCGCCGGCCTGATGGTTGGCCGCACCCCGGAATATGTCGGCAAGAAGATCGAGGCGCGCGAAGTCAAGATGGCGATGCTCGCGATCCTTGTGCTGCCGCTGATGTATCTCGGCTGGACCGCGGTCGGCGTGGTGCTGCCGTCGGCGGTGGCCTCGATGGCCAACGCCGGCCCGCACGGCTTCACCGAGGTGCTCTATGCCTACACTTCGGGGACCGGCAACAACGGTTCGGCGTTCGCGGGCCTCACCGGCAACACCCTGTTCTACAATCTGACGCTCGCGATGGCGATGTTCGTCGGCCGCTTCTTCATGATCGTGCCGGCGATGGCGATCGCAGGCTCGCTGGTCGAGAAGAAGTCGATCCCAGCTTCGGCGGGCACGTTCCCGACCACCGGCGGGCTGTTCGTCGGCCTCGTCATCGGCGTGATCCTGATCATCGGCGGTCTGACCTTCTTCCCGGCGCTGGCGCTTGGGCCGATCGTCGAGCACCTCGCCATGAACGCCAACACCCTGTTCTGATCGAATTGTCCGGAGTGACATCCATGGAAACCACAAGACTGCAGAAGCAGGTGACGGCGTCGACCATGCTCGATCCGAAGATCCTGGTGCCGGCGATCAAGTCGGCCTTCGTCAAGCTCGATCCTCGCCTGATGGCAAAGAACCCCGTGATGTTCGTGGTCGAGGTCGTGGCGGCGCTGACCACGATCATCTTCGTGCGCGATCTCGTTACCGGCAACGCCAATCTCGGCTTCACCTTCCAGATCATTCTCTGGCTCTGGTTCACGGTGCTGTTCGCGAACTTCGCCGAGGCGGTCGCTGAAGGCCGCGGCAAGGCGCAGGCGGAGTCGTTGAAAAAGACGCGCACCGAGAGCCAGGCCAAGCTGCTCACGGGCACCGACCGGACCTATCGCATGGTGCCCGGCACCTCGCTGAAGGTCGGCGACATCGTGCTGGTCGAGGCGGGCGACAACATCCCGTCCGACGGCGAGGTGATCGAAGGCGTCGCCTCGGTCAACGAGGCCGCGATAACCGGTGAATCCGCGCCGGTGATCCGGGAATCCGGCGGCGATCGTTCGGCGGTCACCGGCGGCACCCAGGTGCTGTCGGACTGGATCCGTGTCCGCATCACCGCAGCCCAAGGCTCGACCTTCATCGACCGCATGATCAAGCTGGTCGAGGGCGCCGAGCGGCAGAAGACGCCGAACGAGATCGCGCTCAACATCCTGCTGGCGGGCCTCACCATCATCTTCGTGTTCGCCACCGTGACGATCCCGAGCTACGCGGCCTATGCCGGCGGCTCGATCTCGGTCGTGGTTCTGGTCGCGCTGTTCGTCACCCTGATCCCGACCACGATCGGCGCGCTGTTGTCGGCGATCGGCATCGCCGGCATGGACCGCCTGGTGCGCTTCAACGTGCTGGCGATGTCCGGCCGCGCGGTGGAGGCCGCCGGCGACGTCGACACGCTGCTGCTCGACAAGACCGGCACCATCACGCTCGGCAACCGCCAGGCGACCGCGTTCCGTCCGATCCGTGGCGTCTCCGAGCAGGATCTCGCCGACGCGGCGCAGCTCGCCTCGCTGGCCGACGAGACGCCGGAAGGCCGCTCGATCGTGGTGCTCGCCAAGGAGAGATACGGCATCCGCGGCCGCGACATGCACGAGCTTGCCGCGACCTTCGTGCCGTTCACGGCGCAGACCCGGATGAGCGGCATCGATGCCGGCGCAATGTCTGTCCGTAAGGGCGCGGTGGACGCCATCCTCAGCTATGTCGACGGTGGCGCGCCGCGTGCGGTTGCTTCCGGCAATACGGTCCGCGCGGTCGCTGCGACGATGAGCGCAGAGGCGCGCGAGATCCAGGCCATTGCCGACGAGATCGCCAAGGCCGGCGGCACGCCGCTGGCGGTGGCCAAGGACGGCAAGCTGCTCGGGGTCGTGCACCTCAAGGACATCGTCAAGGGCGGCATCCGCGAGCGCTTTGCCGAATTGCGCCGCATGGGCATCCGCACCGTGATGATCACCGGCGACAACCCGATGACCGCCGCCGCGATTGCGGCCGAGGCCGGCGTCGACGATTTCCTGGCGCAGGCAACGCCCGAGGACAAGCTCAAGCTGATCCGCGACGAGCAGTCCAAGGGGAAGCTGGTCGCGATGTGCGGCGACGGCACCAACGATGCGCCGGCGCTCGCGCAGGCCGACGTCGGTGTCGCCATGAACACCGGCACGCAGGCGGCCCGCGAGGCCGGCAACATGGTCGACCTCGACTCCAACCCGACCAAGCTGATCGAGGTGGTCGAGATCGGCAAGCAGCTGTTGATGACCCGCGGCGCGTTGACCACATTCTCGATCGCCAACGACGTCGCGAAGTATTTCGCGATCATCCCGGCGATGTTCCTCGCGTTCTACCCGCAACTCCAGGTGCTGAACGTGATGCACCTGGCGAGCCCGCAGAGCGCGATCCTGTCGGCGATCATCTTCAACGCGCTCATCATCATTGCGCTGATCCCGCTGGCGCTGAAGGGCGTCAAGTATCGCGCGGTCGGTGCCGGTGCGCTGCTCAGCCGCAACCTGATGATCTACGGCCTTGGCGGCATCATCATCCCGTTCATCGGCATCAAGGCGATTGACCTCATCGTCGCCGCCTTGGGCCTGGCTTAACCACAACCGTCATTGCGAGCGCAGCGAAGCAATCCATCTGTCCGCGAACAAAGTGTGGATTGCTTCGTCGCTTCGCTCCTCGCAATGACGGAGCAAAATTCGGAGACAACATCATGCTCAGAGAAATCCGCCCCGCCATCCTGGTGCTGGTCCTGCTGACCGCGATCACGGGCCTTGCCTATCCGCTCGCCATGACGGCGATCGCCGGCGTCATCTTTCCGAGGCAGGCGCAAGGCAGCCTGATCGAGAAGGACGGCAAGGTGATCGGCTCCGCCCTGATCGGGCAGGAGTTCAAGGAGGACAAATATTTCCACGGCCGGCCGTCGGCGACGGTGGCGCCCGATCCGAACGATTCCACGAAGACCGTGCCGGCGCCCTACAACGCGGCCAATTCCGGCGGCTCCAACCTCGGCCCGACCAGCAAGGCGCTGAACGACCGGGTCAAGGAGGATGTCGAGAAACTGAAGGCGGAGAACCCGACCGCCAGCGTGCCGGTCGATCTTGTCACCACCTCGGCCAGCGGGCTCGATCCTGACATCTCGCCGGACGCTGCGCTGTTCCAGGTGCCGCGGGTCGCCAAGGCGCGCAGCATGTCGGAGGATGCAGTGCGCGAACTGGTGACGCAGAACACGCAAGGCCGCTTTGCCGGCGTGATCGGCGAGCCCCGCGTTAACGTTCTTGCGCTCAACCTGGCGCTCGACGCGGCAAACGCGAAATAGGGGAGTAGGCCCGCTCTCGCAGGATGACTATATTGCGGTATGGCCAATCAGCGTGACCCCCATAAACGACCCTCGCCGGATGCGCTGCTGGAGGCGGCGCGCCGGGAGACCGATCGATCGGGGCGGCTGAAGATCTTCATCGGCGCCGCCCCCGGCGTCGGCAAGACCTACGAGATGCTCTCGAGCGCCCACGCCCGCCTCAAGGCGGGCGTCGACGTCGTGGTCGGCGTCGTCGAAACCCACGGACGGATGGAGACCGAGGCCCTGCTCAGGGGCCTCGAAGTGGTGCCGCGCAAGCGGCTGGCCTATCGCGACCAGACCCTCGAGGAGATGGACCTTGACGCGCTGATCGCGCGGCGCCCCCAGCTCGCGCTGGTCGACGAGCTGGCCCATACCAACGCGCCGGGCAGCCGGCATCCCAAGCGCTATCTCGACGTCGAGGAGTTGCTGTCGCACGGCATCGACGTCTACACCGCGATCAACATCCAGCACATCGAGAGCCTGAACGACGTCGTCGCACAGATCACCCATGTGCGCGTGCGCGAGACCGTGCCCGACTCGGTGGTCGATCGCGCCGACGCCATCGAGCTGATCGACCTCACGCCCGACGATCTGATCCAGCGGCTGAAGGAGGGCAAGGTCTATGTGCCGAAGCAGGCCGAGCGAGCGCTGGAACATTATTTTTCGCCCGGCAATCTCACCGCGCTGCGCGAGATGGCGCTGCGCCGCACCGCCGAGCGGGTCGACGAGCAGCTGCTCAACCACATGCAGGCCAATGCGATCGCCGGCCCCTGGGCCGCCGGCGAGCGCATCCTGGTCTGCCTGAGCGAGGACCCGCGCGCCGCCGGCCTCGTGCGCTACACCAAGCGCCTGGCCGACCGGCTGCATGCGCAATGGACCGCCGTCAGCATCGAGACGCGGCGCAGCCTGCAGCTGACCGACGAGCAGCGTGACCGGCTTGCCGACACCATGCGGCTTGCGGAATCGCTCGGCGGTGAGGCACTGACGCTTCCCGGCGTCGGCCGCCGCATCGCCGACGACGTCATCAATTTCGCCCAGGCCAACAACGTCACCCAGATCATCATCGGCAAGTCGACGCGCTCGCGCTGGTTCGAGCTGACGCACGGCTCCGTGGTGCATGATCTGGTGCGCCGCGCCGGCAATATCAGCGTCAACGTGATCGCCGGCGACGAGCTGCCGGTCGGCAAGGCCGCAGTGCAGACCGCGCAGCGGCAGGAGCCGTTCAACCCGCGGCCCTATCTGATGGCGCTGCTGCTGACGGCGATCGGGCTCGGCGCGGCCAAGCTGATCCAGCCGGTCTTCGGCATCGAGAATGTCGACCTCGTCTTCATCACCGCGGTGGTCGGCGCGGCGGCGCGCTACGGCCTGTGGCCGTCGCTGCTGGCCAGCGTCGCGGCGTCGCTGTGCTACAATTTCTTCTTTCTGCCGCCGGTCTATACCTTCACCATCACCGACCCGACCAACGTCGCGGCGTTCTTCTTCTTCATGCTGATCGCGCTGCTGGTCTCCAACGTCGCGGCGCGGGTGCGCACCCAGGCCGACACCGCGATCGGCCGCGTCCGCACCACCGAATCGCTCTACGCCTTCAGCCGCAAGCTCGCCGGCACCGCGACGCTCGACGACGTGTTGTGGGCGACCGCCTACCAGATCGCGCTGATGCTCAAGGTGCGCGTAGTGCTGCTGTTGCCGGAAGACGGGATGCTGACCGTCAAGAGCGGCTATCCGCCCGAGGACCAGCTCGACCAGGCCGATCTCGCCGCCGCCAATTGGGCCTGGGGCAACGATCGCCCGGCCGGCCGCGGCTCGGACACACTGCCGGGCGGCAAGCGGCTGTTCCTGCCGATGCGCACCGGCCGCGGTCCGATCGGCGTGATCGGCATCGACGACGACCGCACCGGGCCGTTGCTGACGCCGGACCAGCGCCGGCTGCTCGATGCGCTGGTCGACCAGGGCGCCCTCGCAATCGAGCGCGTGCTGCTGGTCGAGGACATGGACCGCGTCAAGCGGACGGTGGAATCCGACCGGCTGCGCGGCGCGCTTCTGACATCGATCTCGCACGACCTCAAGACGCCGCTGGCCTCGGTGCTCGGCTCGGCCTCGGCGCTGCGCGATCTCGGCGCGAACCTCAGCGATGCCCAGAAGCATGATCTGCTCGCAACCGTGATCGATGAGTCGGAGCGGCTCAACCGCTTCATCGCCAATCTGCTCGACATGACCAAGCTGGAGTCAGGCGCGATCGTGCCCAACACCGCGCGGCACGATGTCGGCGAGATCGTCGGCAGCGCGCTACGTCGTGCCGCCAAGATCCTGGTGCATCACCGTGTGTCGCTGGAACTCGCTGGCGACCTGCCGATGCTGGAGCTCGACGCCGTGCTGTTCGAGCAGGTGCTGTTCAATTTGCTGGACAACGCCGCCAAATATGCCCCGTCGGACACCACGATCTCGATCCGCGGCGCGCGCGACCGCGATGGCGTGACGCTGCAGATCCTGGACGAGGGCAACGGCATTCCTGCCGCCGAGCTCGAAAGCGTGTTCGACAAGTTCTATCGCGCCGAGAAGGGCGACCATGTCCGTCCCGGCACCGGCCTTGGCCTGGCGATCTCGCGCGGCTTCGTCGAGGCGATGCGCGGCACGATCGCGGCGGCCAACCGCTCCGACCGGAGCGGCGCCGTCATCACCATCCGCCTGCCGATCCCGGCCGACACCAACGCGCTGGACACCGCTGCATGAACGCAACGCCGATCAAGGTCCTGGTCATCGACGACGAGCCGCCGATCCGCAAGCTGCTGCGGATGGGGCTGAGCACGCAGGGCTACGACGTCCTCGAGGCGTCAAACGGCAAGCTGGCGCTGGAGATGCTGGCCGAGGGGCCGGCGCTGATCATCCTCGATCTAGGGCTGCCCGATATCCAGGGCCACGACCTCCTGCGCATGATCCGCGGCCGCAACGAGAGCGTGCCGGTCGTGGTGCTGTCGAGCCGCGGCGACGAGGCCGGCAAGGTGCAGGCGCTCGACCTCGGCGCCGACGATTATCTGACCAAGCCGTTCGGGATGGATGAATTGCTGGCGCGGCTGCGGGCGGCGCTGCGCCACCAGCTGCAGGTGCAGGGCGAGCGGCCGGTGTTCCGCTCCGGCGATCTCTCGGTCGATCTGGTGCGCCGGATCGTCAAGGTCGGCGACAAGGAGATCAAGCTGTCGCCGAAGGAGTATGACCTGCTGCGCGTGCTGGTGCAGCACGCCGGCAAGGTGCTGACCCATCGATTCCTCTTGAAGGAATTGTGGGACGAGCTGACCGATGCGCAGTATCTGCGCGTCTATGTGCGCCAGCTCCGCCAGAAGATCGAGGCTGATCCCGAGCGGCCGCAATTCGTGCTGACCGAGACCGGCATCGGCTATCGGCTGCGCGCGGCGGATTAGCTTCGGAACCTTCGCTCCGATCGAGGCTTGTTTTCCCTTACCGGGAGAGAAGCCATGGCAAGAAAATACTCGCGGAAGGCATCTGATGATGTCGAGCGTGTGATGAAGAAGCGCAAGGCCGGAACGCTGCGCAGCGGCCGCTCCAAGAAGAAGGTGAAGAGCCGCAAGCAGGCGATCGCGATCGGCCTGTCGGAGGCGCGCGCCAAGGGACGCAAGGTGCCGAAGAAGGCGTCCAAGAAGAAGACCGCGAAGACGCGGAAGACGGCCAAGAAGCGCAAGGCCGCGAAGAAGCGGTAAAGATAGCCGAACCTGTCCAGCCGTCATTGCGAGGAGCAAAGCGACGAAGCAATCCATCTTTCCGCACGCGCGGAGAGATGGATTGCTTCGCTTCGCTCGCAATGACGGGGAGGGAGTTCAGCCCGCCTTCCGCCGCTGCGCGCTCGAGCGATGCGCTTTCTTCGCCGCACGGCGGTGCGACGCCGGACGTCGCGGGCTCGAGCCCGGCCGCCTTGCGCCGCCCTTGCGGTCCTTCAAGCTCTGCTTCAGCGCGTCCATCAGGCTCACCACATTGCTCGGCTTCTCCTCGCGCTCGGCCGCCTTGATCGGCTTGCCGGCGGCCTTGCGGCGGACCAGCGCCTTCAGCGCGGTCTCATACTCGTCCTTGAATTTCGACGGGTCGAAATGCGCGGCCTTGCTGTCGAGGATGTGGCCGGCGAGTTCGATCATGTCCTTGGTTACCTTCGGGCTCTTGATATCGTCGAAATAATCGTCGGCGTCGCGTACCTCGTAAGGGTAGCGCAGGGTGGTGCCGAGCATGCCCTTGTCGAGCGGCTCGATCGCGATCACGTGCTCGCGGTTGGTCAGCACGATCCGGGCCAGCGCGACGCGGTCCTGGTCCTTCATGGCGTCGCGGATCACCGCGAAGGCGTCGACCCCGGCCTTGCCGTCGGGCCGGATGTAATAGGGGTGGTCGAGATAGCGCTTGTCGATCTCGCCCTCGGGCACGAAACTGTCGATATCGATGGTGTGGTTGCTCTCGATCTGGACCGCCTCGAGCTCGTCCTTTTCAATCTCGACATATTTGCCCTTGCTCACCTCGTAGCCGCGGCCCTTCTGGTCGCCCTCGACGATATCGCCGGTCTCGGTATCGACCATCTGCTGCTTCAGCCGGTTGCCGGTGTCTCGGTTGATCATGTGGAAGCGGGTTTTCTTGACCGTGGTCGAGGCCGGGTAGAGCGCCACCGGGCACGACACCAGCGAGAGTTTGAGCGTGCCTTTCCAGTAGGCGCGGGGAGCCGCCATGATCGTCTCCAAACAGCTTGAGTTTGGAACTTGAACGGATACCGTAGGTTTTGGTTCCTGACGGCCGCGCGCCCGCGGCGGCCGCCATTTGCGCCGAGGCCCGCACGTGTCGCTGAGAAACCTCACCACCTATCGCAAGAAGCGCGACTTCGAGAAGACCAGCGAGCCGTCGGGCGACGTCAAGGTCGCACCAGCGAAGCAACGGCGCTTCGTGATCCAGAAGCACGACGCGACCCGGCTGCATTATGATTTCAGGCTGGAGTTCGACGGCGTCTTCAAGTCCTGGGCGGTGACGCGCGGGCCGTCGCTCGATCCCCATGACAAGCGGCTGGCGGTCGAGGTCGAGGATCATCCGCTCGACTATGGCGATTTCGAAGGCACGATTCCTGAGGGCCAGTATGGCGGCGGCACCGTACAGCTGTGGGATCGCGGCACCTGGGAATCGGATGATCCCGAGCGCGGCTTCAAGAAGGGCGATCTGAAGTTCACGCTGCACGGCGACAAGCTGCATGGCAGCTGGGTGCTGGTGCGGATGAAGAACGACCGCTTCGGCGGCAAGCGCACCAACTGGCTGCTGATCAAGCACCGCGACGAATATGCCGTGGAGGGCAACGGCGAAGCGATCCTCGACGAGGACCGCTCGGTCGCCTCCGGCCGCTCGATGGCCGAGATTGCCGCTGGCAAGGGCCGGGCGCCGAAGCCGTTCATGCTGGCGAAGGGAAACGGCAAGGCCAAAGCGGACGCGGTCTGGCAGTCCAATCACGGCATGGCCGCGGATGCGCGCGCGCGGACCAAGGCGCCGGCGCCCAAAGAAAAACTGAAGGCAAACTTGAAGGCGCCGCCGAAGGCGAAACTGAAGCAGGTCGCGGAGATGCCGGATTTCGTCTCGCCGCAGCTCTGCGCCGCGGTCGAGAACCCACCGAATGCTGCGGGCTGGTGCCACGAGATCAAGTTCGACGGCTACCGCGTGCAGCTGCGGATCGAGGACGGCGAGGCTGTGCTGAAGACCCGCAAGGGGCTCGACTGGTCCGACAAGTTCGGCGCGATCGTGAGGGAGGCCCGCAAGCTGCCCGATGCCCTGATCGACGGCGAGATCGTCGCGCTCGACAGGAACGGCACGCCGCATTTCTCGACGCTGCAGGCGGCGTTGTCGGACGGCAAGACGGACCAGCTGATCTTCTTCGCGTTCGACCTGCTGTTTGCGGGCAAGGAGGATCTCCGCGCGCTGCCGCTCACCGAGCGCAAGGCGCGGCTAAAGGCGCTGCTTGCGGCGCGCAAGGGCAGCCTGGTCCGCTATGTCGAGCATTTCGAAGAGCGCGGCGATGCCGTGCTGGATTCGGCGCGCAAGCTCGGCCTGGAAGGCATCGTCTCCAAGCGGCTCGGCGGCGCCTATCGCTCCGGGCGCTCCGACGACTGGACCAAGGCGAAAATCCGCGCCGGCCAGGAGGTCGTGATCGGCGGCTGGAAGACCACCAACGGCAAATTCCGCTCGTTGATGGCCGGCGTTTATCGCGGCGAGCATCTCGCCTTCGTCGGCATCGTCGGCACCGGCTTCGGCCAGGACACCGTCCGCCGCATCATGCCGGCGCTGAAGGCCGCGGCATCCGACACCAGCCCGTTCGGCGGCAAGGATGCGCCGAAGAAGACCCGCGATGTGCATTGGCTGAAGCCCGAGCTCGTCGCCGAGATCGAGTTCGCCGGCTGGACCGACGCCGGCAATATCCGCCAGGCCGCGTTCAAGGGCCTGCGCCAGGACAAGCCTGCGCATGAGGTCGAGGCCGAACGGCCGGTCGTAACCAATTTGGTGAAGCCGATGACGAAAGGGAAAGCGTCCAGCGCGGTGATGGGTGTCGCGATCTCGCACCCGGACAAGGCATTGTGGCCCGACGCCGGCGACGGGACGCCGGTGACCAAGCTCGATCTCGCCAACTATTTCGAGGCGGTCGGCGAATGGATGATCGGCTATCTCAAGGGCCGGCCGTGCTCGATCGTGCGCGCGCCCGACGGCATCAAGGGCGAGACCTTCTTCCAGCGCCATGCGATGGCCGGCACGTCGAAGCTGCTGAAGCTCGCCAAGGTGTCCGGCGATCGCAAGCCCTATCTTCAGATCGACCAGGTCGAGGGGCTTGCTGCGGTCGCGCAGCTCGGCGGCCTCGAGCTGCATCCCTGGAATTGCGCACCCGATGCCTATGACACGCCGGGCCGGCTGGTGTTCGATCTCGATCCCGCACCCGACGTCGCGTTCTCCGACGTGATCGACGCCGCCAAGGACATGCGCCAGCGGCTGACCGCGGTCGGCCTCGAGGGTTTCTGCAAGACCACCGGCGGCAAAGGCCTTCACGTCGTGGCGCCGCTGCTGTCAGGCGCGAAGGACAAGGTGACCTGGAAGGAGGCCAAGGCGTTCGCGCAAGGCATCTGCCAGTGGATGGCGCAGGATGATCCCGAGCGCTATCTGATCAACATGTCGAAGGCCAAGCGCACCGGAAAGATCTTTCTCGACTATCTGCGCAACGACCGGCTCTCGACCGCGGTCGCGGTACTGTCGCCGCGGGCGCGTCCGGGCGCCACGGTGTCGATGCCGCTGACCTGGACCCAGGTGCGCGGCGATCTCGATCCGAAGAAATACACGGTCCGCTCCGTGCCGGCGCTGCTCGCGAAGACCAAGGCCTGGGACGGCTATGGCGAGGCGGCGTCGTCGATCAAGGCGGCGATGAAGAAGCTCGCGGCGCGGTGAGAATTGTCGCAATTATGCGTCTTCGCCGATGCTCGTCATACCCCGCGAAAGCGGGGTATCCAGTACGCCGCGGCTCATCGGTTCAATCATCAACGTCTCCGGAATACTGGATCGCCGGCTTTCGCGGGTGATGACAGGCGTTGATGCGGATAGTCCGCGGCACACGCGACGCTATAGCCGCCCGAGCAGCAGCAGGATCAGGAGGATCACGATCACGAGGCCGAGGCCGCCGCCGCCGTAATAGCCGGTGCCATAGAACGGTCCGCCGCCGATGCCGCTGAAGCCGCCAAGCAGTGCGATGATCAGAATAATAAGAATGATCGTTCCAAGTGACATCTCAATCCTCCTCAGCCCCGCGGGCCTGTCGTCTCTGCCCTTCGGGGGAGGAAACAACCCGCAACTATGAAGGTTCCGGGTCGAGCGGCGTGATAAAGCCGTGTGGTCTTCCGTTTGCGATGGAACGGAATTACATGAGCGGAATCCATGGAGGAGTGCACCGCGATGTCGGCTCCGCTGATCGTCTCGATTCCCCACAGCCTCGGCCGCGACGAGGCCATGCGCCGCCTGAAAACCGGCTTGTCGCGCGCAGCGGCGAACGTGCCGGTCATGAGCGTCGACGAGGAGCGCTGGGACGGCAATCGCATGAGCTTTCGTGTCCGCGCGCTGGGACAGGTTGCCGCCGGGCATCTCGATGTCGAGGACAACCATGTGCGCCTGGAGGTGACGCTGCCGTGGCTGCTGCAACGCTTCGCCGAGGTCGCGCAGGCCGCCATTCGGAAGAGCGGGCAGTTGCTGCTGACCAAGCGCTGATGCGCGGCGCTAGCTGTGCAGGCGCGCACGCCTTGCGGCTTGCTTCGCACCCGCCGCGGCCTTCGCCTTCAGCACCGCGACCGGCAGCTTTGCGAACAGCGTCGCGAGCTGAATGCTGCTGTCGCCGCCCGGGAGCGCGTATCCGGTCAGGTCGATCTCACCTTCAAAGGCTTCAGGGCGTGGCCAGCTGCGTCCGCCCTGCGTGAAAGGTGCAAATGATTTCGCCACCGCGACGATGGCCGCCTCGCGGCCATGGCGCCTTGCGAAGGCGACGACATGATCGCGATGCGGGCCGCTGACGGTGAGCGGTTCGTAGTCGCCGCTGGTGAAGACTTCGGGGAGTTCGTTGCGCAATCGCAGCAGATGCCGCGTCCATGCGAATTTCAGGCGGCCGTCGCGCCAGCTCTCTGTCAACGCATCCCAATCCGGCGCTTCCAGCGCGGCGAGCAGCTCCGCACGTTCGGCAAAGTCGACCGGGCGGCGGTTGTCGGGGTCGACAAGCGAAAGATCCCAGCTTTCGGTGCCCTGGTAGAAATCCGGCACGCCCGGCATCGTCGCCTTCAACGTGATCTGGCTGAGCGAGTTCAGCGCGCCGATCAGCGCGGTACGCCGCGCCAGCGTGTCCAGCGCGTCGAGGAATTCGGGCGAGGTCTTGCGATCGAGGATCCGGTCGATGAAGGTCTTCACGCCGGCCTCATAAGGCTCGTGCGGATTGAGCCAGCTGGTTTCCTGCTTGCCTTCGCGCGCCGCCTTCAGCGCATAGGCCTGGATTCGCGCGAGCAGCGATGGATCGTCCGGGTCCCAGGCGCCGAGCAGGGCCTGATAGAGCATGTATTCGAACGTCGCCGACGGCGCGCGCATCTCGCCATTCAGCACCAGATGCGGCGCGTTCAGCACCTTCCAGCGCGCCACCGCGCTGGTCCATTCGCCGGGGATCTCCGCCAGCGCCATGATCCGGGCGCGGGCATCCTCGCCTCGCTTGGTGTCGTGGGTCGCGGTCGATGTCATGCCGTGCGGCCATTCGCGGCCACGAACCTGCATCATACTGTGGAAGGTCGCAGGCGCGATCGCGCTCGCCGCTGGATCGCCGCCGACCTCGTTGAGCGCCAGCAGGCGGTGGTAGCGGTAGAACGTGGTGTCCTCCAGCGACTTCGCCATCATCGGTCCGGTGAATTGCTGCACCTTCAATGCGAAGCGCCGCACCCGCGGCGTACTGTGCGGCGGCCGGCCGGGCTTCAACAGGTCCATGGTCAAGGCATCGCGCAGGAAGTCGAAAATGCCTTCGTCGGCGGCGAACCAGTCGGCGCGGGCGCGCTCGATGGTTTCGCTGATCAGCGCGCGGTCGTGCGTGGTCGGACCGGAGGCAGTGAGATAGGTGCGGTAGACCGGGAAGTGCAGCACATAGAGCTCGAGCGCCTGCCGCAGGCTGTCGGCGGAGAAGTCGCGGCTCGAATAGTGCCCGCTGGCAATGCGCGCGACGAGCCGCGCCAGCACGGTGAATTCGCTGGTCAGCAGGGTCTCCAGCACGCGGCGCTTGGCCGCACGCAGCACCGGTGTCAGGTTCGGCGACTGGTTGCTGATCTGGCGCCAGATCTCGCTCAGCGGATCGAGGCCGCTGCCATCGACCAGCACCTGGCTGATCGTGTTCATCCATTCATAGCCGGTGGTGCCGTGCACGCCGGCAAATTTCGTCAGCTTCTCGTCCTCGCCGAGGATCTTCTCGATCACCATGTAGAACGGCCTGGCCTTGGCGCCCTGCACTGATCGGATCAGGCGGCGCAGCCGCTGGAAATACTGGGCGGGATCGCGCAGGCCGTCGATGTGATCGAGCCGCAGGCCTTGCAGCCGGTCTTCCGCAATCAGCCGCTTCACGAGGCTGTGGCTCGCCTCGAAGGTTGAGGCGTCCTCGACCCTGAGGCCGGCGAGCGTGTTGACGTCGAAGAAGCGCCGATAGTTGATGTCGCTGGAGGCAAGCCGCCAGTGGCCGAGCCTGTAGTGCTGGCGTTCCAGGAGATGATGCAGCGCCAATGTCTGGGTGGGGCGATCCTCGCCCGCGCGATAGGCATCGAGCCCGCGCGCGATGGTCTCGGCACTGGCCTCGATCGGCTTGATCGCGGCCTTCAGGGCTGGCGCTTCCTTGCGGTTCGGGTGACGCAGCCCGCGATACCTGGCGGCGAGCTCAAGCAGAGCGCGTCCCGCCGCACTCTCTTCCGCACCGGCCTCGCGGACGATGGTCCGCAGCACCTCGCCATAACGCTCCGGCGCGATCGGCAGGCGGTGCTCGAAATACCACGCCGAGAAGCTGCCTTCGTTTGCGTCGAAGCGCAACTCGATCTCGCCGCGCTCCAGCGCCTGGCCATAGGACGAGCCGAGGATCGGCAGCAGCACGCCGCCGCGCGCGCGATAGGGCAGCTGGTCCCAGTCGATGTCGAAGGAGACCGCATGCGGCGACACCGGTCCCCATTCCAGCACGTCGAGCCACCACGGATTATCGGCGAAATGCACGCCGACATGGTTCGGCACGAAATCCAGGATCAGGCCGAGGTCGTTGCGCTTCAGTGCGTCGCTGAACCGTGCAAAGCCATCTTCGCCGCCGAGCTCTGGATTGAACTTGGCGTGGTCGACCACGTCATAGCCATGGGTCGAGCCCTTGCGCGCCTTCATGAAGGGCGAGGCGTAGACATGGCTGATGCCGAGCGCCTTCAGATAGGGCGCCACATTGGCGGCGGCATCGAAGTCGAAATCGGCGGTGAGTTGCAGTCGGTAAGTCGCGATCGGGATCGCCGGAGGCATTGTGCTATCCGATGTGCCAGCGCACCGCCCAGCCGGGGAGGTCGCTCGACAACGCTCCGCCCCAGATTGCAGTTCCCTTCGGTTCCGTCGTGCCGCGGATATCCCGATCCGACAAATTGGCCGTCAGCCACAGCGTGCGGCCGTCCCCCATCTGCCAATGCGCGGTCAGGAGATCGCCCGTGACACGGGCACCGCCGAAGCGCGCCCCGGTGAGCCGCGGCGTGATCTCGCGCCGCCGCACGGCGAGCAGGTCGCGCACCAGCTTAAGCCGCGCGCGGGCGGGATCGTGGCCGAGCGCCGCCCAGTCGAGCACGGCCGATCGTACCGTCTCCCCGGCAAGCGGGTCGGGAATGTCGTCGCCATATTTGGCGTAGGCCCAGGCGAACTCCTTGCGCCGCCCGGCGCGGACCGCGTTGGCGAGGTCGCCGTTGAAATCGCAGAAGAACGGGAACGGTGTCGTCGCGCCCCATTCCTCGCCCATGAACAGCATCGGCGTGGTCGGCGCGATCAACGTCACCGCCAGCGCGGCCTCGATCGCCTCCGGCTTTGCGATGCTCTCGAGCCGGTCGCCGAGCGGCCGGTTGCCGATCTGGTCGTGATTTTGCAGGAAGTTGATGAAGCAGATCGGAGGCAGCGTGCCGCTCGGCTCGCCGCGGGCCTTGCCGCCCCAGAACTCCGAGACTTCGCCCTGGTAGATGTAGCCGGACGACAATGCGCGTGCGAGGCCCTGCTTCGGCGCCCGGTAGTCGCCGTAATAGCCCTGCTTTTCTCCGGTCAGCAGCACGTGCCAGGCGTGGTGATAGTCGTCGTTCCACTGGCCGCGGAATTTGCCGTGCGGCGGGTCCTCGGCGGCATCGAGCAGGCTTGCGATGTTGTCGCCATTCTCGAGCACGAGGTTGATCTGCCGGCCGGTCTCCGTGGCGAGTTGGCCTGCGGCCTTGCTGAAGTCGTGCAGGATGGAAACCTCGCCGGCTTCGACGATGGTGTTGACCGCGTCGAACCGCAGCCCGTCGAAGCGGTAATCGCGCAGCCAGGACACGACGCTGCCGATCGCAAACGCGCGCACTTCAGGCACGCGGTAATCGATCGCGCTGCCCCACGGCGTATGCGCGTCGCTGAAGAAGGAGGGCGCATAGCGGCCGAGATAATTCCCCTCGGGGCCGAAATGGTTGTAGACCACGTCGAGCATCACCATCAGCCCACGCAGATGCGCCTCGTCGATCAGGGTCTTGAGGTCTTCGGGCCGACCGTAGGCGCTGTCGGGCGCGTACCACAGCACGCCGTCATAGCCCCAGTTGCGCCTGCCAGCAAAATCCGCCAGCGGCATCAGTTCGAGCGCGGTGATGCCGGTTGCCACCAGATGATCGAGCTTGTCGATCATGGCGCGGTAGGTACCTTCCGGCGTGAAGGTGCCGACATGCGCCTCGAGGATCACGGCCTCATGCCAGGGACGTCCGCGCCAATCCGCCGCGCGCCACTTGAAGGCGGTGTGATCGATCACCTCGCTCGGGCCGAACACGTCGTCCGGCTGGAAGGCGGAGGCGGGGTCGGGGACGTCGACGTCGTCATCGATGCGGAATTTGTAACGTGTACCGGCGCGCGCGCCGGGGATTTCGGCGACGTACCAGCCGGCCGCATCGCGTGTCAGCGTATGCGGCTTGTCGAGCAGGAGGTCGACGCGTTTCGCCGCCGGCGCCCAGAGCCGGAAGCGCGCGCCATCAGCGGTGAGTTCGGGTCCGAAATGCTGTGCGCTCATGCGGAGCCTGCGAATGCCAGCACCGAGCGCGGCGGTGCCGTGGCGTCAGCGCCGGATACGATGAGCTCGCCCGTTTGCTCCACCTTGGTCGTGTTCAAGACCTGCTGCCAGCTGTTGTATTCCGCCATCCTCGGCATCCTGAACACGATCTCCTGCGGCGCGGCATTGAGCACGATAAAGATCGGCGCCTGGCCTTGTTCCATCGGGCCCAGCACATAGGCCAGGAACCGGCTTTCCGGGAATTTCCAGTCGGATTCCTTCATTTCCTCCGCAGAGGGCGTCAGCCACAGCACGCCATAGCTGCCGTCGGTGCGGCGGCCGTCGAGCCAGCTCTGGCAGCGGATCTGGCCGAACCGCTGGCGCAGCGCGGTGAGATGACCGATGAAATCGATATCGTCATCGTCGGTGCCGAGGTTTTCCCAGCCGATCCAGCCGGTCTCATTGTCCTGGCAATAGGCGTTGTTATTGCCTCCTTGCGTGTTGGCGACCTCGTCGCCGGCGAGGATCAGCGGCGTGCCCTGTGCGAGCAGCAGGCAGGCCAGCGCATTCTTCCTGAGCTGCCGGCGCAGCGCGATGATGGTGGGATCATCGGTCGGGCCTTCATGGCCGCAATTGTTGCTGTGATTGTCGTTGGAGCCGTCGCGATTGTCCTCGCCATTGGCCTCGTTGTGCTTCTCGTTGTAGCTGAACAGGTCGGCGAGCGTGAAGCCGTCATGCACGGTGATGTGATTGACGCTGGCGCGGGTCGCGCGGTTGTCGTGGTGAAACAGATCCGACGAGGCGGTCATGCGGCCCGAGATGTCGCCGATCAGGCTGCCTTCGCCACTCCAGTAGCGCCGCATCGCACTGCGATAGCGATCATTCCACTCCGACCATTGCGACGGAAAGGCGCCGACCTGGTAGCCGCCGAGACCGAGGTCCCAGGGCTCGGCCACCATCTTGGCGGTCGCCAGCACCGGGTCCTGGCGGATCGCGGTGAGGAAGGGATGGTTGCGATCGAACCCGTTCGACCCGCGCGCCAAGGTCGTGGCGAGATCGAAGCGGAAGCCGTCGACATGGCAAACCTCGACCCAGTAGCGCAGCGAATCCATCACCATCTGCAGCACGCGCGGATGGGTGAGGTTGACCGAGCTGCCGCAGCCGGTGAAGTCGTCATAGAAGCGCGGGTTCTCGCGGTCCAGCCAGTAATAGGAGGCATTGTCGATGCCGCGGAAGCACAGCGTCGGGCCCATATGGTTGCCCTCGGCGGTGTGGTTGTAGACGACGTCGAGCAGCACCTCGATGCCGGCATCGTGCAGTCGTGCGACTGTTGTACGAAACGAGTCCAGCGCATTGTCCTGGGCGTAGCGCGCCTCCGGCGCGAAGAAGGCGATGGTGTTGTAGCCCCAGTAATTCGACAGCTTCTTCTCGACCAGCACGCGGTCGTCGATCAAGCCGTGGATCGGCAACAGCTCGATGGTGGTGACGCCGAGCCGCTTGAGGTGGTCGATCATCGCCGGCGACGACAGGCCGCCATAGGTGCCGCGCAAACTCGGCGGCACGTCCTCGCGCTTCTGCGTCAGGCCCTTGACGTGGGCCTCGTAGAGGATGGTGTCTGCCCAAGGAATCTGCGGCCGGATCTCGCGGCGGCCCCAATTGAAGGTCTCGTCGACCACGACAGCCTTCGGCATGCCGCGGGCATTGTCGCGCCGGTCAAAGGAGAGGTCCTCGCGCGCGCTGCCGGTGCGGTAGGCGAAATGCGCATCGCTCCACACCAGCCGGCCGGCGAGCCGCTTGGCGTAGGGATCGAGCAACAGCTTGTTGGCGTTGAAGCGGTGGCCGCGCTCCGGCGCGTAGGGCCCGTAGACGCGATAGCCGTAAAGCTGGCCCGGCGAGACATCGTTGAGATAGCAGTGCCAGACGTCCTCGGTGCGCTCCGGAATCTCGATCCGCTCGAGCTCGCGGCGGCCCTGGCCGTCGAACAGGCACAGCTCGACCTTCTCCGCATTGGCCGAGAACAACGCAAAATTGGTGCCTCTGCCGTCCCAGCTTGCACCGAGCCGTGCGGAGGTTCCCCCGGTCAGTCGCATGAATCAGCTTTCCGGTACGAGGAAGATCGCAGCCAGCGGTGGGATCGTCAGGCTCAGCTCCGGCGTGGCGCCTTCCGAGGCGCACACTTCACCGATATTGCCGACATTGGTGCCGCCGTAATGCGCGGAATCCGAGTTGAACACCTCGTGCCACTTGCCTGCGAACGGCACGCGGACGCGATAGTTGCGATAGACGTTGGGCGAGAAGTTCGCGACCACGAGGCAGCGTGCGCGGGCATCATTGCCCTTGCGGATCCAGGCGAACACGTTGTTGTTGGCGTCGTCGGTGACGACCCATTCGAAGCCGGCCTGGTCGCAATCGAGCTCATGCAGTGCCGGCAGCACGCGATAGAGACGATTGAGGTCGCGGACCAGGTTCTGGATGCCGCTATGCCTCGGCTGTTTTAGCAGATGCCAATCGATCGAGTAGTCGTGATTCCACTCGCGCTCCTGGCCGAACTCGCAGCCCATGAACATCAGCTTCTTGCCGGGGTGGCCGAACATGAAGCTGTAATAGGCGCGCAAATTCGCAAAGCGCTGCCAGTCGTCACCGGGCATGCGGCCGAGGATCGAGCGCTTGCCGTGCACGACCTCGTCGTGGGACAGCGGCAGGATGAAGTTCTCCGAGAAGGCGTAGTGCAGGCCGAACAGGATGTCGCCGTGATGGAATTTGCGGTGGATGGGATCCTTGCCGATGTATTTCAGCGTGTCGTGCATCCAGCCCATGTTCCACTTGTAGCCGAAGCCGAGCCCGCCATATTCGACCGGACGCGACACCTGTGGCCACGCGGTGGATTCCTCCGCGGCGGTCGTTGCCTGCGGGAAATGCGCGAACAGCTCGGTGTTGAAGCGGCGCAGGAAGTCGATCGCCTCGATGTTTTCGCGGCCGCCATATTTGTTCGGGATCCAGCCGCCGGCGGGGCGGCTGTAGTCGAGATAGAGCATCGAGGCGACGGCATCGACGCGCAGCCCGTCGATGCCGTAGCGATCGAGCCAGAACAGCGCGTTCGACACCAGGAAGTTGGTGACCTCGGTGCGCCCGTAATTGTAGATCAGCGTGCCCCAATCGAGGTGACGGCCCTGCAGCGGATTGGCGTGCTCGTAGAGCGCGGTGCCGTCGAAATTGCCGAGGCCGTGCGGATCGTCGGGGAAATGTCCAGGCACCCAGTCGAGCAGCACGGCGAGCCCTGCGCCGTGGCAGGCGTCGATCAGCGCCGCGAAATCGTCGGGCGATCCGAACCGGCTGGTCGGGGCGAACATGCCGGTCGGCTGGTAGCCCCAGGAGCCGTCGAACGGATGCTCTGATATGGGCAGGAATTCGACATGGGTGAAGCCCATGTCGCTGGCATAGGCCGGCAGCTGCTCCGCCATTTCGCGATAGGTCAGCCACTCATTGCGGCCCTTGCGCCGCCACGAGCCGAGATGGACCTCGTAGATCGACATCGGCGAGCTCAGCGCGTTGACGCGATCGGGCGCCGGGCGCGGGTGCGGGATCTTGCGCTCGTCGATCACGATCGAGGCGGTCTTCGGGCGCACCTCGGCGGCGAACGCCAATGGATCGGACTTCAGCGGCAGATGCTGGCCGTTGCGCCCGATGATCTCGAACTTGTAGTGGTCGCCGACGCGCGCCCGCGGGATGAACAGCTCCCAATAGCCCGGGCCGCGCACCCGCATCGGATGCCGCCGGCCGTCCCAGAAATTGAAGTCGCCGACCACGCTGACCCGCCGCGCATTCGGCGCCAGCACCACGAAGCCGATGCCGTCGACGCCGTCGAGCGTCATCGGATGCGCACCCAGCGTGTCGTAGACCCGCTGATGCGTGCCTTCGCCGAGCAGATAGAGATCGAAATCGCTCAGGATCGGCGGAAAGCGGTAGGCGTCCTCCAGTTCGACGACCTTGTCGCCGAACCGGGCGCGGAGCTGGTAGCGCGTCGAGCCGTTCGGCAAGGGGCCCGCGAACAGGCCGGCGTCATGGATCCGCGCCAGCGGTGCCGTCTCGCCATGCTCGCCGATCGCCTCGACATTGGCGGCATCGGGCAGGAAGGCGCGCACCACGTTGCGATCCCCCTCGGCGTGGAGCCCGAGATAGTGGAACGGATCGGAGTGGCGGCCCTCGATGATGGCATAGGCCTCGGCGGGCAGTTTGCTCATGCAACCTCATGCGGCTGTTGTGCCAAAATCCTTAACAGGCCGGTCAGCGGCACCCGCAGCCAATCCGGCCGGTTGGCCAGCTCATACTCGATCTCGTAGAAGGCTTTCTCAAGCAGGAAAAAGCTGAGCAGGCGGTCGGCGTCCTTGGCGCGTGCGGGCCACAGGCGCTGGCCGGCCATGGTCTCGCGATAGGCGGCCAGGAGGGCGTCCGTGGCCTGGTCGCGCCATTCGGCCAAAGCGAGGCTCAACCTGCCGCTCTCGTCGGGTGAAACCTTGAGCGCGCGTTCCAGCGCCGCCGTGGCCGCATAGTCGATCGAGCGGATCAGGCCGGCGACGTCGCGTGCCGCCGGCGCCTTGCGGCGCCGCTCGGCGATGGTGCGGCCCGGCCCACCGTCGAAATCGATGATGAAGACGTCGTCCTTGACCACCAGCAGCTGGCCGAGATGCAGGTCGCCATGATGGCGGATGTTAAGCCCGTCGCTCTCGCGCGGCAGCAGCGCCTTTAGCCGCTCCGGCAGCATGTCGTGCTGGGCCTGCAACTGATCCGCCAGCAGCCGGTCGGCCTCCTTCAGGGAGCCGCGCCGTTGCTTCAGCGTGTCGAACACGCGCTCGGCGCGCGCCATGATCTCGTCGTTCCAGCGTTGCAGATCCTCGGGCCTGGTCGGCTCCGGCGCGAAGTCCGGCAGGTCGCGGTTGCTGGCGAGCGCGATGTGCAGCTCGGCGAGACGCTTTCCGCCATGTGACAAGTGGCGCAGATAGGTGGCGTGATCGCCGTTCTCCTCCGGGTTTTCGCTCGCCGCAAGCAGGCGCTGTCGCTCCACGAGGCGGTCGAGGTGCAAGGCGCCGACATTCCAGAGGTCACCCTGGTTGACCACCATGGCGTGCAGCACCGCGATCGCGCTACGATTGTCGCCGTCCACCAGTTCCGAGGTGCCGAGCAACGCGGGCGTGTTGGGGAAATTGACCACTTCGGTGAGGAAGCGGCCCATCTCGATCTCAGGATTGATGCCGACCTCGAGCTTCCGGTAGATCTTGGTGACATACTCGTTGTCGACCAGCGCGGTCGAATGCGGCTGATCGTTCTCGAAGACGCGGATGCGCTCGGGCTGCCGCACCGGGCGGTCGGAAAAGCGGCTGGTCGGCCGGAATTCGAGCTTCAGGCCCTGCTCGCCCTCGTTGACCGTGAGGTTTTCCCGCAAGTTGCGCAGGAACAGGCCGGTGAAGATCTGGTCGGTGGCGACATCGAGCAGCGTGCCCTCGCGCGCGCCCTGACGGACGGCGGCGAACGCGCGCGGGTTGTAGCGCTCGCGGTCGAAGCGCACCCACTCGATCTGCATCGGCAGCACGTAGCGGCTGGTGTTACCGCGCTCGGTGGTTTCGAAGAAGATCAGCCAGGGCCGGTTGTCGCCGACGTCGCAGAACGGGATCGCCGACACCAGCGCCGGCTGGATCGCCTTGGCGGAATGCTCCGGGTACCAGCGCATCCGGGCGAGATGGCCGGGAAGCACGTCGTGCTCGAACACGCCGCGCTCCCGCGCCAGCGACGTCCAGGTCGAATTCAGCGGCACCACCAGGGTCTCGAATTCCGGCACCGCGCGCGGCGTCACCGGCTCGGACTTGTCGCGCTCCTGCAACTGGAACCAGTAGAAGCCGTACGGCGCCAGCGTGATCATGTAGGGCAATTCGCCGATCGCGGGGAAGCGCGTGCGTCCCAGCATTTCGAGCGGAATGCGGTCCTTGAAGGCGGAGAGGTCGAGCTCGGTCGCCTGCGCCGAGCGCGACAGATTGGCGACGCACAGGATGACCTCGCCCTGATATTGCCGGACATAGGCCAGCACCGAGCGGTTCTCGGGGCGGATGAAGGTCATGGTGCCGCGTCCGAACGCCAGCGTCGACTTGCGCACCGCGATCAGCCGCTTGGTTGCCGACAGCAGCGACGACAGGCTGCGCGACTGCGCCTCGACATTGACGGCCTCGTAGCCGTACACCGGGTCCATGATCATCGGCGCGTAGAGCCGCGCCGGGTCGGCGCGCGAGAAGCCGCCGTTGCGGTCCGGCGACCATTGCATCGGCGTCCGCACCCCGTTGCGGTCGCCGAGATAGATGTTGTCGCCCATGCCGATCTCGTCGCCGTAATAGATGATCGGCGTGCCGGGGAACGAGAGCAGCAGCGAGTTCATCAGCTCGATCTTGCGCCGGTCATTGTCCATCAGCGGCGCAAGGCGGCGGCGGATGCCGACATTGATGCGGGCGCGCGGGTCGTTGGCGTAGGTCGACCACAGATAGTCGCGCTCGACGTCGGTGACCATTTCCAAGGTCAGCTCGTCGTGATTGCGCAGGAACAGCGCCCATTGGCAGGCCGACGGGATGTCGGGCGTCTGCCGCAGGATGTCGGTGATCGGAAAGCGATCTTCCTGGGCGATCGCCATGTAGATGCGCGGCATCAGCGGGAAGTGATAGGCCATGTGGCATTCGTCGCCATGGCCGAAATATTCCTGCACGTCCTCCGGCCATTGATTGGCCTCGGCCAAAAGGATCTTGCCCTTGGCATAGGCGTCGAGCTCCTGGCGCAGCCGCTTGATGATGGCATGCGTCTCCGGCAGGTTCTCGTTGTTGGTGCCGTCGCGCTCGCACAGATAGGGAATGGCGTCGAGCCGGAAGCCGTCGACGCCGGTGTCGAGCCAGCGCTTCATCACCTGCACGATGGCGCGCACGACGCGCGGATTGTCGAAGTTCAGATCCGGCTGGTGCGAGAAGAAGCGGTGCCAGTAGAACTGGCCGGCCTCAGGATCCCAGGTCCAGTTCGACTTTTCCGTGTCGGTGAAGATGATCCTCGTATCGAGGTATTTCTGGTCGGTGTCGCTCCAGACGTACCAGCTGCGCGCGCTCGAATTCGGCGGGCTGCGGCGCGCGCGCTTGAACCAGGCATGCTGGTCCGAGGTGTGGTTGACGACGAGCTCGGTGATGACGCGCAGGCCACGCTTCTTGGCTTCCTGGATGAAGCGCTTGAAGTCCTTCATCGTCCCGAAATCGGGATTGATGTCGCCATAATCGCCGATGTCGTAGCCGTCGTCGCGGCCGGGTGAGGGATAGAACGGCAGCAGCCACAGCGCGGTGACGCCGAGCTCCTGCAGATAGCCGAGCTTCTCCGTCAGCCCCGCGAAGTCGCCGATGCCGTCATTGTTGCTGTCGGCAAACGCCTTGACGTGCAGCTGGTAGATGATCGCGTCCTTGTACCACAGCTGGTCCGTGGTCTCGGTCGCGACCTTCGCCTCGGTATTGACGGAGGAGAATACGTTCATGACGGCTCCTTCAGGCGACACAGCGCAACAGCAACGCGGGATCGCGCGCAGGATCGAGACGCAGGCGGATGCCTCCCCATTCGAGCGCGTGGCGCTCGCCGGTGACAAGGTCTTCCAGTTCCGTGACGGGGCGGCGGGCATCGCCGCGGCCGACCATGACGTCGCCGAGCGGAAGCCAGACCTCGCGCGGCTCCGACGACAATGCAATCGCGGCCGCGATCACATTGCCCTGATCGGCCGCCTCCTTGACGAAGCCGATCACGCCGCCGTCATCGACATTGATAAAGCGCAAATCGGCGAATTGTTGCAGGGCCGGATTGCCGCGCCTGATCCGGTTGAGCGTTGCGATGTAGGGCTTGATATTCCCCTGCTCGTCCCAGTCGCGCACCCTGATCTCGTACTTCTCGGAGTTGAGATATTCCTCGCGGCCGGGCACCGGCGCGTGCTCGATCAGTTCGAAGCCGCTATAGATGCCATAGCTGCTTGAAAGCGTCGCGGCGAGCGCGAGACGCGACTTGAACATCCAGGACTCGCCGCTTTGCAGGTGGAAGGGCAGGATGTCCGGTGTGTTGACGAAGAAATTCGGCCGAAAGAAGTCACGCTCGGGATACGAGGTCAACTCGCCGAGATACTGTTCGAGCTCGGCGCGCTGCGTGCGCCAGGTGAAGTATGTATAGGATTGCGTGAAGCCGAGCTTGGCGAGGCCCTTCATCAGTTTCGGCCGGGCGAAAGCTTCGGACAGGAACAGCGCGTCGGCATCGAGATCCTGCACCTCGCGGATCAGCCATTCCCAGAACGCCAGCGGCTCGGTGTGCGGGTTGTCGACCCGGAAGATCTTGACGCCCTGCTCGACCCAGAACAGCACGACATCGCGCAGCGCGCGCCACAGCGCTGCGGCATCCCCGGATCCGAAATCCGGATTGACGACATCGTCCCAGCGCTGCGGCGGATGTTCGGCGCTGCGCATCGAGCCGTCCGGGCGCCGCTTGAACCACTCTGGATGCTCGGTCAGCCAGGGATGATCGGGCGAGCACTGCACGGCGAAATCGAGCGCGACCTCCATGCCGTGGCCCTCGCATGCCGCCACGAAGGCACGAAAATCGTCGAGCGTGCCGAGCTGCGGATGCACGGCGTCGTGGCCGCCCTCCGCCGCGCCGATCGCGTAGGGGCTGCCGGGATCGCCGGCCTGCGCGATGGCGGCGTTGTTGCGGCCCTTGCGATGCGTTCGTCCGATCGGGTGGATCGGCGCCAGCAGCACGACGTCAAAGCCCATCGCGGCGATGTCGGGAAGCCGCGCGATGCAGTCATTGAAGGTCGCGTGCACGCCGGATGTCCTGCCCTGGCTGCGCGGAAACATCTGGTACCAGGCGCTGCTGCGTGCCCGCGGACGGTCGGCGGTCAGGGGATAGAGCGGTGACCGCATCAGGTCGCGGCGAAACTGGCTGCCGGCCATCGCCTCGCGCAATTCGGGCGCCAGCAGCGCGCCCGGCTCGCCGGTCTGGAGAAAGATCTCGCACTGCCTGATGATGACGGCAGCCGCGGCAGGTCCGCCGGCCTGCGCCTGGGTCAGCATGCCGGCGCCTTCGAGTGCGTCCAGCGCGTGGTCGCCGCCGTCGCGCTGCTTCTGCTCGAAGCGATGCCGCCAGCTGGCGAAGTCATCGGTCCAGGCCTCGATCGCGAAGCTGTAGCGGCCGTGGCGGTCGGGCACGAAGGCGCCGCCCCAGCGGTCGTCGCTGTGCGGCGTCATCGGCGCGGATTGCCACGCATCGTCGCCTTCCCGCCGCCACACCAATGCCGCTGATATCACATCATGTCCGTCCCGGTAGATGTCGGCCCACACCTCGACCGGTTCGCCCGCGATGCGCTTGACCGGAAAGCGGCCGCCATCAACCGACGGATAGACATCGGTGATATGAAAAGTGCCATGGGCACTCTCGACAGGCCGGAGGGTTTTGTTCACGGTGATGCCGCCATTGAAAAGGCAAATGACGTCCCCGCGCCGGGAAGGAGGCGCGCCAGACCCATATAGAAAGCCGCTCGCCGGGCAATGGTTCCCGGTGGGAACGCCGGATAGGGTAGAGCGTTGAACATCAACTATCCCTTTCCCGTATCTGTACAATTTAGCAACGATCCCAATACCGTTGCGAGCAGGCAGCGTGCCGAATGGACCTTTACGCCAAAGCCCAGACCCTGGGAATCCAGACCGAGTATATCGATGGTAGCGGTCACCGTCGTGTGACAACCCCCGAGGCGCTGACGGCGATCCTCGCCGCGCTGCCGCCCCACACGCCGCGGCGGATCGTCATCGATCCGGTGGTCGTCAGAGGCGGCCATGGCGGGCAAACGCAGCTCTCGGAAGCGGCCCAGCTTCCGGTGCAATGGAAGCTCACCAACGGCAGCGCGGTGCTCGCACAGGGCGAGGCGCATGCGCGGAGCGTGACGTGGCCGGCCGGCCTGCCCGAGGGCGTGCACCGGTTGCAGCTGGCGGACGCATCCGGCCGCGAGGAGCTGCCCCTGTTGGTGGCACCGGACGGTGCGTTCGGCGGCGCGTTCGACCGCTGCTGGGTGATTGCGGTCCAGCTCTACGGCGTGCGGTCCGCGCGCAACTGGGGCATCGGCGACTTCTCCGATCTGGAGGGCCTGCTCGACTTCGCGCATCGGCTCGGCGCCGACGGCGTCGGGCTCAATCCGCTGCATGCGCTGTTCGACGATCGGCCCGGCGATTGCAGTCCGTATTCGCCGAACAGCCGGCTGTTCCTCAACGCGCTCTACATCGACGTCGAGAAGATTCCCGAATTCCGCATCGATGCGGCGACGCAGGCCGCGCTGGCGCATCTGCGCAGCAACGACATGGTCGACTATGTCGGCGTTGCGGCGCTGAAATGGCCGGCGCTGCGCGCGGCCTTCGCGGCCTTCAAGGCCAATCCCGGCATCGGCCGCTGGCAGGATTTCGAGGCCTATCGCAAGGAGCAGGGCACGTTGTTGTCGCGGTTCGCCTGCTTCGAGGTGATGCGGCATAAATTCAACACGCCGTGGTGGGAGTGGCCGGACGAATGGCGGCAGCCCGACGATGCGGCCTGCGCCAGATTGCACCGGGCGCGCGACACCGCCGCCGCGGTCGAGTTCGTCGAATTCGTGCAATGGACCGCGGACCGTCAGCTCGGCGCCTGCCAGGCACGCGCGCACAAGCTCGGCATGCGGGTCGGTCTCTATCTCGATGTCGCCGTCGGCGTGCAGTCGGATGGTTTCGACGCCTGGAACGAGCAGACCGCGATCTCGCGCCATCTCGGTGTCGGCGCGCCGCCGGACCCGCTCAACACCGCGGGCCAGGATTGGGGACTCGCCGGCTTCAACGCCGCGGGCCTCGAACAGCGTTCGTTCGAGCCGTTCAGGCAGATGCTGCGCGCCTCGATGCACCATGCCGGCGCGATCCGGCTCGATCACGCATTCGGGCTGAAGCGGCTTTATCTCGTGCCGCGCGGCTTCGGTCCGGCCAACGGCGCCTATGTGCTGATGCCGTTCGAGGCGCTGCTGGCGGCGACCGCGCAGGAGAGCGCAGCGAGCCGCTGCGTCGTGATCGGCGAGGACCTCGGCACCGTGCCTCCGGGATTCCGCGAGCAGATGAACGGCTGGGGCATCTGGTCCTATCTCGTGATGATGTTCGAGACCGACGACCAGGGCGTCTTCCGCAACGCCGACTACTATCTACCGAATGCGCTGGTCACCTTCAACACCCACGACCTGTCGACCTATGCCGGCTGGCGCTCGTTCAGCGACCTCAAGACCAAGCGCGCGCTCGGGATCGATCCCGGCGAGACCGACGAAGGGCGCTGGCACGCGCTCGGCCAGCTCGACGACGTGCTGCGCCGGCACGACATCCACCACAACGATTTCTATTCGGTGGCAAACTTCCTGGCCCGAACCCGATCGCGGATGATGGCAGTGTCGATGGAGGACCTGCTCGGCATCGTCGAGCAGCCGAACATCCCCGGCACCGTCTACGAGCATCCGAACTGGAAACGGCGGCTGCCGGTCTCGATCGAGCATCTCGCCTCGGCGATCGACATCGACGCGCTCAGGCGCGCAACCCGCGAGCGTTCGCATGCCTGACAACGCGGAGCACGGCGCGTGGCTTCTCGGATCGAAGACTATGGACTGATCGGCGATTGCGAGACCGCAGCACTGGTCGGCCGCGACGGCTCGATCGACTGGCTGTGCTGGCCGGCGTTCGATTCCGATGCCTGCTTCGCCGCGCTGCTCGGCACATCGCGGAACGGCCGCTGGCTGCTGGCGCCCGAAGGCGAGATCAAGCGGACCACGCGCCGCTATCGGGACGATACGCTGATCCTGGAGACTCGGTTCGAGACCGCAGATGGCGTGGTTGATCTGATCGACTTCATGCCGCCGCGCGGCAAGGCGTCCGACGTGGTCCGTCTCGTTCGCGGCGTCAGCGGCCGCGTCAAGATGCACATGGAGCTGGTGATCCGCTTCGGCCTCGGGGTCGATGTCCCCTGGGTGAAGAAGAACCCGGACGGCGAGGGGCTGCTGGCGATCAGCGGGCAGGACATGACCGTGCTGCGCACGCCAGTCGAGACCCGCGGCCAGGATCTGACCACGCTCGCCGATTTCGAGATCGGCGAGGGCGACACCGTGCCGTTCGTCCTGACATATGGTGCGTCCTATCAGCCGGTGCCGGAGCCGATCGATCCCGAGGCGGCGCTGAGGGATACCGAGGACTACTGGACGGAATGGTGCCGCCGTTCGACCTATGACGGCAGCGTTCAACGCGACCTCGTGATGCGCTCGCTGATCACGCTGAAGGCGCTGACCTTCAGGCCGACCGGCGGCATCGTCGCGGCACCGACCACGTCATTGCCGGAAAAGCTCGGCGGCGCCCGCAACTGGGACTACCGGTTCTGTTGGCTGCGCGACGCCACCTTCACGCTGCTGGCCTTGATGAATTCAGGCTACACCGAGGAGGCGGCGGCCTGGCACAATTGGTTGCTGCGGGCCGCGGCCGGCGCGCCGGCCAACATGCAGATCATGTACGGCATCCTGGGCCAGCGGCGCCTTTTGGAATGGGAGGCCGGATGGCTGTGCGGCTATGAAGGGGCGCAGCCGGTCCGCGTCGGCAACGCCGCGCATGCGCAGCTGCAACTCGACGTCTATGGCGAATTGATCGACGCCTTCCACCAGTCGCGCATGGCGAGGCTGAAGCTCGACGAGGAGAACTGGTCGCTGGAATGCACCGTCGTCAATCATCTTGCCGAGGTCTGGGACCAGCCGGATCACGGCATCTGGGAGCGCCGCGGCGTGCCCCGGCATTATGTGTTCTCCAAGGTGATGTGCTGGGTCGCCTTCGACCGCGCCATCAAGAGCGCCGAGCGGTTCGGCTTCAAGGGACCGCTGGTCAAGTGGCGGGTGCTGCGCGAGGCCATCCATCGCGATGTCTGCCGACGGGGCTTCGACCCTGATCTCAACAGCTTCGTCGAGAGCTACGGCTCAAAACTGCTCGACGCCAGCCTGCTGCTGCTGCCGTCGGTCGGCTTCCTGCCGCCGGACGATCCGCGCATCCGCAGCACCATCGAGGCGGTCGAGCGGCACATGATGCGCGGCGGCTTCGTGCTGCGGCACGATCCGCGCGAGGCGGCCGGTGAAATCCAGCCGATCGAGGGCGCGTTCCTGGCCTGCAGCCTGTGGCTTGCCGACGCCCATGTGCTGGCAGCAGATGTCGACAAGGCGCAGACCATGTTCGACCGCGTGGTGGCGGTCGCCAACGATCTCGGGCTGCTGGCGGAGGAGTTCGACCCCGGCGCCGGCCGGCAGACCGGCAACTTTCCGCAGGCGCTGACCCATATCGCGCTGATCAACACCGCGCACAATCTCAGCGCCGCAAGAGCCGACGCCGAGAAGCCCGCGGTGCAGCGCTCGAGCTGAAGCGCGGGGCCAAAATATCGAAAACAACCCCATGCAAAGGAGCCGGCGGCCGCTGGCGTCGACCCGGCAGCTTGACACGTCGGGCAACTCAGGGGTACATTTCCAATATTCCGAAATTGTGCAAGTGCCTGCGTCGCTCGTCTCGACCCCGCAAGCGGGCATTTCCAATATCCAGAGCAAAACGCCAATCTGTCGGCGCGAAGATATCGAGAGATTGGGCAGGCGCTATCGAATAGCGCGCGCCCCGCGCAAACCGCGGCGTGGCCTCCGCGTCGATCCCCTGGTGCCGCAGATCAGCGGCCACCGGAGGGAACGTCTGAGCGCGGCCAAGACGCTAGGTCCTCGGACGACGGTACCGCTGCCGCAATACGGACAAATTGCGTTCTGCCTCCAGGAGCAGTTGTTGCTCATGGTGTTTGTAGTAGCTCCACAGGTAGAAGATAGTGATCCCCGCCGCGGCGAGCGTCAGCCAGCCGAGCGGGCCCGTTACGCGACCGAAGCTGTGGCCCAACAGATACCCGCCGACGCCGAAGACTGCTGCCCAGGTGATCGCGCCCAGTGCGTTGAAGAGCAAGAATCGCCATAGCGGGAAACGATTGGCGCCGGCGAGCACCGCGGCAAACACGCGGAGCACCGCTATGAAGCGTCCGAGAAAGACGATCTTGCCGCCATGGCGCAGGAAGAGATACTCGCCCAGATCGAGCTTGCGCTGGTCCAGGCCGATCCAGTTGCCCCATTTGAGCAGCGCCTTGCGCCCGATCGTGCGGCCCACCCAATAGCCGATATTGTCGCCCAGAATCGCGGCGCCGGCCGCAGTCGCGATGATCCACCGAATATCCAGACCATGATGCGAGCCAGCGTAAATGGACGCCGCGACGAGCGTGGTTTCGCCTGGCAAGGGGACGCCGGCGCTCTCGAGTAGGATGATCGTGAAGATCGCGATGTATCCATAGGACGCGATGAGTTCGTCAGTCGCATGGTTCAATAGGGGCAGCAAATCCAGAGGCACTCCTTCGATAACCCGGTAGGATACGAGCACGACGCCGAGTCCGGGCTGCGATCGAGGTCTGTGGCAGCATACCCACGAGCCATCGGGTTGAACACGCAGACCCGCCACTGGCCCCATGGTTGGGTGCAACACCTCCGCAAAGCCGACCGCTAGACCGTAATCAGGGCATAAGGCAAGCGATCAGGCTTCTGCACGTGCACGGCGACATTGTACACGCGCGCTCCGGCCGGGGTGCGCCCCTCATACTTGCCGCGGTGTGCATGGCCATGCACCACCGCGCTCACTCTGAAGCGGTCAATGGTCTCGGCAAGGCGCGAGCATCCGAGAAACGGATAGATCTCCAGCGGTTCGCCTTCGACCGTTTCGACGATCGGCGCGTAATGCAGGACGACAACGGCACGCTGACTGTTCACGGTGCGCATGACATTTTCGAGTCGCATCGCTTCGTTCACTGCTTCAGCAACGAACGTCTTGATCGCGAGTTCTCCGAATGAACTGAGCATGCGCGGTCCGAACCCGCCCGCGAAGCCCTTTACTCCCACAAATGCCACACCATTTACTTCGGTCGCCTGCCCGTCCAGCAGGCGTAGGCCCGCATCGCAAAGAATCTGCTTCACCTCGTCGACATGCCCCGACTCGTAGTCGTGGTTTCCGAGAACGCCGATCACCGGGACGGTGCACGCACGCAGTTCCTCCGCCAGAACGCGCGCCTGACTCGGAGTTCCGGTATCGGTAAGATCGCCGCAAAGAACCAGTGCCGCGGCGCTCTTTGAGATTTGGCGGAATACTTCGCGAAGCGAGCCCGGCTGGCCATCCTTCACATGAAGGTCGCCCATGCTCGCGAATGTGAATGATGTATCACTGGTCATTGTCGCATTTGCCTTTGGCTTCCAAAAATCCCCACACTTCGACGGCGTTCTGGTAATCGGAGCGCGACAACATTCGACCGCGGCATATCCTGGCTGCTGTTGGCGGAAGTTCGCGCTGCCGATTCAGTCGTTCGAGAAGCTCGTCGAGCAGCCACGACGGAATGGCATCCCGCTCACTCGGGTAGATCCATCGAAAGATCAGCAGATGAGAGAGCAGCACTTCCCAATGAGCATCGAAATAGGCCACGAGGCGTTGCCAATCGATTCGGCTGCTCTGCTTCAATATAATGTTCGCGATATCCGAGCCATCATGGCGAAATCGCTTTTGGATAAAGGCCTTCGACCAGATGAGCTCGGTGGGATCGATAACCAGTACGCCAAGCCCCAGTACTTGAGCTTCGCGAGCGTGGTGAAACCATCCTTCCTGGACCGGAACCATGCCATTGCTCGATCCGAAGATGACATCCACGAAGTACTCGCCGTAGTAGATCTTTCCGAGCCACTTGTCGTCGACGATTGACACTCGGCGACCACCGCGATTCAGGTGAGCGAGTAGTCGTTGCAATTCAGCCCTGGTCGTGAAGATGTCCAGGTCCTTCGTCGGGATTCTTGCGCCAGTGTGGACATTAACGGCGTACCCGCCCCCAACCAGGAACGGAAGCTTGGCGTCAAGCAGTTCCGCGAGAATTTCCCTGTAGAACCGCTCCGCCTGCGCTTGACGAACTCGCCTGTACTCCTTGCTATCGTCTGAAGGCTCCGAAGACCGTCTTGGAATGTAGGGACCTCGGACGCGCACGATCTGTTTTCCAGTCTCTTGGCCGACTATTCATCAATTGATGCCAAGAATAATTGATGCCAAGAATGGAAGTTCCTTCCGGGCGAGGCGCCCAGAGTTCCCGTCCACCGCCCCTTGGCACTCACACTCTCGCCACGTCGACCTCAATCCTGACCGGAATGGAAACGTTCTCTGCGGCTTATGGGGATGTCTCCGAAATACTCAGCCTGATTTTTTGGCTTCGTTAGCGCGAGCGAATGAAGCCACTTAACCGGTTCGCCGGCATGCTGGAGGCTGATCTTGAGCGACGCGAGAAGGCCGCGCCACAGGTTCCGGCCGCCCCGGTGCGGTTCAGGCTCAGTTCATGCTGCCATCCTTAGCCTGCGGATGGGGCGTCGGCAGAACGAGGTCGGTGATGTCGAACACATCAGAGGTTTTCGATACTGTAGCGATCGTAGTCGATTGGCTGGACGCTTGCAGACAGGGGCGCCTGCCAGACCTGCTCGAACTGTACGATGACGATGCCACGGTGGACTGCTGCGAAGGCGGCCGGTTCGAAGGACGGTGTGCGTTGCGCGCGTACTGGACGCTGAAGCTGCTCGATCAGGGCCCCGGCGCCTTCGAGATCAAGGCAGTCGTGCCGGAAACGAGCGGCGTTTGTCTCGAGTACCGCGCTTACGGCGGGCAGCCTTTTCGGATGCGCTTCCGTTTCAACTCCGCGGGAAAGATCGCTCATACGACCTGCGATCCGCTGGTCGGCAAAGGTGGTGCGTTGGCCTGACGCAGCGATCCGCTGCCAAGCGGGCATTTCCAGTATCCAGAGCAAAACGCCAATCTGTCGGCGCGAAGATATCGAGAGATTGGGCCAGGCCTATCGAATAGCGCGCGTCCCTGAATAACCGCTGTTGGCCGATCGTGACATGTTGCGCCGCCACACGACTTCGGTCGCAAGCGGGAGCATAGCGGAAGTCGACGGGTAATTCGCGATTGCGGAGCGCGACGCCAGTGACCCATTGCGGAAAGTCGGTCGACCAATCAGTTCACTCCAACCAGTGCCTTACAGACCTCCCGGCTGGCCTCTTGGAATAATTTGACGGCACCTCCGGCCTGTCGTCCCTTCAAGGTGATTGAGGCTATCGGGGCGGAAGTATCGCCAAGATCGACGTTCAACGCGCGCAGCCATGCGCTACTTGATCGCATTCTGAGTATCTGCATGGGCAATAGGGTTATAAACCGGCTGCTCGCCAACAGATTCAACCGCATGTAGATTGAAATCGTGGTGACGGTCGTTGGCGGAAGCGGCAGGTTATGTCGCCGAAATAGCTCGGCGCCGGTACGCCCCAAAAAAGAATCGGGCGGCGAGAGCGTCCATTGCTCTTGCATAAGTTCTGAGAGCTTTAACTTCTTCCTCGATCGCAGGAGCGGATGCCGTCGCTCCGCCATCACCGCAAGGGAGGATCTAAACAGCACCTCCGCGGACAAATCATCGGCGACCGGCAACGGCGCCCAGCGCGTTATGGCCAGATCAAGCATTCTCTGGCGCAGAGCATGCTCCAGCGCATCCCGATCACCTATCGTGATATGATACCTGATGCCTGGATATCTGCGGACGAGATGTCCGATAATTTCTGTAACGATGGCGGTGACCGGCTCGGTTGTACCGATCGCAACGAGCCCTTGCGCCGGATCTGACCTTTGCACAATGTCGGTAACGCCCAGCTTTATTTCGTCGAAAACGACGCGCGTGCGATCGACAAGAAGGCGACCGCACTCAGTGAGTTCAACTCCGCGCGAAGTGCGATCCAGCAGCGCAGCTCCGACGGCGTGCTCCATATCGGTGATAGCTTTGGAGATCGCCGGCTGTGACAACCCGAGACGGCGAGACGCCTTGGCCATGCTGCCGACCTCTGCGACGGTCTGCAGCGTATGCAGATCCTTGAGGCGTAGGCGTCGGCCAATGCGGTCGTGCCACTGCATGGGTATTCACCTCACGTTATAGCCCGATAGGAAAACGCAATTTCGGGTTATAGCGTTGTTGCTTCAGAATGGCGAGATGGAAAGCCGGGCCGGATCATCGCATTGCTGTCCCAAGCACATGGAGAACGCCATGCAGCTTTACTCGCGTCGCGCCATACTGGCCGGGTTTTCGGCTCTGGCTCTTCCGCTACCCGTTATTGCGGCCGACCGGCCGCTGAAGATCGTGTTTCCATTCGCGCCTGGTGGCTCGGGAGATACGATCGCCCGGCTGTTTGCCGAGCAACTTCGCGCCAGGCTCGGCAAGGTGGCGATTGTGGAGAACCTTGCTGGCGCTGGCGGGCGCATCGGCGCTCAGGCGGTCAAGAATGCCGCACCAGGAGAGGAGGCAGTGCTGTTTGCTTCCGCTTCGCAATTCACGCTTCAGCCGCATCTCTTCAGGAGCCTGGGATATGATGCAAAGCGCGACTTTGTGCCACTTTCGCAGGTAATGACCGTCGATCTGGCTCTGGCGGTCAGCCGGAAGCTGCCCATCCATTCGGTGCCCGAACTCATCGACTGGCTGAAGGCCAATCCCGAACAGGCCGTGTACGGCTCGCCGGGAGCAGGCACAGCACCTCATTTTATCTGCGGCGAGTTTGGCCGGATCACAGGCCTAAATCTGCGCCACACGCCCTATAGGGGTACTCCTGCTGCCCTCCCGGATGTGCTGGCCGGCCGGGTCCCGATGTATATGGCGTTTCTTTCCGAACTACTGGAGCATCATGGGGGCGGTGACATACGCATCATCGCCACCGCAGCCGCTGCGCGATCTTCCTTCCTGCCTCAGACCACAACTCTGAAGGAGAGCGGGATCGATATCGATGCGGCCGGGTGGTTCGCATTCTATGCGCCTGCCCATTCCTTGCGTCAGTTCGTTGAGCGCCTGGGAACGGAGATCGTTGCAATCGGGAACGATCCTGAAATGCGCGCAAAGATTCATGCCATGGGGTGCGAGCCGACAGGAACGACATCGGACGAGCTTAAACACATCCAGCGCGCCGAGTTCGAACGCTGGGGACCGATCGTGAGGGCATCAGGATTCCCGATCGAAGACTAGGGCGGCACATGACCACCAATCCCCGCGAACAGTTGTTGGACCTTGTTCAATCGCACCGTGTGACGGCTGTGATCTATGTCGCTGCCAGGCTGGGCCTTGCCGAATTGCTGCGCGACGGACCGCGAACGGTCGAAGAACTCGCGAGTCGAACCCACGCGGACCGGGACGCACTGGCCCGCTTGCTCGTCGCTCTCTCGACCATCGGCATCTGCTCTCGCGTCAGCGAAGGCCGCTATTTGCTGACCGAACTGGGGGCCGGGCTCGACGGTGCTGCGCGACGATCATTCAAGAACTGGGTCATTTTTGAAGGCTCCATGCTGACCAGGAGGTGGGATGGTCTTCTGGATTCGATCATGTCGGGCAAGACGGCTTCCCAACTTCAGCACGTCGACGACAATTTCGACCTGATGGCGCGCTCGCCAGAGCATGTGCGGATATTCAATGAAGCCATGACAGACCTGACACGGCTGGTCACGCACGATCTACTGCAGGCCTACGACCTTGGCACGATCTCCCACTTGATGGATGTCGGAGGCGGCTCCGGGGAACTCATGAGCGCGGTGGCGAGGGCATATCCAACCATCAGAGGAACGGTGTTCGATCTGCCGAGGTGCGCCGACGCCGCCAACCAGCACTTCGGGCACCTCGGAATCTCCGGCCGCGTCGACTTTGTTGCAGGCGATTTCTTTCACGCGGTGCCTGCAGTGGCCGATGCGATCATCTTGAAAAGCATTATTCACGACTGGGATGACGAGCGCAGCCGCATCATTTTGGGAAACTGCCGCAAAGCGCTTCCCCAAAAAGGCAGACTGCTATTGGTCGAACGTGCGATGCCGGAATTGCCCGGTACCGATGACGCGGGCAGGTCGTGCGCGATGAGCGATTTAAACATGCTGCGCGGTCCAGGTGGACGGGAACGGACGGAAAGGGAATATTATCGGCTCCTGACCGAGAGTGGCTTCCGCGCAATCGCGGTTTATCCTGCGGGCCGCTTCAATCTCATAGAAGCTGTATTTGCTGAGGCAGTGGGTAATATCAGATGAACCGTGGGAGCGTCCATTCTTGGCACCAAGGGCGAAGTCCCGGCGGAGAGCCAAATTGTCAATGGATCGGAGTAGACCGGAATCGGACGGCCGATCATCCCAACAGTGCTTTGACCCAAAGCCAACCTTGTGCAGTGTACATCCCCATTGATATGCTCGATCCATTCAGTCAGCGGGGAGTCCCGAACGATGTCCGATATCTCGCGTCGTGACGTGACACTTGGCGCAGCCGGTGCTTTTGCCGCGTTTGGACTCGACAAGCCGATCACGTTTGTCGGCGCGGCTCACGCTCAACAGTCCGTCACTCAACCTTTCCGCAAATACAAAGTCGGCGACATTGAAATCTTCTCTCTGATTGATGGCATGCGGGACGCGCCGCTGCGCGACGGTATGGTCCGGAATGTCAGCGCCGAACAGGTAAAGACTGTGTTGCGTGGTGCCGGTTTTCCCGAAAATCAGGCGCCCGTGCGGTTTATCGTCATGGCGCTCAAGCTGCGCGATCAAGTGGTCCTGATCGACTCGGGTACGGGCGGTCATCCGATTTATGGCGAGGGGAACGGCCGGCTATTCGAGAGCATGGTCGCGGCGGGTCTCGACCCAAAGGCCGTCAAGACGATCCTCATTTCCCATCTTCATGGCGACCACATTTATGGACTTATGAACAATGAGAGCAATGCACAGGTCTTTCCGGACGCCGACATCGTGGTGCCCGCTGCGGAATTGAAATGGTGGACGCGCCCGGGGGTCGAGTCGCTCGATCTTGGACCGACGCGCAAGGGTCTCGCGCGGCGCATTCAGGCTACTGTGGCTACTTGGAAAAACGTCAGGACCTTTGAGGGAGAACCTGAACTCCTGCCTGGCGTGCACGCAATTGAGGTGCCCGGCCATAGCCCGGGAATGGTCGCGCATCTGGTCGCTTCCGGCGGCGAGCAGTTCCTGATCAGCGCCGACGTGGTCAATCTTGCGCCCCACATTGCAACAAACCCCGAGTGGCAGCTCTCAATCGATCAGGATCCACAAATGGCAGTGGAAACGCGAAGGAAGATCTTCGATCGCGCGGTCGCCGACAAGCTCACCATTTCGGGTACTCACTGGCTGATGCCGAACGTCGGCACGCTTGCTAAGGATGGCAACGGCTACGTATTCGCAGCCAAGGGGTGATATCCCCCGTGGCGCTAAGCCATGGTTATGCGACGACGATTGCAGCCGGTAGCGGGCGAACCGCTCGGCATGTGAGTCTGCCTCTGGCCCATCGCGTCATTTGCTGCGGTTGCACAAGAGTGGTCGTTATCGGAGCGAAGCGGACATGGCCGAAGCTTATGAGTCCACATCCTGGTTCGTCAGTGCAGGTCAACCGGCGGGTATGGGGTTCCCGGCGGCACGCCGAGATAGAGATATTCCAGGCCATATTTGGCTGCGAATGCAGAGGCCGTATCGTCGAGCAGGATTTGTCCTGATCCGTTCAGGTGCAGTTCGGGCCGGGTGAAGCCGTTCAGCGTGAACGCCGGCAGCGTGTTCTCGTTGACGAACAGATTGTCGAACGTGTGCGACACATGGCCAAGGTCGGCAAGGTTTCCGGCGAGGTCGGTCACAACAGCACCGTTGGCGTTGAAGCCGGTGATTGCCAGCGGTGACGTCGGTGGATTGCCGGCCGACACGACATGGTCGAACACCAGCTTGCTCGCATCGCCAAGCAGTGCGGTGGCCGCGGCGTCGAAGGTTGCGGTGCCGCCATCGTTCAGCGACAGGGCCGGCGATCCGCCCGCGAGGTGAACCGCCTCGTCGAAGTCGAGGGTGAACTGGATCAGCGATCCGGCCGTCTGGGTGCCGCTTGTGGGCAGAGCAGTGATGTCGGTCAGATGCAGCGCGATCGTATCGATCTGGAGGACGCCGGCCGGGTTGCCGACGGCGCCGGCAAGGTCGGCGTCGTTACCGGCCTGGTCCTTGATCGTGCCGCCACCGGTTCCGATGACGGCAAGGTCGGGGGTGTTGTCATGCGCACCGACAACATAGCGATAGACGAGCGTGTCCGTGCCGCTGCCGCCGGCATAGACAGCGGCTCCGCCATCGTTGAGAAGCAAAATCGGGTTGCCCGCGACGGTCACGTTCTCATCGAACTTCAGCGCAAAATCGACTTCCTTGTTGGCATTCAGATCGCCTGACCCGGCAGCGATCCCGGTGCCCGAGGTGGTGACCGCGGTGACAAGCGGAACCTTGAAGATGAAATCGTCAGCGGCGAGATTGGCCTTGGTGACGTGTTCGAGTGTCAGCGTGCTGCCGCCCCCGAAATCGATGACGGTGTCGGTGCCGGATTGGGTCGTAAGTGCGAGGATGTCAGCGAGGCCGTGGACGCCGGCACCTGCAAAGGCACGGACGTCGATCTTGTCGGGAGTGCCTGCTCCGGCAACGAAGTCGGTGATGGTCTCGGCCCCGGCTCCGGGCTTGTAGATGTAGGTGTTGTCACCCCCATCGCCATCAATCAGAAGCTTGATCTGGTTGGGCCCGAGAGCCGATCCGTCGATGATGTCGTTGCCGGCCCCTGCGTGAATCTCGAGCGTGTCGTTCTCGGCTTCCTGACCGGTGATCGTGACGTCGGCATGCAGACCATCGACAACAATGCGTCCGCCGCTTTCCGTGACGGTGACGTGATCAGCGCCGGCCGAGCCGGCGACGATCACCGTATCCGCGGCGCCGTCGCCACCGCCTGCGCTGGCCTGCAGGTCGATGGTCACGTGCCTGACGTCGGTGCCGCTGAGGTCGTTGACGGTGAGCCGGTCGGCGCCTCCCAGCGCCTTGACGTTGATGTTCTCGATGCTGTTGAGGTCCATCGTGACGTTGGCGACGTCACGCGTGAGCCGTACCCGGGATCCGTTGGCCGAGATGTCGATCTTTTCGGCGATATTGGCGCCGTTGAATTGCAGGGTATCGTTGCCGGCCCCGCCGTCGACCGTGTCGCTGCCGTCGCCGGGATTCCAGATGTAGGTATCGTCGCCGTCGCCGAGCAGGGCGGTATCGTTGCCGCGTCCGCCGGTGACGATGTCGCTGCCGGCGCCGCCGATCAGCAGATCGTTGCCGTCGCCGCCGGTGATGGTGTCGTTGCCGTCGCCGCCATCGAGCGTGAGCGAGATCAACGCGCTCAGCCCGTTGCCGGCGGTGATGATGTCGTTTCCGCCGCCGGCGTGGACAACCAGGTTTTCCGTCGCGCTGATGTCGACAGAGAATGGGTCGGGGCTGGTCCTGAGAACGCTGACATGGCTGCCGTTGGCTGCGATGACGAAGGTCTCGCTCGTGTCCTCGCCCTCGATCACGGCGGTATCGCTGCCCGCTCCGCCGTTCAATGTGACCGGCGGCAGCGCGCCCTGGCTCGCATCGAGCGTGACGGTGTCGTTGCCATCCTGGCCGAGGATGTCGACGGCGGTCGTGTTGGCCGTCGTCGCAGGCTCGCCCATGATCGGAACCGCTCCTCCGTTGACCGCGATGACCCCGGCCGCGTCGCGGCTGGTGGTGATGGTGTCGTCGGCGGCATCGCCGAGGACGGTGAGGACTCCAGCGGCGAGGTTGGCGGTGACGGCCATGAGTTGCACTCCAGTCAATATTGGCGTGTCCCAGGCCGGACTCGCCGAACTGATGTGATCGGTTGCCTCCTGAAAAATTCCTGGATGCGGGCGGCCGCGCGCGAACGTGAAGGAAGGGCATTCAAAATTGACTGCCGATGGATCGGTGGAGCCGGGGTTGGTCGGACGGCAGACATCGCCGCGACACATGGCCGCGTGGTCACTGTGATGCGATCACATGATCAGGGTGACGCGGATCCGATGTGACGGACAGGAATGGCGATCACGCTGCCACCGCGCTCGATCGCGCGGAGCGGGTGATCGTCCGAACCCTTCAGCGAAGCTGCAGCACCGTGTCCATCGCGCGCGCGAAGCCGTCGTGCTCGTTGGTTTCGGTGACATGGGTGGCGCGCGCCTTCACGTCGTCGCTGGCATTGCCCATCGCGAAGGCGACGCCGCTTCTTGCGAACATCGGCAGATCGTTCTGCATGTCGCCGATCGTGGCGACATTCTCCAGCGATACGCCGAGACGCTTGGCGATGCCCTCGACGAAGGTGCCCTTGTCGTGGCCGGGCGGGGTGACGTCGAGATAGTAGGTCTGCGAGCGGACTGCGGTCGCATCATTGCCGACCATCTGCTGCATGTCAGCCTCGCAGCGCTGCAGCAGGGCCGCATCCGAGCTCGCGCCGACGATCTTGCAGGCCTGGTCGAGATACGGCGTGAAATCGCCGACGATGGTCGGATCGTGCTTGATCGCGCGCTTTTCGTGCGCGTTGTACTCGCCGTCAGGATTGCGGGTCAGCCAGCGGTCGTTGGTGAACAGCCAGATGTCGATGCCGCGCTCGCGAAGCAGGTCGATGCTGCGCTTTGCGATCGCCGCGGGGATCAAATGCTGTTCGAGCGGCTTCAATTGCGGGTCGACGATCGAAGAGCCGTTGAAGGCGCCGATCGGTAGCGTGATTTCGAGCGGCGCGACCAGGAAACCCATCCCGATCGTCGGCCGGCTGGAGACGATGGTGAAGCCGATGCCCGCTTCATGCAGCTTGCGCACCGCAGCCCTGGCGACGTCGGTCAGGGTCTTGTCCTTGGTGAGCAACGTGCCGTCGACGTCGGACACGACAAGCGCGATACTGTTCATGGGCGGTCCAGCTTCAATTGAGTGACGATGTCTTCGATGATGGTGTCGACGGAACGGTCGATCGCAACCGTGATCGGGCGTTCGTCCGGCGTCGGCGGCTCCAGCGTCTTGAACTGGCTGGTGAGCAGCCCCGGCGGCATGAAATGGTCTTTGCGCGCGGCAAGCCGTGTCGCGATCAGCTCCTGGGTGCCGTCGAGGAAGACGATGCGGATATCGTCGCGGCCATGCACCAGGATGTCGCGATAGCTGCGCTTCAGCGCGGAGCAGGCGATGACGGCGCGTTCGCGGATGCCGCAGGTGCGGTCGATCTCGGCGGCGATCGCGCGCAGCCAGGGCCAGCGATCCTCGTCGGTGAGCGGCTGGCCGGAATGCATCTTGGCGACATTGCTCGGCGGATGAAAGCTGTCGCCATCCTCGAAGCGCCAGCCGATCCTGATCGCGAGGCGGTCAGCGATGGTGCTCTTGCCCGAGCCGGAGACGCCCATCACGACAAGCGCGCAGGGATTTTGCCCGTCACCCAAGGAAGTCACCCAACAAAATCATCCAAGAATATCATCCACCAAAATCCTCCGGCAGCGCGGCCTGATCGATCAGCCAGACGGTTTCGCCCAGCGATCGCGCGCGGTTTGCCGGCAGGTTCTCGCCTGCGAACAGGCGCGTCAAGATCGCACGCTTGTTTTGACCTGACACCTCGAACAGCATCTCGCGGCAGGAGGCGAGGGCAGGCAGCGTCAAGGAGACGCGCGGCACGAATGGCTCGACATTGGCCTTGGGCACCCCGACCACCCAGCGCTGGGTTTCCTCGACCGCGGGATAGCCGGGAAACAGCGAGGCGGTGTGGCCGTCGGGGCCGATGCCCATCAGCACCAGGTCGAACAGCGGCCGCTTCGGATCGAGCTGCTCGGCGCCGTAGAACGCCATCAGCTCGTTCTCATACAGCGCCGCGCTGACGTCGGGATCCCTGAGATCGGCGGTGTCGGTTGCGATCGGGTGGACATTGGCGGCCGGCGCGCAGCGGTCGAGGAAGGCCTGGCGCGCCATGCCCATATTGTGCAGCTTGTCCTTGCGCGGCACCAGGCGTTCATCGCCGATGAACCAGTCGATGCGGTCCCACGGAATCCTCGCCCGATAGTCCGGCGTCGCCAGCAGCTGGTAGAGCGCCTTCGGGCTGGAGCCGCCGGTGAGGCAGATCGCGATCCGGCCGGGGTTCTCGTCGATCCCCGCGATCACCCGCTCGGCGGCCGTCTTCGCCAGCGCCGCCGGATCGGCGACTGTGATGACCTTGCGCTGGTTGCTCGTGGTCATCTCAACCCAGCTTCCGCCAGCTGCGACCGTCGCGCGTCAGCAGCGCGTTGGCCGCCTCCGGGCCTTCGCTGCCGGCCTTGTAGGGTTGCAGGCCGCGGCCGCCGGCGGTCTTCCAGGCGTCGAGGAAGGGCTGCACCGCCTGCCATCCGGCCTCGACGCTGTCGGCGCGCTGGAACAGCAGATTGTCGCCGATCATGCAGTCGTAGATCAGCGTCTCGTAACCGGTCGACGGCTCGGCCTTGAAATAGTCCTTGTAGCGGAACTTCATCTCGACGCCGTCGATGTTGATCGCCGGGCCCGGCACCTTGGTGTTGAACTGCAGCTCGATGCCTTCGGTCGGTTCGGTCGAGATGACCAGGTAGTTCTGCGAGAGGCGGTCGACCGCGGTATTGCGGAACATGGCGAACGGCGCCTGCTTGAACTTGATCGCGATCTCGGTGCGCTTGGTGGTCAGCGCCTTGCCGGTGCGCAAATAGAACGGCACGCCGGCCCAGCGCCAATTGTCGATGGTCAGTTTCAGCGCGGCATAGGTCTCGGTCGAGCTGTCGGGCCTGACGTCGGGTGTCTTCAGATAATCTACGATCTCGTTGTCGCCGATCCGGCCGCCGCGATACTGGCCGCGCACCGAATTGGACAGCGCCTCATGCTCGGTCTGGGTCTGGATCGCGCTCAGCACCTCGGCCTTCTCCGAGCGCACCGCATGGGCGTCGAAGCGCGCCGGCGGCTCCATCGTCACCAGCGACAGCAGCTGGAACAGATGGTTCGGCACCATGTCGCGCAGCGCGCCGGTTGCGTCATAGAAGCTGCCGCGATGGCCGACGCCGAGCTTCTCGTCCACCGTGATCTGGACGTGGTCGATGTGGTTGCGATTCCAGATCGGCTCGAACATGCCGTTGGCGAAGCGCAGCACCAGGATGTTCTGGACGGTTTCCTTGCCGAGGTAATGGTCGATCCGGTAGATCTGATGCTCGTCCATCAGCTTCAGCAGCGCCGAATTCAGCGCCCGAGCCGACGGCAGATCGGTGCCGAACGGCTTTTCGATGATCAGCCGCCGCCAGGCGCCGTTCTCCTCCAGCATACCGGTGCGTCCGAGCTGCTCGCTGATCGGCAGGAAAGCGCTCGGCGGGGTCGCGAGATAGAACAGCCGGTTGCCGCCGGTGCCGCGCGCCTTTTCCAGCTTGTCGAGTCGTTCGTTCATGGCATCGAACGACGCGGGATCGCGCGGATCGGCCTCGATCGAGGTGACGCATTCGAACAGCCGCTTGGCGACCGCCTCGTCCACCGGGCGGGTGGCGAACTTGCGCAGCCCCTGCAGCAGGCTGTCGTTGAGCTGCTCGCTCGACATGCCCTTGCGGACAATGCCGACGACGCAGAATTTGTCCGGCAGCAGGTTGCCGGCGGCGAGATTGTAGAGCGCCGGGACGACCAGGCGGTGGGTCAGATCACCGGTGGCGCCGAAGATGATGAAGGAGCAAGGATCGGGTTTCTTCTGCACGTGACCTTCCACGGTTATCTCTAGATCATGATGCGTTTCCACGGAAACGCATCATGATCCGATCTCCTTGTTTGAGCATGATCTTTTCGGAAAACCGGTTTCCACTTTTCCGGATCATGCTCGAGACGCGTTTGCTTGACGCGAACCGGTGCCCACTTCGCTCGAAAACGCTTTAAGTTAAGACTTTTTCGGCGGCTCCTTGTGGCCGCCGAAACCTGCGCGCATCGCCGAGAGGATCTTCTCCGCGAAGGTGTGATCCTTGCGCGAGCGGAAGCGGGTGTAGAGCGCCGCCGTCAGCACTTCGGCCGGCACCGCCTCGTCGACCGCGGCATTGACGGTCCAGCGGCCTTCGCCGGAATCCTCGACAAAGCCGGAGTAGTTGTCGAGCGTGTGGTTCTGCGCCAGCGCCGAGGCGGTGAGGTCGAGCAGCCAGGACGGGATCACGCTGCCGCGCCGCCAGACTTCGGCGATGTCAGCGATGTCGAGATCGAAGCGATGCTCCGCCGGCAGCGCCTCGATATTGGCGTTCCTCAGGATGTCGAAGCCTTCGGCATAGGCTTGCATCAGGCCGTATTCGATGCCGTTGTGGATCATCTTGACGAAATGCCCGGCGCCAACAGGACCGGCATGGATGTAGCCCTGCTCGATGCGCGGGTCGCGGCCCTCGCGGCCCGAGGTGCGCGGGATGTCGCCGATCCCGGGCGCCAGCGTCTTGAAGATCGGGTCGAGCCGGTCGACGACCGGCTTGTCACCGCCGATCATCATGCAGTAGCCGCGCTCGATGCCCCAGATGCCGCCGCTGGTGCCGACGTCGACATAGTGCAGCCCGCGCTCCCGCAGCGCCTTGCCGCGGCGGACGTCATCCTGCCAGAAGGTGTTGCCGCCGTCGATGATGACGTCGCCGGGCTGCATCAGCTTCGACAGCGCCTCGATGGTGGCTTCGGTGATCTTGCCGGCCGGCAGCATCACCCAGGCGGTGCGCGGCGCTTCCAGCTTGAGGACGAAATCCTCCAGCGAGGTGGACCCCGTCGCATTGTCCGCGACCAGCGCGGCGACCGCCTTGGGATCCTTGTCGTAGACCACGGTGGTGTGGCCGTTGCTCATCAGGCGGCGGACGATGTTGCCGCCCATCCGCCCGAGGCCGATCATGCCGAGTTGCATCCTGGCCTCCGTCAGTTCAATGCGGCCGAGATCGCGGCATCGAGCGCCGCGAGCCCGGAGCTGAGATCGCCCTTGAGATGCACGCGCAACGCCCGCCGGCCGCGCTCGGTGAGCACGTCGAAATCGCCGCGCGCCTGGGCTGCCTTGATGACACCGAAGCTGGCCTTCTGGCCGGGCACCGGCAGGTCCTGGGCATCGTCGGTCGTGACCTGCAGGAACACGCCGCTGTCAGGCCCGCCCTTGTAGGCTTGCCCGGTCGAGTGCAGGAAGCGCGGGCCGAACTCGGCGCAGGTCGCAAGGTGCTTGGCGTCGCGCAGCTTCAGCCGCATCGCCTGCATGGCGTCGATGGTGTCGCCGTCGCGCTCGATATAGGCGAGCAGGGCGACATAGTCGCCGCGGCCGGAGCGCGAGAGATGGGCCTTGATCCAGGAATTGAGGTCGCCATTGGCGCCGGCCCGGCGCAGCTCCTCGGCGTTCTGCGCATCGGTATAGAGTTCGACGTCGGCCGCCGACACCACCGGCTGCTCGGCCGGCAGCGACCCGGTCTTCTCGAACGCCGCCGTCAGCTCGCGCGTCTTGATCTTGGCAGCCTCGACGTCGGGTTGGTTGAACGGGTTGATGCCGAGGATCGAGCCCGCGACCGCGGTCGCGATCTCGAAGCGGAAGAACTCCTGGCCGATATGGTCGATCGACTTCATCACGATCCGGACCACGGGATGGCCGGCGGCCTCGAGCGCCGCGAGCTTGGCCTCATGCGCGGCGTCGTTCTCGCTTTCGGTGCGGAGATCGATGAAGAAGCGGTCATTGCCGTAGACCGCGGCGGCGCCGATGGTTTCCCCTTCTATGGGGATCAGGCCCTTACCGTCCTTGCCGGTTGACTCCGCGATCAGTTGCTCGGCCCAGGCGCCGAAATCGGCCACCTCGGGCGAGGCGAAGATCGTCACCTTGTCGCGGCCTTCGAGCCCGGCGATGCCCATCGCAAGCCCGAGCTGGACGCCCGGGTTTTCCTGCGGCGGCACGTCGGCGCCGCAGGAGCGCACCATGGCGAGCGTATGGCCGAGCAGGCTGCGGACGTCGATGCCCGCGGCAGCCGCCGGCACCAGGCCGAACGGCGACAGCACGGAATAGCGGCCGCCGATCGCTGGATCCCCGTAGAAAATCCGGGCAAAGCCCTGCTTGATCGCGACCTTCTGCAGCGAGGAGCCCGGATCGGTCACCGCGATGAAGCGGTGGCCGGCCTTGTCCTTGCCGATCGCCTTGGCCACCCGGTCGAAGAAGTAGTCCTTCATCACGTTCGGCTCGGTGGTGCCGCCGGACTTGGAGGAGACGATGAACAGGGTCTTGGCGATGTCGACATACTCCTCCATCGCGCGCACCTGCGCCGGATCGGTGGAGTCGAGCACGTGCAGCCGCGGGAAGCCGGACTTGTGCGGGAAGGTCTGGGCCAGCACCTCCGGCCCGAGGCTCGAGCCGCCCATGCCGAGCACGACGGCGTCGGTGAAGCTCTGTCCCTTCACGCGCGCGGCGAAATCCTCGTAGTCGGCGACATCGGCGGAGGCGGCGCTGGTCAGCCAGCCCAGCCATTTGTCCTCGTCATCGCCGGTCCAGACCGACTTGTCCTTGTGCCAGAGCCTGCGGATCTTGGCCGAGGCGCGCCATTCCTCGGTGCTCTTCTCGACCGGCTTCTCGATCGTGGCGCCCAGCGCCAGCTTCTGGTGGTCGATGCCGCCGCCGAGCGAGGTGGCGCGCTTGTGGGCGACCGCGCCGTACAGCTTGTCGGCGGCGTCGGCGAACAGCTTGACGCCGTCCTTGACCAGTTCCTCGGTGATCGCATCGAGCGAGATGCCGGACTTCTCCAGCTCGTCCAGCACGTGGCGGGCGTCCTCGACATTCTCCTCGAGGCTGTCGCGGACCTTGCCATGGTCGCGGAAGGCGTCGAGCGTTGCCGGCGGCACGGTGTTGACGGTGTCGGGGCCGATCAGCTCCTCGACATAGAGCACGTCGCTGTAGTCCTTGTTCTTGGTGCCGGTCGACGCCCACAGCAGCCGCTGCGGCTTGGCGCCCTTGGCGGCGAGCTTGTCCCAGCGCGCGCCCGAGAACAGGCGCTTGTAGTCCTGGTAGGCAAGTTTCGCATTGGCGATCGCGACCTTGCCCTTGAGCGCGGCAAGCCGCTCCTTCTCGGAGGGGTCGTTGGCGCGCGCGATCTTCTCGTCGAGCTGCTTGTCGACGGCACTGTCGATGCGGCTGACGAAGAAGCTGGCGACACTCGCGACATGGGAGGGATCGCCGCCCTTGGCGACGTACTTCTCGAGGCCCTTGAGATAGGCCTCGGCGACCTGGCGGTAGACCTCTTGCGAGAACAGCAGCGTGATGTTGATGCTGATGCCTTCGCCGATCAGATACTCGATTGCCGGCAGGCCCTCCGGCGTCGCCGGTACCTTGACCATCAGGTTCTTGCGATGGACGTCCTTCCAGAGCCGCTCGGCCTCCGCGATCGTGCCCTTGGTGTCCATCGCGAGATAGGGCGACACTTCGAGGCTGACGAAGCCGTCGCCGCCATGGCTCTGGTCGTAGACCGGGCGCAGCACGTCGGCTGCATGCTGGATGTCCGCGACGGCAAGATGCTCGAACAGGTCGGCGACCGAGCGGTCGCCCTTCTTGAGCGCCTGGCCGATCGCCCCGTCATACTCGTCCGAAGAGCCGATCGCCTTCTCGAAGATCGAGGGGTTGGAGGTGACGCCCTTGACGCCGTCGGTCTCGATCAGCCGCTTCAGGTCCCCCTTGGCGACGAAGCCGCGGGCGAGGAAGTCCAGCCAGACGGCCTGGCGGTGATTTTCGAGTGCTTTGACGGGGTTCATGGGTGCCTGTTCTCGTTCGATCGAGGGTCGATTTTTAGGTTCCCGGGCAGCTTTCGGGGGCGGAGGGGGATTGTCAACATGGCTGGGGGCCCCGGGCGGAATATCAGCATTCCCAAGGGATAACGCCATTCACAACAGTTCGATCCCCTCGGACGCGGGTGCGAGCAGACCCCGAACTCAGCACATTTTTATGACGCGTTGCGGCGCACGCCGCAGGTCAGGGCCGCAGGTAGAGGTAACCCCGGGATTGCAGCTCGGCGAGGCGCACGACGCCGCCGCGCTCGGCGGCGACGAAGCCGGGCAGCAGGTCCTTCAGGCCGATGTTCTGCGATTTCATGGTGTTGCCGCAGGCGGCAAGCTCGATCCCGTCCCTGGTGAACTGCCCGACATGCATTGACAGGTCGGGATTGGCCGCCGAGGCATGAAACGCCTTCAGCGCCTGGCCATGCACCACCAGCGCGATCGTGACATTGCCGGGGCCGCCGACGCCGTCGAGATGGTTCTGGATGTTGCCGATCACGAAACTGACCTTGTCGAGGTCGTCGAGGTGATAGACCACCTTCAGTTTCTGGGGCGGCGCCTCGGCGGCGGCGTTCGCTGATGACGCCGCGAAGGCGGCGCCGATCGCCGAGAGGGTGCCCCACAGGATGCTGCGTCGGTGCATGGCGTCCCCCGCGCAATTGTTGTTGATCTGACCGAGCCTATCACTTGTGGCGGAGCGCCGCGAGTTCCTTGCGGTCGGTCACAAGTTCGGCGCATTCGCCGGCGGCCGCGCGATCGAGGCGAAAGATCTTGTCGTCGGCGCCGGCGAGCAGCTCTTCGCTGGCGTCATCGTCGGGCTTGTTGCGATTCCACATCCTGATGCTGGCGAGGCGTGCGATCGCGGATTTGTCGTCCTTCGACAAGGCCACGCTGATACCGCCGCCCTCGCAATCCACGCCGCATTCGAAGCGGATTTCGTGGCCGGAGTCGGTCGCGACCGCGTGGTTGCAGTAGCCGCTGGAGTCGAAATTGCCGGAGCGGTGGCGGTAGGTGACGCCGAGGCGGAATGAGTAGTTGGTGGTCTTGTCCTCCGGGGCGTCTTCGACTGAGACCAGAAGCTTCATGGCGCTGACCTTCTGCTTCGGATGCTGCGCCAGATGATTTGCATCGTATCGCCGCACGAAGCAGGCATAGGCTTTCGCGCCGGGCGGGCCTGCGAACATCCTGTTGTCGAAGGCGGCTGCCGTGGCCTTGTCGACCTCTCCCTGTGCCTGGATGGCTGACGACGCGCCGGCGCAGGCTGCGGCGGCAAGTGCGACAACAAGGAGCGTCTGCTTCATGGCGGCCTCGGGAATAGCCTGCGCCTCCAAGGTGTCATCTTTACAGCGCGGCAATGGTGCCGCGCGGAACTGCGCGGGCTCGTTGCCTTAGTCGCGGCGACAAGGAGGCACGTTCAACCTCGCCTGACAGTTTGTTCATGCGAGTCTGTGACGTAAACATCTTGACGCCAAGGCTGGACAGCCACACCTTTTCAGGGAAGCCCAACGTTCATCGCCGGACGGGGAAGTTGCCCCGCTCGGATGTCCACTTGGGAGGGCTGGGCCCCGGTAAACCACGGATGTGGCGAAGGGGTTACAACCACCAAAAACAAGGGGATATTGATGAACCATTAAGCTTCCTGCCTGTTGATAAGGCAGAGGCTGCACGCGCCGTGCATTGCCGAAGTGAGTCGGTCGAGTGTCCAATGGACCCAGCGTGCCGACGCTGATTCGATCCTAGGACGCTCTGGTTACGACTCGTGTCAGTCGTGCGGCGATACATATCGTGGAGATAGGGATCATGTACAACGATTCTTTGTTCAACGCCTTCGCAAGGTCGTTTGAAGCGCGAAGCCAGACCGACATGTCGATGGCCGAGTATCTGGAGTCGTGTCGAAGTGATCCGATGCGATACGCCAATGCGGCCGAGCGGTTATTAGCGGCAATCGGTGAGCCCCAGATGATCGACACGGCCAAGGACCCACGCCTTGGCCGTATCTTTTTGAACCGTACGATCCGGTCGTATCCGGCCTTCGCAGGCTTCTACGGCATGGAGGACACGATCGAGCGTCTGGTCGGCTTCTTCCGTCACGCCGCACAGGGCCTCGAAGAGCGCAAGCAGATCCTCTATCTGCTCGGACCGGTCGGCGGCGGCAAGTCATCGCTCGCCGAGCGCATCAAGTCACTGATGGAAGTCCACCCCATCTACGTGCTGAAAGCCGGCGATGAGCTCTCGCCCGTGTTCGAAAGCCCGCTCGGCTTGTTCGATCCGGAAACGCTCGGGCCGATCATCGAGGAGAAGTACGGCATTCCGCGGCGGCGCTTGAGCGGGCTGATGTCTCCGTGGGCCTACAAGCGGCTCGAGGCCTTCGGCGGCGACATTTCGCAATTTCGCGTTGCTCGCATCCAGCCGTCGCGGCTGCGCCAGATCGCGGTTGCCAAGACCGAGCCCGGTGACGAGAACAACCAGGATATCTCCTCGCTGGTCGGCAAGGTCGATATCCGCAAGCTCGAGACCTACGCACAGAACGACCCCGACGCCTACAGCTATTCCGGCGGCCTCAACCGCGCCAACCAGGGCGTGCTCGAGTTCGTCGAAATGTTCAAGGCGCCGATCAAGATGCTGCATCCGCTGCTGACCGCGACGCAGGAGGGCAACTACATCGGCACCGAGAACATCGGCGCGATCCCGTTCACCGGCATCATCCTCGCGCACTCCAACGAAGCCGAGTGGCAGAGCTTCAAGACCAACAAGAACAACGAGGCCTTCATCGACCGCATCTGCGTCATCAAGGTCCCCTACGTGCTGCGGGTGACCGAAGAACAGAAGATCTACGAGAAGCTGATCCAGGGCTCCGAGCTCGCCGCCGCACCCTGCGCGCCGGCAACGCTGGAGACGATGGCGCGCTTCTCGGTGATGTCGCGCCTGCGCAAGCACGAGAACTCGACGCTGTTCGGCAAGATGCGGGTCTATGACGGCGAGAGCCTGAAGGAATCCGATCCGAAGGCGCGCAGCGTGCAGGAGTACAAGGACGCCGCCGGCGTCGACGAAGGCATGGACGGCGTCTCCACCCGCTTTGCCTTCAAGGTGCTGGCCTCGACCTTCAACCACGATACGACCGAGGTCGGCGCCGACGCGGTGCATCTGATGTATGTGCTGGAGCAGGCGATCCGCCGCGAGCAGCTGCCTGACGAGACCGAGAAGCGCTACCTCGAATTCATCAAGGCGGATCTCGCGCCGCGCTACGCCGAGTTCATCGGCAACGAGATCCAGAAGGCCTATCTGGAATCCTATGCCGACTACGGCCAGAACCTGTTCGACCGCTATGTCGACTACGCCGACGCCTGGATCGAGGATCAGGACTTCAAGGATCCCGACACCGGCCAGCTGATGAACCGCGAACTCCTGAACCAGGAGTTGACCAAGATCGAGAAGCCGGCGGGCATCGCCAACCCGAAGGACTTCCGCAACGAGGTCGTCAAGTTCTCGCTGCGTTCGCGGGCGCACAATGGCGGCAAGAACCCGAGCTGGACCTCCTACGAAAAGGTTCGCGACGTGATCGAGAAGCGGATATTCTCGCAGGTCGAGGATCTGCTTCCGGTCATCTCGTTCGGCTCCAAGAAGGACGGCGAGACCGAGAAGAAGCACGGCGAGTTCGTCGAGCGGATGGTGGAGCGCGGTTATACCGAGCGCCAGGTCCGTCGGCTCGTCGAGTGGTACATGCGGGTGAAGCAGGCCGGCTAGTGCACGATCCGGAAGGCCGGTAACAACCGGCTTTCCGTTCCGTCCAAGCAAGAATGCGATGCGACTTTGATCGCATCCGGCGCGAGGCAGATGCAAAGTGGTCATGCACATCGTCGATCGGCGGTTGAATCCGGGTAGCAAGAGCCTGGAGAACCGGCAGCGCTTCCTGCGGCGCGCCAAGGCGCTGGTTCAGGGAGCCGTCAAGAAGTCGTCGCAGGACCGGGACATCAAGGATGTCCTGGAGGGCGGCGAAGTAACCATCCCGCTGGACGGCATGGATGAGCCGCGCTTCCGGCGCGAGGGCGGCACGCGTGACATGGTGCTGCCCGGCAACAAGAAGTTCGTCGAGGGCGACTGGCTGCAGCGGCCGAACCAGAGCGGCGGCAAGGGTTCCGGTGCGGGTGAGGGCGACAGCGAGGACGCCTTCCGCTTCGTGCTCAGCCGCGAGGAGTTCGTCGATCTTTTCCTCGACGATCTCGAGCTGCCTGATCTCGCCAAGCGCAAGCTCGCGGAAACCGAGAGCGAGGGCCTCCAGCGCGCCGGTTATGCGACCTCGGGCTCGCCGGCCAATATCTCGATCAGCCGCACGGTGAGCCGGGCGCTGGCGCGCCGGGTGGCGCTGCGCAGGCCGCGCAAGGACGACATCGAGGCGCTTGAGGCGGAGCTTGCGGAATGCGACGACGATACGCGCCGCCGCGAGCTGCTCGCGCTGCTCGAAGCGCTGAAGGCCAAGGCCAAACGGATCCCGTTCATCGATCCGATCGACATCCGCTACCGCCGCTTCGAGACGGTGCCGAAGCCGGTGGCGCAGGCCGTGATGTTCTGCCTGATGGACGTCTCGGGCTCGATGTCCGAGCACATGAAGGACCTCGCCAAGCGGTTCTACATGCTGCTCTACGTCTTCCTGAAGCGGCGCTACAAGCATGTCGAGATCGTGTTCATCCGGCACACCGACCGCGCCGAGGAGGTGGACGAGGATACGTTCTTCCATGGACCGGCATCCGGCGGCACGCTGGTGTCGAGCGCACTGGTTGCGATGAACGACATCGTCCGCGCCCGCTTCCGCCCGGCCGACTGGAATATCTACGCGGCCCAGGCTTCGGACGGCGACAACATGACGTCGGATAGCGGGCTGACCGGACTTCTGCTGACCGACAAGATCCTGCCGGTCTGCCAGTTCTTCGCCTATCTCGAGGTCGGCGAGGCCGCCAACTACACCTTCGACATGCCGGACTCCTCGCTCTGGACGCTCTATGAGCGTCTGCGCAACGACGGCGCGCCGTTGTCGATGCGCAAGGTGAGCGAGCGCGGCGAGATCTTCCCGGTATTCCAGGACCTGTTCAAGCGCCGCACCACCAGTCAGGAAAGGGTATAGTTTGATGGGATCTTCCGGGGGACGGCTGTTCGAGGGCGCCGACTGGGATTTCCAGACGCTGCAGCGAGTTCACGACGCCTGCGAGAAGATCGCGCGCACGGAGCTCGGGCTCGACGTCTATCCCAACCAGATCGAGGTGATCACCGCAGAGCAGATGCTCGACGCCTATTCCTCGGTCGGCATGCCGCTGTTCTACAAGCACTGGTCGTTCGGCAAGCAGTTCGCCTTCCAGGAGGCGTCCTACCGCAAGGGCCTGATGGGCCTCGCCTATGAGATCGTGATCAACTCCTCGCCGTGCATTTCATATCTGATGGAGGAGAACACGGCGACGATGCAGACGCTGGTGATCGCGCACGCGGCGTTTGGGCACAATCACTTCTTCAAGAACAACTATCTGTTCAAGCAGTGGACCGATGCCGAAGGCATCCTCGACTATCTCGAATTCGCCAAGGGCTACATCGCGGCCTGCGAGGACCGCCACGGCCGCGAGACCGTGGAGCGGACCATCGATGCCGCGCATGCCCTGATGTCGCATGGCGTCGACCGCTATCCCGGCAAGAAGATCCTCGACCTGCGCGCCGAGGAGAAGCGTGCCGGCGAGCGCCGGCAGCACGAGGAAAGCGTGTTCAACGATTTGTGGCGGACAGTGCCCAACACCAAGCACAAGAGCAAGGCTACGCTCACCGTCGAGCGCCGCCGCGCGCTGCTCGGTCTGCCGCAGGAGAACATCCTCTATTTCCTCGAGAAGACCGCGCCGCGCCTTGCGCCCTGGCAACGCGAGCTCATTCGCATCGTTCGCCACATCGCGCAGTATTTCTATCCGCAGGGCCAGACCAAGGTGATGAACGAGGGCACCGCGACCTACGTGCATTACCGTATCATGAGCCGGCTGCATCAGCAGGGCCGGATCACCGACGGCAATTTCCTCGAATTCCTGCAGTCGCACACCAACGTGGTGTTCCAGCCCGAGTTCGACGACCGCCGCTATTCCGGCTTCAACCCCTACGCGCTCGGCTTTGCCATGATGCAGGACATCGAGCGGATCGTGAAGAACCCTGAGGACGAGGACCGCGACTGGTTCCCCGATATTGCCGGCAAGGGCGACGTCGAGGGCGTGCTGCGCGAGATCTGGAGCAACTACCGCGACGAGAGCTTCATCAACCAGTTCCTCAGCCCGGCGCTGATCCGGCGCTTCCGCATGTTCCATCTGCACGACGACCCCGCCGAAAGCCAGGGGATCAAGGTCGATGCGATCCACGACGAGCGCGGCTATCGCCGGGTGCGGCGCGAACTGGCGCGGCAATACGACGTCGGCTTCGTCGACGCCAATATCGAGGTCATGGATGTCGATCTCGACGGCGATCGCCGCCTGATGCTGCGTCACACCACTGTGAAGGGTGCGCAGCTCAACGAGACCGACGCGCGGCGGGTGCTGCAGCATCTCGCCGATCTGTGGTCCTACGACGTCGCGCTGACCGAAGTCGACGGCACCGACAAGGTGCTGAAGGAATACGTGGTCAGCCCGCGCGCCGCTGCGGTCGCCGCCTGAGCATCACGTAATCGAGACCAGCAGCGCGCGGTGACTGCCGCGCGGAATGCGTGTCTGGCTTGGTGAACCTTCGTTTCCATCGAAGGCTCGCATCGTGAACATCACGGCAACATTCGAGCCTCTCGAAGCGCATCATGTTCCGCGCGAACGTGATTGCCGGCATGCGGAAATTTCGCCGAGTCTTCTTGGTGATTGCCTGCGCGAGCGCGATTGATAATGTGCGCCGCGTCAAGAAAACCAAGAAAAGGATATGCTCTTGTCAACTCGCTCCCGCCTGGCGGGCCTTCTCGCCGTCACCGCGCTCACGGCCTCGTCGATCTCGCCGTCCATTGCTGCCGATTCCGCGATCAGAATAGGAAACACCGCGCCCTATAGCGGCCCGGCGTCCGCCTACGGCACGATCGCGCGCGCCGAAGCCGCCTACTTCCAGATGCTCAACGATCAGGGCGGCATCAACGGCCGCAAGATCGAGTTCGAAAGTCTCGACGACGCCTATTCGCCGTCGAAGACCGTTGAGCAGACCCGCAAGCTGGTCGAGCAGGACGAGGTGCTCGCGATCTTCAGCGCGGTCGGCACCGCGCCGAACATCTCGGTGCAGAAATATCTGAACATCAAGCACGTGCCCCAGTTGTTCGTGTCGTCAGGCGCGACGCGCTGGAACGATCCGAAGCAGTTCCCGTGGACGGTCGGCTTCAATCCGACCTACGAGCTCGAGGGCCGGCTCTATGCGAAGTACATCCTGAAGACCAAGCCGGACGCGAAGATCGCGGTCATCACGCCGAACGAAGACGCCGGCAAGGACTATCTCAAGGGTTTCAAGGACGGACTTGGCGAGCATGTCGGCCAGATCGTCGCCGAGACCACCTACCTCACGACCGATCCGACCATCGATTCCCAGATGGTGACGATGCGCGAGTCCGGCGCGGACGTGTTCTTTGCCGAGGCGACGCCGAAATTCGCCGCGCAAGCGCTGCGCAAGGCGGCGAGCATGGGCTGGAAGCCGCTGACCATCCTGCCGACCGTCTCCAACTCGGTGTCCGCGGTGCTTGAACCCGCGGGCCTCGAGAACGTCATCGGCGTCGTGACCGGTCTCTACCTGAAGGACCCGACCGATCCGCGCTGGGCCAACGATCCCGCACAGCAGGAGTTTTCGGCCTGGATGAAGAAGTACCAGCCGAATGCGAGCCCGGGCGATCTATTCAACGTGCAGGGCTACACGGTCGCGCAGGTCATGACGGCGGTGCTGAAGAACTGCAACGGCGACTACAGCCGCGACAACATCATCAAGCAGGCGAGCAATCTGAAGGCGCTCGAATTGCCGATGCTGCTGCCGGGCATCAAGGTCCAGACCGAGCCGGACAATGTGACGCCGATCCGCCAGATCCAGATGGCAAGGTTCGACGGCAAGTCCTGGGCGCTGTTCGGGGACGTGCTGAGCGACAAGTAGCCGTCACCAACCCCGCTGTCGTCCCGGCCTAGTGCGCAATTGCGCACGGGAGCAGGGACCCATACGCTGCGGCTTCTGTTGAGCGGGACTCGTCGTTCCAGCGTAGCTCGGCAATCTGCATCGGTGGTTATGGGTCCCTGCGTTCGCAGGGACGACACGGAGTTTGCTGCACATCCTTGCCGCGTCTTTGCGACGGCGAGTCCTGGCCGCTGTTCGGCGACGTCTTGAGTGACACATAGCGGCCACCAATTCCGCTGTCGTCCCTGCCTAGTGCGCAATTGCGCACGGGAGCAGGGACCCATACGCTGCGGCTTCTGTTGTGAACGGGACTCGTCGCTCCAGCGTAGCTCGGCAATCTGCATCCGGTGGCTATGGGTCCCTGCGTTCGCAGGGACGACACGGAGTTTGTTGCACAGCCTTGCCGCGTCTTTGCGACGGCGAGTCCTGGCCGCTGTTCGGCGACGTCTTGAGTGACACATAGCGGCCACCAATTCCGCTGTCGTCCCTGCGGACGTAGGGACCCATACGCTGCGGCTTCTGTTGTGAACGGGACTCGTCGCTCCAGCGTAGCTCGGCAATCTGCATCGGTGGTTATGGGTCCCTGCGTTCGCAGGGACGACACGGAGTT
>NZ_LGHK01000090.1 GCF_001908235.1 Bradyrhizobium sp. NAS96.2
CGATTGCCGATTCTGGAATCCCAGATTCAGCGTTCGAGTCAATCTGTCGCAGCAAATGTGTGCATGCCCTAGTGCTTTCGCAGGGACGACAGCGAGGGTTTGGCGCGAGTGGAATCCAACACAGCGAGCGCTCACACCGGCAGCGCCGTCGAATACTTCACCTGGCTCAACGCAAAGCTCGACTCGATCGAGGCGATGCCGTCGAGCCGGGTCAGCTTGTTCTTCAGGAATGCTTCATAGGAGGAGAGGTCGGCGGCGACGACGCGCAAGAGATAGTCGCGATTGCCGGTCATCAGATAGCATTCGAGCACCTCGTCCCATTTCGAGATCGCGCGCGCGAAGCGGTTGAGGTCTTCCTCCTTCTGCCGCGCCAGCTTGATCGAGATGAAGACCGAGACATGCAGCCCGATCGACTTCTGGTCGACGGTTGCGATGTAGCGAGAGATCACGCCGCGCTCTTCCAGCAGCTTGACCCGGCGGTGGCAGGGCGACACCGACAGCCCGACCTTGTCGGCGAGTTCCTGCATGGTCATGCGGCTGTCGGTCTGGAGCAGACTCAGGATCTTGCGGTCGATGGCGTCGAGGGCAGGCATTGGGATGAACTCGCAGGTGAGGGCAGGATCGTGGGAATTTATCCCAATTTTTCCTGTGCTGTCGCGTGGAATTGAGATTTTCGCCGAGGCTCGCGGCAGTAACATCGGCGATATCGCTGGGAGCATTGCCATGGGAATTGCGCCTGAACGCCTCGAATTGCTGTCCGCGCTGGCCCGCAAGGTCCTGTGGCTATCGTCGTGGACGATCCATCACGCCAACCATGTGCGGCCCTCGACCGATGGGTTGAAGGTCGGCGGCCACCAGGCCTCGTCGGCCTCGCTCGCCAACATCATGTCGGCGCTCTATTTCTCGGTGCTGCGCCCGCAGGACCGCGTTGCGGTGAAGCCGCATGCGAGCCCGGTGTTCCACGCGATCCAGTATCTGTTCGGCCACCAGACCCGCGACAAGCTGGAGAATTTCCGTGGCTACAAGGGCGCGCAGTCCTATCCGTCGCGCACCAAGGATGTCGACGACGTCGACTTCTCCACCGGCTCGGTCGGCCTCGGCGTGGCGCAGACCTTGTTCGCCTCGCTGGTGCAGGATTACGTCAAGGCGCATGGCTGGATGGGGGACCGGAGCGAAGGGCGCATGATCGCGCTGGTCGGCGACGCCGAGATGGACGAGGGCAACATCTTCGAGGCGCTGCTGGAGGGCTGGAAGCACGGCCTGCGCAACACCTGGTGGGTGGTCGACTACAACAGGCAGTCGCTCGACGCCGTGGTGCGCGAGGGGCTGTGGGCCAAGTTCGAGACCATGTTCCGCAATTTCGGCTGGGACGTGGTGATCGTGAAATACGGCAAGCTGATGCTCGAGGCGTTTGCCGAGCCCGGCGGCGAGGCCCTCAAGCGCTGGATCGACAATTGCCCGAACCAGATGTACGCGGCGCTCTGCTTCCAGGGCGGTGCCGCGTTCCGCAAGCACCTGCGCGACGATATCGGCGATCAGGGCGAGGTGTCGGCCCTGATCGAGCGCCGCAGCGACGACGAATTGCTGGCGCTGATGTCGAACCTCGGCGGCCATGACATGGCGAGCATGATCGAGGCCTTCGAGGCTGTCGATCACGATCGGCCGGTCTGCTTCATCGCCTACACCATCAAGGGTGTCGGCCTGCCGATGCAGGGCCACAAGGACAACCACGCCGGCCTGATGACGGTGGCGCAGATGGAGAAGTGGCGCGCCGCGCAGAACATCCGCATTGGTCACGAGTGGGACAAGTTCGAGGGACTGTCGCAGGAGCCCGCCAAGCTCGAAGCATTTCTTGCAGAGGCGCCGTTCAATCGCGAGGGCCGCCGCCGGCTGTCGGCGCCTGAAATCGAGGTGCCGGAGCGGCTCGCCTTCAAGGCCTCGGCGCAGATGTCGACCCAGCAGGGCTTTGGTCTCGTGCTGCATGAACTGGCGCGCGGCGACAGCGAACTTGCATCGCGCATCGTCACCGCATCACCCGACGTCACCGTGTCGACCAATCTCGGCGCCTGGGTCAACCGCCGCGGCCTGTTCGCGAAGCTGGAGAACCACGACCTGTTCCGGCAGGAGAAGATCCCGTCGGCCTACACCTGGGAGTATTCGCCCAAGGGGCAGCACCTCGAGCTCGGCATCGCGGAGATGAACCTGTTCATCATGCTCTCGGCGCTCGGCCTGTCGCACCAGATCAACGGCGCGCGATTGTTGCCGGTCGGCACGCTCTACGATCCCTTCATCGAGCGTGGCCTCGATGCGCTGAACTATGCCTGCTACCAGGATGCCCGTTTCATGGTGGCGGCGACTCCGTCGGGCATCTCGCTGGCGCCGGAAGGCGGCGCGCATCAGTCGATCAAGACGCCGCTGATCGGGATCGGACAGGACGGGCTCGCCTCGTTCGATCCGGCCTTCGTCGATGAACTTGCCGTGATCATGGGCTGGGGTTTCGGCCACATGCAGCGCGAGGGCGCCGAGGGTGGTTCGGTTTACTTGCGACTCTCGACCCGGACGCTGGAACAGCCGCAACGGATCATGACGCCGGACCTGCAGCGCGATATCACCGACGGCGCCTACTGGATGCGCAAGCCGGGCCCGAACTGCGACATCGTCATCGCCTATACCGGCACCGTCGCGCCGGAGGCGATCGAGGCGGTCGGCCTGATCGGCGAAAGCCACCGCGATGTCGGTTTACTGGCGGTAACCTCGGCCGACCGGCTCTATGCGGGTTGGTCCGCCGCGCGGAATTTACGGCGCGATCGCCGCGGCGCGCAGCATTTGAGTCATATCGAGCGCATGCTGGCGCCGCTCGGGCGGGACTGCGGCATCGTGACCGTGATCGACGGTCACCCGGCAACGCTCGGCTGGCTCGGCAGCGTGCGTGGCCACCGCCTCGAGGCGCTCGGCGTCGAGCATTTCGGCCAGACCGGCACGATCGGCGACCTCTATCGGCACTACGGCATCGACGCCAACGCGATCATCGATGCGGCGGAAAGCGTGTCGGCCGGCGCCCCGGTGCGGCATCGCAAGATGGCGGTGTAGCCACAGCGTCGTCCCGGCGAAGGCCGGGACCCATTACCGCAAAAGGGAGTTGTGGACGCGACTCGTTGCCCCAGCATTCTTCTTACGGTGGTGGTTATGGGTCCCGGCCTTCGCCGGGACGACGCTTGGAGTCTTGCCACGCCTCGGGCTTCGACCCTATATCCCTTTGGCGAGCCGCGCCCCGCATATGGCGGGTTCAATTCGCCCTGCTTTCGTGCAAGGATGCCTGCCGAACGCGTTCCGTTCCCAATTCCATACGCCCCCTACAAGAGGTTTCCGATGGTCAATCGCATGCAATTCTACATCGACGGCGCCTGGGTCGATCCCGTCGTCAAAGGCAAGTCCACTCCCGTCGTCAATCCGGCGACCGAAGAGGCGATGTATGAGGTTGCGCTCGGCTCCAAGGCCGATGTCGACAAGGCAGTTGCTGCCGCCAAGCGCGCGTTCGAGACTTATTCCAAGACCAGCCGCGAGGAGCGCATCGCGCTGCTCACCAGGATCGTCGAGGTCTACAAGGGCCGTATGAAGGAAATCGGCGCCGCCGTCTCCGACGAGATGGGTGCGCCGCTGCCGATGGCGGAGAAGCTGCAGGCCGGCGCCGGCCTCGGCCACCTCATGAACACCCTCGAAGTGCTCAAGAAGTACGAGTTCGAGGAGACCATGGGCACCGCCGTGATCGTGCGCGAGCCGGTCGGCGTCGTCGGCATGATCACGCCCTGGAACTGGCCGCTCAACCAGATCGCCTGCAAGGTCGCGCCCGCGCTCGCCGCCGGCTGCACCATGATCCTGAAGCCGTCGGAGTTCACCCCGACCTCGGCGCTGATCTTCGCGGAAATCCTCCATGAAGCCGGCGTGCCGAAGGGCGTGTTCAACCTGCTTAACGGCCTCGGCCCAGAGGTGGGTGCCGCGATGAGCGAGCACCCGGACATCGACATGATCTCGTTCACCGGCTCGACCCGCGCCGGCGTCGACGTCGCCAAGCGCGCGGCGCCGACCGTCAAGCGCGTCAGCCAGGAGCTCGGCGGCAAGTCGCCGAACGTGATCCTCGAGGGTGCCGACCTCGCCAAGGCGGTGACCGGCGGCGTGATGCACATGTTCAACAACTCGGGCCAGTCCTGCAACGCGCCGTCGCGCATGATCGTGCCGCTCTCCAAGATGAAGGAAGTGGCCGCGATCGCGAAGGGCGTCGCCGACAAGACCAAGGCCGGCGATCCGCGTGCCGACGGCACCACGATCGGCCCGGTCGTCAACCGCGGCCAGTGGGACAAGATCCAGGCGCTGATCCAGAAGGGCATCGACGAGGGCGCGACGCTCGTCGCCGGTGGTCCGGGCCTGCCCGAGGGCGTCAACAAGGGCTTCTATGTCCGTCCGACCATCTTCGCCGACGTCACCAACGACATGACGATCGCCCGCGAGGAAATCTTCGGGCCGGTGCTGACCATCCTCGGCGCCAAGGACGAAGCCGACGCCGTCAGGATCGCCAACGACACGCCGTATGGTCTGGCCGGTTACGTCTCGGCCGACACCGTGGAGAGCGCGCGCCGCGTCGGCCGCCAGATCCGCGCCGGCAACGTCAACCTGCAGGGCGTGCCGAACGAGCGCAGCGCCCCGTTCGGTGGCTACAAGCAGTCCGGCAATGGCCGCGAGTGGGGCCGTTACGGTCTGGAAGAATATCTCGAGGCCAAGGCGGTCGCCGGCTACAACGCCGCGTAAGCCGAACGCACGAGAGACGACATTCTGGCGCCGGGGCGGATCACCGCTCCGGCGTCAGACGTTTTGGAAGTCGTAATTTTAGCCGTCGTCCCGGCGAAAGCCGGGACCGATAACCACAGGCCTTCGTTTTGCGAAGATTGCGGCTCCAGTCCGCTAAACCAATATCCGCCGGTAGCTATGGGTCCCGGCCCCCGTGCGCAATTGCGCACTAGGCCGGGACGACGCGGAGAGCTACCCGCCGAGCGCGCCTTGGGTGTTGACGTAGAGCGCATAGATCGACTGGCTCGCCGCCATGAACAGGCGGTTGCGCTTGACGCCGCCGAAGCAGAGATTGGCGCAGCGCTCCGGCAGCGCGATGCGGCCGATCATGACGCCGTCGGGCGCGAACACCACGACGCCGTCGAGCTCGGGATCGCCCATGCCCCAGCCGCACCACAGATTGCCGTCAATGTCGCAGCGCAGGCCGTCGGGCGTGCCCGGACCGGCATCGATGAAGACGCGCTTGTTGGAGATCGTCTTGCCGTCGGCGGAGACGTCATAGGCCAGGATTTTGCGGTTCGGCTCGCCGCGGGATTCCACGACGTAGAGGATCTTCTCGTCCGGCGAGAAGCACAGCCCGTTCGGGCCGAGCACGCCCTCGGCGACGATGGTGGCCTTGCCGGTTTCGGGATCGAGCCGGTAGACATTGGGCTCGATCTCGGGATCGGCCTTGTAGCCTTCGTAGTTGCCGAGCAGGCCGAAGATCGGATCGGTGAACCAGATCGAACCGTCGGACTTCACCACGACGTCGTTCGGCGAGTTGAGCCGCTTGTCGCCAAAGGAGTCGATCAGCATCGTAATCGATCCGTCATACTCGGTGCGCACCACGCGGCGGCCGCCGTGCTCGCAGGTGATGAGCCGGCCCTGGCGATCGCGGGTGTTGCCGTTGGCGAAGTTCGACGGCTTGCGGAAGATGCTGACCGCGCCGGTCTCTTCCTCCCATTTGAGGATGCGCTGGTTCGGGATGTCGCTGCACAACAGATAGCGGCCATCACCGAACCACACCGGACCTTCGGCCCAGCGCAGGCCGGTGGCGATGCGTTCAACGGCGGAGAGTTTCAGCCAATATTTCTCGAAGCGCGGGTCGAGCGCGTGGATCGCGGGATCGGGATAGCAGGTCGCGGGATGCCAGCCGGCGGAATGAACATCGGACATTTGCTGTTCTCGTTGTTGTGTTTCGATGGTGTTTCCTTGAGCGCATGGTTTGCTATCATTGTCGGCCTGCGATCGCAATTCGGTCCAAGGATTGCATTGAGCAAACGGGAAGGACGAGGGACGGCATGCCACGCATATTGATGACCGGCGCATCGGGGGGAATCGGAACGAGCCTGCGCAAGCTGCTGCCGCCGATCTATCCGGACCTCTTGCTGAGCGATATCAAGCAGCCCTCCGATCTCGGCAGCAACGAAAAGTTCAAGGCGGCCGATCTCGCCGACCTCGCAGAGGTCGAGGCGATCTGCGAGGGCGTCGACGGCATCCTGCATTTCGGCGGCTATTCGGTCGAAGGTTCCTGGGACGCGATCCTGCAGGCCAACATTGTCGGCGGCTACAATCTGTTCGAGGCGGCGCGCAAGCAGGGTGTCAAGCGCGTGATCTTCGCTTCATCCAATCACGCCGTCGGCTTCTACCCGCGCCATCACCGCATCGGTACCGACGTCACCGCGCGGCCGGACAGCCGTTATGGGGTGAGCAAGGTGTTCGGCGAAGGCTTAGGTGCGCTCTATGCCGACAAGCACGGCATCAAGGTGACCTGTATCCGGATCGGCAATTTCGGCGAGGCGCCGCTCGATCACCGCAGGCTGTCGATCTGGCTCAAGCCGGAAGATCTGGTGCAGCTCTGCCGCATCGGGCTCGAACATCCCGACATTCATTTCGAGGTGCTGTACGGCGCGTCCTACAACGAGCGTTCGTGGTGGGATAATCACCGCGCCTACGATCTCGGCTATCGCCCAACCGGCCGCGGCGAAGACTTCCGCGAGCACGCGATGGCCGAGCAGGCCAAACTGCCGGCGGATCCCGTCGGCGACTATTACCAGGGCGGCACGTTCTGCAGCATGGAGTTCGACGGCGACCGAACGAGGGTGATCGACTGGAAGAAGTGATCAGTCGTCGCACTGCGGCAGCTGCTTCACGGCCTCCGTGTGCTCGCGCTGCGCCTCATTCGCGCTTTTCCCGGATGCCTTGGGCGCACTTCCGGGCCCGTCATAGGTCTGGGAGAAGTGAGCAAGCGGGAAGGTGAGGCTAATCTTCTGTCCGGTCAGGTTCTTGGCTTCGACCACGATCGTCTGCGCGTGCTTCAGTCGTTCGATCAGCTCGCCATTGGCCTCCAGCGTGCCGCCGCAGCCGAGCGTGTAGCAGTGCGTCCGGGCGATCTGCATCGGTTCGTCCTGATCGATCCGCAGGCTGATCGTGCCTTCCAGCATGGTCCGCGTTCCGACATTGGCGGTGAGCAGCGCGCGCGTAGAGCTCTGCGGTGAGATGCTGATGGTGCCGCCGGACGGTGCGCACTGGCCGCGCGCAGCGGCAGCGACGAAGCAGCTCGCCTCGGTCAGGCAGGTCTTGCTCCAGGGCTCATAGGTGAGCTCGGTTGCACGCGGATCGGCCGCTTGAGCAATGCCGCCAAGCGCAAGCTGCACGGCGCACGATCCGATCAACAAAGCCACATAACGCATCGTCGTCTCCTTCACGAGGAGGCCGCGTATCGCGCTATTGCGGCTTTTTGTCGTTGGAGATGCGGACGAGATAATCCGCCTTGCTGTATTGCATGTGATCGACGCAGAGCTGCGCCAGCGCCCAGCTGTCGCGGCCCTTCAGGAGCCCGATCATCAACTCATGCTGGCGGCGCGACAATGCGAGGCCCTCGCTGTCGGCGAGATTCTTGGCGCGCATCGGCAGCGTCAGGTTCATGTAGTCCTGGAGCGAGCGGACCAGGTAAGGATTGCTGCAGGCGGAGAACAGCGCGAGGTGGAACGCATCGTTGGTCTCGTGAATACCGCGCATGTCCTGCGCGTCGGCCTTGATGCAGTAATGCCGTTGCAGCTCGCTCAACTGGTCGATCAGGCTGTCCGGCGCGGGCAGCGCGATCATCAGCGCGGCTTGCCGCGTCAGCATCTCGCGCACCTCGTAGATCTGCCGCACTTCCTCGGCCGAATAGAACCGCACCGTGGCGCCGACATTCTTCTCGCGCAGCACGATGCCCTGGCGCTCGAGCTGGAACAGCGCCTGGCGGACGAAATGCCGGCTCGCGCCGTAGCGCTGCATCAGGGTATCCTCGACCAGCCGCAGGCCGGGCGCAAAGCGGCCGAAGATGATGTCCTCCTCCAGCCGGCGGATCACTTCCGCCTGCTCCTCCTCACGCGAGGGGGCCTGGAGTTCGGGCAAAGAGGGCTCGGCTTTCATGCGTTCTCGGCTTCAGGTCGATGCCGGAGGTCAGCATGACGCTGTGGCCATTGTCAATAATGGGGGCGATTTTGCCGCAGACCAGCCAGCCACCGGCGCTGGATTATCTCATATTGACAATAATTCCGGCCGCTCCTTAAGTGCGGCCGAACAACCAACGGGACGAGAAGAAAATGGCCGACGGACTTCGCAAGGGACTGACCAGCTATGGTGACGCCGGCTTCTCGCTGTTCCTGCGCAAGGCCTTCATCAAGGCGATGGGCTATTCGGACGATGCGCTCAATCGCCCGATCGTCGGCATCACCAACACCTACAGCGACTACAATCCCTGCCACGGCAACGTCCCGCAGATCATCGAGGCCGTGAAGCGCGGCGTGATGCTGTCGGGAGCGATGCCGTTCGTGTTCCCGACCATCTCGATCGCCGAGAGCTTTGCGCATCCGACCTCGATGTATCTGCGCAATCTGATGGCGATGGACACCGAGGAGATGATCCGCGCCCAGCCGATGGATGCGGTGATCGTGATCGGCGGCTGCGACAAGACCCTGCCGGCACAGATCATGGCCGCGATCAGCGCCGATCTGCCGACCGTCGTGATTCCGGTCGGCCCGATGGTGGTCGGCCATCACAAGGGCGAGGTGCTCGGCGCCTGCACCGACTGCCGCAGGCTGTGGGGCAAGTATCGCGCCGGCGAGATCGATGACAACGAGATCGAGGCGGTGAACGGGCGCCTTGCGCCTTCCGTGGGCACCTGCATGGTGATGGGCACGGCGTCCACCATGGCCTGCATCACCGAGGCGCTCGGCCTGTCGCTGCCGATGAGCGCGACGATCCCGGCGCCGCATGCCGAGCGCTTCCGCTCCGCCGAGGCCAGCGGCCGCGTCGCCGCGGAGATGGCGAAGACCAAAGGACCGAAGCCGAGCGAGATCCTGACGCCGTCGTCGTTCCGCAATGCGCAGGTCGTGATGCAGGCGATCGGCGGCTCGACCAACGGGCTCATCCATCTGACCGCAATCGCCAACCGTTCGCCGCACAAGATCGACCTCGAGGCGTTCGACAAATTGGGCCGCGAAGTGCCCGTGCTGGTCGACCTCAAGCCGTCGGGCGAGCACTACATGGAGCATTTCCATCATGCCGGCGGCGTGCCGAAGCTGATGGCGCAGCTCGGCGACCTCATCGACCTCGATGCCAAAACCATCACCGGTCAGACCTTGCGTGATGTCGTCGCCAATGCGGAGGACGTGCCGGGACAGGATGCGATCCGCTCCAAGGCGAACCCGATCAAGTCCGAAGGCGCGATGGCGATCCTGCACGGCAATCTCGCGCCGCGCGGCGCCGTGATCAAGCAGTCGGCGGCGAGCGAGAGGCTGCTGCAGCACACCGGCCGCGCCGTGGTGTTCGAGTCGGTCGAGGACATGACGCTGCGGGTCGACGATCCCGCGCTCGACGTGACCGCCGACGACGTGCTGGTGCTGCGCAACGCCGGCCCAAAGGGCGCGCCGGGCATGCCCGAGGCGGGTTACCTGCCGATCCCGAAGAAGCTCGCGCGCGCCGGGGTGAAGGACATGGTCCGCATCTCCGATGCGCGGATGAGCGGCACCGCGTTCGGCACCATCGTGCTGCACATCACGCCGGAGTCCGCCGTCGGCGGACCGCTCGGCCTGGTGCGGAATGGCGACATGATCCGGCTCGATGTTGCCAAGCGCAGCATCGATCTGCTGGTCGACGAGGCCGAACTGCAGAAGCGACGCGCGGCGCTGGCCCCGGCCGGCACGCCTGATTGGGCCAGGCGCGGCTACGCGCATCTCTTCAACGAGACCATCCTGCAGGCCGACGAGGGCTGCGATTTCGACTTCATGCGCGCCAAGGGGAAGTAGCGCGCAAAGTTCGGCACGCTGGCCAAATTGTCGATAATTTCTGCGATGCCGCGCTCGTTGGCGCCTACGACGAGCTGATTGCCTCTGTTTTATTGACAATCCCGCGGGACTGATGGGATGATCGAGTCAATCAAAAACAGGGGGAACGTCGTGATGGGCACTTCAGCCAAGATCGTCGGGATCGCCATGGCCGCAGTAGCGCTGCTGCTGCCCGCGCGCGCCGGCGCGCAGGAGGTCAAGCACTTCCGCTTCGCCTACGACCAACCGCGCAACACCGGCTACTCGGTCGCCGGTGATCTCTTCGCCGAGAAGCTCAAGGAATTGAGCAAGGGGACGATGATCGTCGACCAATATCCCGGCGCGCAGCTCGGCCAAGAGCCGCAGCTGCTGCAGCTCGTGAAGTCGGGCGATATCGAGTTCGCGATCATCTCCTCCGCCAACACCGCGACGATCTCGCCGCAGGCCGGCGTGATGTCGCTGCACTTCCTGTTCCGCAACGACGCCCATGTGATCAAGGCACTGGCCGACCCCAAGGTGTTCGACGCCATCAAGACGATGATCGACGACACCGCCCAGGGCCTGCATGTGATCGGCACCGGCTCGCAAGGCGTGCGCCACATCTACAGCAAGAAGGAAATCCACAACGTCGGCGACCTCAAGGGCGTCAAGGTCCGGGTGCAGGCGACCGCGACCGAAGACACCATGTTCCCGGCCTATGGCGCGCAGACGGTGCATATGCCGTTCGGCAGCGTCTACACCTCGCTGCAGACCGGCGTGGTCGACGCCGCCGAGAACAGCATCAACGTCTACCTCGTCAACAAGCACTACGAGGTCGCGCCGGTGCTCTCGATCACCGAGCATGAGGCCAACAATGCGCTGCTGTTCGTCTCCGACAAGCTGTGGCAGAGCCTCTCCGCCGAGCAGAAGCAGTGGGTGCAGGCCGCCGCTAACGAGGTCAGCGCCAAGGAGCCGCAGAAGGCCTTCGAGCTGGAGCGGAATGCGCTGACCAAGCTGAAATCGTTCGGCGTCAAGGTGGTCGAGGACGTGGACAAGAAGAGTTTTACCGCGATCGCCGATCCCTATCTCGACAAGCTCGCCAAGGAGCTCGGCCCGCATGCGGAGAAGATCAAGAACCTGATCCGGGGGATCAACTAGCCCACTTCATGCGTCGTCCCGGCGAAAGCCGGGACCCATACGCCGCGGCCTTTCAGTTGAGCGATTAAGTCGCCGACTTTCTGCAAGCAACCCGAGCCGGGGGTTATGGGTCCCGGCCCCCCCGTGCGCAATTGCGCACTAGGCCAGGACGACGAGGAATTTCGAGCCATGGCCATCGCCGACAGACTGGTGCTGCAACGGCAGCGGCATCTGAAATGGCCGGCGCTCGACCGGCTCGAGCTGATCCTGATGATGCTGTGCGGCGTGCTGTGCTTCGGCTTCTCGCTCTCGGTGACGGCCGACATCGTCACCCGCACCATCGGTCATCCCTGGCTGTGGCTGCAGGAGGTGACCTCGACGCTGTTCATCTACGCGATCTTCGTCGGGGCCGCAGTCGCGACACGGCGCAACGATCATCTCTATCTCACCGCGCTCTCGGAGGCGATGCACGGCCGGTCGCGGACATTCGTCGAGATCGTCATCCGTCTGGTCGTGTTGGGTGTCGCCTTCTGCCTGGTCTGGTACGGCTACCAAAACTACCTGCGCGGCTTCGGCAGCTTCCGCCTGCCGTCGGGCACGCCAATCGCGTCGCTCTATGCGGTGATCCCGCTGTCCGGCATCCTGATCGGCCTGTTCACGATCGAGCAACTCGTCAACGGCATCCGCAACGGCTTTGACCATCCGGAGCCGCCGGACGACGATCTTGCGATACCAGCCGTCAGCACTGGCGCGGCCACGGGAGTGCAGCCGTGAGCGCACCGGTCGTGCTTGTGCTGATGTCGTTCTGCTTCCTGTTCTTCGGCTATCTCGGCGTGCCCGTGCCATTCTCGCTGATGGCCGGCGTGTTCGTCGGCGCGGTGCTGTCGGATGTCTCGCTGGCGGCGATCATCCAGAAGATCTTCGACGGCGTCGATTCCGAGGCGCTGCTTGCGATCCCGTTCTTCCTCCTGGTCGGCGAGCTCATGAACTCGGCGAATGTCGTGGTCCGCATCGCCAATCTGTCGGTCTCGCTGGTCGGGCATATCAGGGGCGGGCTGTCGCAGGTCGTCGTCGTGTTCAGCATGTTCTTCTCGGAGATGTCGGGCTCGACCACCGCCGATGTCGCGGTCATGAGCCGGGCGCTCGGCGGGCCGATGCGGCGGGAGGGCTATGAGCCGGCCTTCATCGCCGCGATCATCGCCTCGGCCTCGACCATCGCGGCGCTGGTACCGCCGAGCATCACGGCGGTGGTCTATGGCGCAGTCGGCAACGTCTCGATCGCCGGCCTGTTCATGGCCGGCGTGGTCCCCGGGCTGATGATCGGCTTCGGGCTGATGGTCTATTGCTACTTCTTCGGCCCCTCGGGCCTGCGCAAGCCGCGCGCGCCGCTGCGCCAGGTTGCGTTCGCCGCCGGCGACGCAGCGCTGCCGCTGATGATCCCGGTGATCCTGCTCGGCGGCATCCTGACCGGCTGGTTCACGCCGACCGAGGCCGGCGTGGTTGCGGTCGCCTACATCATCATCGTGGTGATCCCGGCGCTGAACCGCGGGCACCTGAAGAAGATCCCGTACGACTTCTGCCTCGCCGGCCTGATCTTCTCGCTGCCGCTGATCACAATCGGCGCCGCGAACGCGTTCGGCTGGATGCTCGCCTATCTGCGCGGCGCGATCTACATCGCCGACTGGATCACCTCGATCGCCGGCAACGATCCGCACCTCATCATGCTGCTGATGGTGCTGCTGTTCACCGTGGTCGGCGACTTCATCGAGCCGGTGCCGACCATCATCATCTTCATGCCGCTGGTCAACGCGCTGACCCAGGCCGGCGACATCAACGGCGTGCATATGGGTGTGGTGCTGATCGCGACGCTGGCATTCGGCCTGATCACGCCGCCCTACGGGCTGGTGCTGCTGATGGCCTCGAAATTCGTCGGCATCAGCTTTGGAAAAGCGCTGCGGGCGGCGCTGCCGATCTATGTCGTGTTCCTGGTCACGATCTGCTTCACGATCTACTTTCCGAAGGTCGTGCTGTGGCTGCCCAAGCAGGTGATCCCGGAATCGGTCGGCTGCTTCAAGGCACCCGGCGGTGCGGGATACATCTGTCCGAACTAGCCACGCTGGGCAGAACCCTCATTTAGAGGAGTACGCCATCCACGTCATTGCGAGCGAAGCGAAGCAATCCATCCTTCCGCAGGCGGAGAAGTGGATTGCTTCGTCGCTATCGCTCCTCGCAATGACGGTGGAGCGAAACGCCAGGCCGCTACTTCGACTTGCTGGTGAACTTCTTGACCGCGACACGGAAATCGTCGGTGTGCATCGTCGTGATGATCTTGTGCTCCTCGGCATCGAGCTGCTGCTTGGTCGGCGTGGTGGCCGCCTGATAGACCAGCGATTTGGTCGCCGCGATCGCGGCGGGCGGGTTCTTTGCCAGGCGTTCGGCGAGCTGCCGAGTGGCGGCCTTCAGTTCGGTCGCGGGGACGGTCTTGACCACCAGCCCCCATTCATAGGCCTGCTGCGCGGTGAAGCCATCCTCGGCAAGGAAAATCTGCAGCGCGCGGCGGGTGCCGACCGTGCCGACGATGCCGACCGTGCTGCCGCCATCCGGCGACACGCCGATCTTGGCATAGGCGGGCGTGAAACGGGCATCCTCCGCAGCGATGCACAGGTCGGTCACGAAGGCGAGGCCCATGCCGGCGCCGGCCGCCGAGCCGTGCACACTGGACAGCACCATCTTTGGCATCCGCCGTACGGTCTCGATGAAGGCGTGGTAGTGATGCAGCATCTCGCTGACCACGGGGGTGACTTTGTTGGCCTCGGCGGCAGCGCCGATGGTCTGCAGATCGCCGCCGGCGCAGAAGGCGCGGCCTTCGCCCGCGATGACCAGCACGCGGACGTCGTTGTTGGCTTCAACCTCGGCGCTGAGCTGCTCGAGCTTCCTGGCGATCGTCAGGTCGATCGCATTGAACGCGGCCGGCCGGTTCAGCGTGATGGTCGCGATAGCACCGTCGATGCGGAGCAAAGCGGGATCGTTGGGGGAGGCGGGATCGGGCATTTTTGAGGACCTTGGGCTTGTTGGTTCCGGACATTTAAGGCCTTGACGGGAGCCGTGGCAATGCGGCCCGGCTTCCAGAGGCGGCGTTCGGGCGCCCAGATTTGCCCGAGACCCCCTTGCATCGGCGCGAGCCATGAGGCCAAATGGCCGTCAGCCTTCGGTACGCAGACACGAGCGCTGTGGGGACGGGGCAAGCAAGCTAACATCGACAAGAGGAAACGGCATGGGTCGCTCCTGCTCGCGCGTATTTGGGTTGTTCCGATGACGGGCTCGGTCATCATCGTCGGTGCCGGACATGCCGGCTTCCAGCTCGCGGCGTCGCTGCGCCAGGCTGGCTTCGCCGAGCGCATCACCCTGCTCAATGACGAAGGCCATTTGCCGTACCAACGGCCGCCATTGTCGAAGGCCTATCTGAAGGGGACCGGCGGGCCCGAGACCCTGATGTTCCGGCCCGACAAATTCTACCACGACAACAAGATCGAGTTGATCACCGATCGTGCCCATGCGGTCGACCGCAATGCGCGGAAAATGGCGCTCGCCTCCGGCACCTCGCTCGACTACGGCCATCTGGTGCTCGCGACCGGCGCGCGGAACCGGCTGCTCGATATTCCCAACGCCAAGCTCGACGGGGTCCGCTACTTGCGCATCCTCGACGAGAGCCAGGCGCTGCGCGACTTGATCGCGCCGGGCATGCGCGTCGTCGTGATCGGCGCGGGCTTCATCGGGCTTGAATTCGCGGCGACCGCGCGTGCCAAAGGCCTCGAGGTCGACGTGGTAGAGCTCGCCTCCCGCGTGATGGCGCGCGCGGTGACCGCGGAGATTTCCGAATTCTCGCAGTCGCGCCACGCTGCTGCCGGCATCCGGATCCATCTCGGCGTGCAGGTCACGGCGATCGAAGCTGATGGTGCGAAGGTCACCGGTGTCAGCCTGAGCAACGGCACGCATATCCCGGCCGATCTCGTCGTTGTCGGCGTCGGCGTGCTGCCCAACGTCGAGCTTGCCGCGGAGGCCGGCCTGCCGGTCGCATCCGGTATCATCGTCGACGAGCATCTTCTGACTGCCGATCCCAATATCTCCGCGATCGGCGATTGCGCGCTCTACACCAGCAAGCGCTTCGGCGGATCGCTGCGGCTGGAGTCGGTGCAGAACGCGACCGACCATGCGCGCTGCGTGGCGTCGCGCCTGACCGGCAAGACCGAGGTTTATGACGGCCTGCCGTGGTTCTGGAGCGATCAGGGCCCCGACAAGCTGCAGATGGCCGGCCTCACCACCGGCTACGACCGCGTCGTGGTGCGCGGCGACCGCACGCAGGGCGCGTTCTCGGCGTTCTGCTATCGCGGCGACAGACTGCTCGGCATCGAGTCGGTCAATCGCGCCGGCGACCACATGTTCGGCCGCAGGCTGCTCGGCGCGGGTGGTTCGATCACGCCGGAGCAGGCGGCGGATGCGAGCTTCGACCTCAAAAGCGCGCTTTCCTAACCACTCGTCGTCCCGGCCTAGTGCGCAATTGCGCACGGGAGCCGGGACCCATACTCCGCGGCCTGAGTTGTTTACGGGATGGTCGTTCCAGCGTTGCGCAGTAATTGACAGCGGTGGTTATGGGTCCCCTGAGTTCACAAACGAAGTGCAACACTTCCAACTGGAGGTGTTGCCATGGGGCGGACTTACAAACAGCTCTCCCTGGAGGAGCGGTGCGAGATTGCCAGGCTTTCGGCCGGTGGCGGCTCGATCCGGCAAATCGCGGCAGCTCTGGATCGCCCGCCATCAACGATCTCTCGGGAGCTGAACCGCAATTCTGGCGTTCAGGTCGGCTACAAGCCCAGCTATGCCCAGCAACAGATGCGAGCGCGGCGCTGGACGGGCTCGCGCCTCGAACGGGAGCCCGGCCTGCGCCGCGCGGTGTTGCAACGCCTTGGCCGCGGCTGGTCGCCCGAGCAGGTCGCCGGCCGGCTGGCCCGCGAGCACGGCCGCAAGGTGATCTCCCACGAGAGCATCTACCGCTTCATCTACGCTCAGATCGCCCGGACCTCGGACTTCAGCTGGCGGCGCTATCTGCCGCGCGCCAAGAGCAAGCGCGGCCGCCGCGGCAAGCGCGGCGGCAGTCCCGCAAGCTTCATCGAAGGCCGTGTTTCGCTGGATCAGCGCCCGATCGAGGTCGCCGATCGCAAGACCCCGGGCCATTGGGAGGCCGACCTCATGATGTTCTCCAAATACGGTCAGCAGATCCTGGCCGTGCATGAGCGCACCTCCCGCCTGTTGCTCGGCGTCCCGCTCGCCAGCAAGCTCGCCGTCGGCGTCGCCCATCATCTCGTGCGCCTGTTCGAGGTCCTGCCGCAGCCGATCCGCCGGACCGTCACCTTCGACAACGGCACCGAGTTCGCATCGCACCTTTCCTTGCAAAGCCTCTTGATCAAGACGTACTTCTGCGATCCCCACGCCCCCTGGCAAAAAGGCGGCATCGAGAACGCCATCGGCCGCATGCGGCGCTTCATCCCGCGCAAGACCGACCTCGAAAAGCTGCCAATCCGCCGCCTCCGCAAATCAATCGCCGCTTACAACGACACCCCGCGCAAATGCCTTGACTTCAGGACCCCGGCAGAGGTCTTTGCTGCCCAAGTGTTGCACTTCGAGTGTGAATCCACCTCCCGGCTTTCGCCGGGACGACGTGGGGAGAGAGCGTCCTCCACTTCCTGCGCCGTCGGCATCGACGGCGCAGCGCCCATCCGCTGCACGCAGATCGAGGCGGCAATGTTGGCGTAGGCCAGCGCGTCGCCGAGTGGCTTGCCGATAGCGAGCTGAGCGGCGAGGGCGCCGACGAAACAGTCGCCGGCCCCTGTGGTGTCGACGGCCTTGACCTCGCGCCCGGGCACGAGCAGCGGCTGGTCTTCGACCAGCGCCAGCACGCCGCGCTTGCCGAGCGTGACGCAGACGGTCTTGCCTCGCCCCAAGGAGCGTGCCGCCTCGGCGAAGCGCGACGGGTCATCGCTGTCGCGCAGCTCCGTTCCTGTGATGAGGCCGAGCTCGGTCTCGTTGAGGATCAGGACATCGACGAGGTCGAGCAGCGCCTTGTCGGCCGTTTTCGCCGGCGCCGGATTGAGGATCGTGGTGGCGCCGGCGGCACGGGCACGGCGGAAGAATGCGGCGATCGTCGGCAGCGGGATCTCGAACTGGCTGATCGCGACGTCACCTTTCGCGAGCACGGGTGCTGCAACATCATCCGCATCGACCAACCCGTTCGCGCCGGGCACGACGACGATCGTGTTGTCGGCATTGGCGAGCGTGATGATCGCTGTGCCCGAATGCGTGCCGTCGGTGTCCTTGACGAAGCCGAGATCGACGCCTTGCGCGGCGAGAAAGCTTCTCAGCTCCTTGCCGAACGCGTCGGTGCCGAGCCGGCCGACCAGCGTGGTCGGTACGCCCTGCTTGGCCGATGCCACCGCCTGGTTGGCGCCCTTGCCGCCGGGAAAATACAGCACGGCCTCGCCGGTCACGGTCTCGCCGACCTTCGGATGGCGCTCGGCGGTCGCCACCACGTCCATATTGATGCTGCCAGCGACGAAGACGCGCCCCATGCCCAACCCCAATCAGCCCTGTCAAACCGAGGCAGCAAACTCCTGCTTCACCGCGGCGATGTCGTCGAGCGTCGGCAGACCGGCCTCGTTGCCGAGCTTCTGGATCTTGTAGGTCGATGCCGCGCGCGCGAACTCGAAATGCTCATGCCAGGCTCTGCCGGGATTGGCGAGATAGGAATAGATGTAGGCGCCGTGGAAGACGTCGCCGGCGCCGTTGGTGTCGATCACGCGCTTGCGCGGGATCGGAAACGCCGGCAGCGTCTGAACCGCGCCCGTCTCGTCGTACCAGAGCAGGCCGCGCTCGCCCATGGTGACGCCGCCGACCTTGCAGCCGCGGCTCTTGAGATAGTCGAGCATGTGCTCCGGCGTCTTGTCCATCTGCTCGCACAGCCGTTCGGCGACGATCGCGACGTCGATGAAGGCGAGCAGCTCGTGGGTGTTGGTACGCAGGCCGCCGCCGTCGAGCGAGGTCAGGATGCCGTCCTCACGGCAGAGCTTCGCATAATGGATCGCGGCGTCCGGTTGGTGGCCGTCGATATGCAGCGCCCGGCAGCCCTTGATGTTCAGCAGCGGAAAGGGGTGGATGTGCTGGTCGTCGCGGCAGCGGACGATGGCGCGCTTGCCGTCATTGGGCATGATGAAGGACAGCGAGGAGGAGTTGACCTTGCGGGGATGGAACGAGATGCCGTACCGGTCGGCCATGTCCCAGAACATCCGTCCCAGCCAGTCATTGGCCATGGTGGCGATCAGGTCCGGCTCGACACCGAGCTTGGCGCAGCAGAATGCCGCGGTCACCGCGTTGCCGCCGAAGGACACGGCATAGGCGTCGGCGACGTGTTTCTCGTCGCCGACAGGCATGTGATCTGTGATGAAGGTGACGTCGATATAGGTCTGTCCAATAAAGAGAGCCTGCATTCGCTTCCCGTCGTCGCTTGGTGTGGTCCCGGCCACGGACTAGACTAGCACCGCTGATCGGCCGATTTCGCTGAAATTATTCGCAACCCTGCTTGGTTTGCAGGTAGAGATGGTGGATGCGGGGGCCGTTCTGGCATTCGGCATAACGGCGGCCCGCGGCCCGTGGTTCCGGGTTGCGTCAAGGGAGAACACAATGACGGCAGATTCGCGGAGGCCGCATCCATGATTACCGGCCTCGATCATGTCGTCGTCCTGACCGGCGACATCACCGCCGCCAGCGCTGCCTATGAGACGCTATTCGCGCGGGCACCGGCCTGGCGCAACAGCGGCGACGGCGCGGACCGCGTGCTGTTCACGCTCGACAACACGACGCTGGAATTGATGGCGCCGCGCGGCGATGACGATGCTGCCCAGCGCGTCCGTAGTGCGCTCGTCACGCAGGGCGAGGGGCTCGCGAGCCTCTGCTTCCGCACCAGCGATATCGCCAGGACACATCGCCGGCTCGACCGGCTGACGCTGAAGCCCGAGCCGGTCGCCGAGGTCGAGAGCCGCGACGAGACCAGCGGCGCCACGCTGGCGTGGAAGCGCACGCGCGCGGCGACCGACGCGACGCGCGGCATTCGCATGTTCTTCCTCGAGCGCGACCAGGAGCGGCCGCTGTCGGTGCGCACCACGCCGGCCTCGATCACCGCGATGGATCACGTGGTGGTCTCGACCGCCGACCCGGAGCGCGCCGCGGCGCTTTACGGCGCGCGGCTCGGGCTCGACATGGCGCTCGACCGGTCGCATCCGGAGTGGGGGCGGCTGATGTTCTTCCGTTGCGGCGATCTCGTCGTCGAGGTCACCCACCGGCCGGCCAAGGGGAACGACAAGGCGGCGACCGACGCGCCGGACCGGTTGCGCGGGATCTGCTGGCGTGTCGCTGATGCCGATGCCACGCATGCGCGGCTGGTTGCCGCCGGCGTCGACGTCTCGGAGATTCGCACCGGCCGCAAGCCCGGCACGCGCGTGATGACGGTGCGCAACGGCACCTGCGGCGTGCCCACGCTTCTGGTGCAGCCCTCACAGGGAAAGCCAGACTAGGCCGCGTCTCATCCGCGCGTCTTACCGCAGCGTGGGTGGCGATCTCGTCATTCCGGGGCGCGCCTCTTGGCGCGGGCCCGGAATCCATTCATCCGAGATACATGCGGCCCGATGGATTCCGGGCTCTCGCTTCGCGAGCCCCGGAATGACAGCAGGGCACTGTGAGAAATATTCCCGCGCCGCCGTCACGACAACATTCGTTCTCAAACGGCGCGCGTCATGTTACATTGATCTATTCAGCATCACCGGGCGATCGAATTGGCGAAGGCAAAGCGGATACAGAGATGGCAGCGCGACCCCCAGGGGATGCGGCTGCGGATTCTCGAGGCGGCCAAGCAGGAATTCGCCGCCCATGGCCTCGCCGGCGCGCGGGTCGACCGCATCGCGGCCAATGCCGACGCCAACAAGCGCATGCTGTACTACCATGTCGGCAACAAGGAGGATCTCTATCTCGAGGTGCTGGAAGGCGCCTATGAGAAGATCCGCGCCGAGGAGCGCACGCTCGATCTCGAGCATCTCGATCCGCCCGAGGCGATCGGGCGCCTGATCGACTTCACATGGAACTATTTTCTGCGCAACCCCGAGTTCCTGGCGCTGCTGAACACGGAAAACCTCGCCAAGGCAAAGCACCTGAAGCGTTCGACCAAGGTCAAGTCGATGCACTCGCCCTTCGTCGAGATGATCCGCACCGTGGTGACGCGCGGGGTCGAGAGCGGCGACTTCCGCGTCGCCGTCGATCCGGTGCAGCTCTATATCTCGATCGCGGGGCTCGCGTTCTTCTATCTCTCCAACAGCGCCACCTTGAGCGTGATCTTCGGCCGCGACCTCTTGAAGAAGGACGCCCGTGATGAGCGCCTCGAGCACATGACCGCGCTGGTGCTGGCGGCGCTGACCGGCAAATCCACGGCCGAAGTCGGCAGCGCGATGCCGCTGCTGCGCACCAGCGAACACCGGGTGGTGTGAGGCTTCACCGCGCGTCCGCAGTTTTTTCGTAGCCCGGATGAAGCGAAGCGCAATCCGGGGAGTTCTCTCCGTGGATGATGCGGTCCCGGATTGCGCTGCGCTTCATCCCGGCTACAGCACTCGCCGATAAAAATCTTGCCTGACGAAAGTTGCATATTTCGGCTCGATTTTGCCGCGTGCGAGGGGCTGGACAGTATTTATCCAACGGGTTAATTTCTAATCGAGCGGAGAGACTGCAAAGGGAGCGCGACGTGGCGGAGGCAAAGAGCCCTTCGGGCCTATCGAAGGTGCTGAATGCGGCGTGGGTGCGCCCGTTCCTGTTCCTGGTGGTCATCGTGGTGGCGTGGGACCTCTCGATCCGCCTGTTCCACATCCCGGCCTATCAGATCCCGTCGCCCGGCGACGTCGTTTCGGTGCTGATCAGCGACTGGCCGGAACTGCTGCGGCAGTCCTGGCCGACCACCTACGCAACGATCTGCGGCTTCCTGCTCTCGGCGCTGTTCGGCGTTCCCGTCGCGATGCTGATCGCGGGCTCGAAGACCGTCGAGAGCTACGTCTATCCGCTGCTGGTGTTCTCCCAATCGGTGCCGAAGATCGCGATCGCGCCGCTGTTCGTGGTGTGGTTCGGCTTCGGCATTATCCCCAAGGTGATCTCCGCGTTCCTGCTCGGCTTCTTTCCCGTGGTGGTCTCGGCGGTGCAGGGCTTCAAGTCGGTCGATCCCGACATGGTCGACCTTGCGCGCGCGATGCAGGGCAGCCGCTTCAAGGTGTTCTGTGCGGTCAACCTGCCGCATGCGATGCCCGCGATCTTCTCCGGCCTGAAGGTCTCGGTGACGCTCGCGGTGGTCGGCGCGGTGGTCGGCGAGTTCGTCGGCTCCAACTCCGGCATCGGCTATGTGATGCAGCGCTCGATCGGCACCTTCGACCTGCCGACGATGTTCGCGGCGCTGGTGATCCTGGCGCTGCTCGGCGTCATCCTGTTCTGGATCGTCGACCGCATCGAGCGGCTGGTGATCCCCTGGCACGTCAGCCAGCGCGACGACATCAGCTTCGCTTCCTAGCGCAGCAATCGAACAAGCGGCCCACACAAGGCCGCGGACAATAAAGGGAGAACAACCATGAAGCGTTTGATTGCGGTCGCCGGCGCAGCACTGGCCTGGACCGCGCTTGCGGTGGCCCCGGCATCCGCCGCCGACAAGGTGGTGCTGATGCTGAACTGGTACGTCTATGGCGAGCACGCGCCGTTCTATTACGGCAAGGCCAAGGGCATCTATGCCGCCGAGGGCATCGACCTCGAGATCCAGGAAGGCCGCGGCTCGGCCGCGACCACGCAGGCGGTGGCGGCCAAGACCGCGGATTTCGGCTATGTCGACGTGCCGACGATGATGCGCGCCGCGGTGAAGGGCGCGCCGGTCATCGCCACCGGCGTGCTGTTGCAGACCAGTCCGATGTCGGCCATGGGCTTCGTCGACAAGAACATCAGGAAGCCCGAGGATATCAAGGGCAAGACCGTCGCGATCACGCCGGCGGACTCGATGACCCAGATCTGGCCGTTGTTCCTGAAGAAGACCGGTCTCAAGGAAAGCGACTTCCAGACCGTCGCCGGCGACGGCCAGACCAAGCTCAATGCCGTGATCAACGGCCAGGCCGATCTCTTGCTCGGCTACGTCATGGACCAGTCGATGAAGATCAAGGACGCCACCGGCAAGGACGTCTATCCGATCAAGTTCGCCGACTACGGCATCAACATGGTGTCGTCGGGCATCATCGCGAACTCGGACTATGTGAAGGCCAACGCCGATCTGGTCCGCCGCTTCATGTCGGCGACGACCAAGGCGGTGGAAGCTGCGGAGAAGGACCCGAAGGCCGCCGCGCAATCGATCCTCGACGCCAATCCGAAGGGCGGCAAGATCGACACGCTGACGCAGGGTTTCGAGCTGACGATCCCGCTCTATCGCACGCCGGAAACCAAGACCAAACGGCCGTTCCAGGTCACCGACCAGAACATGACCGAGTCGGTCAATCTGATGGTCGAATATGGCGGCCTCGACGCCAAGGCGAAAGCCAATCCGAAGGCGTTCTACACCAACGACTACCTGCCGAAGGGCGATTCGTGAACCATCATCACCGACTGTCGTCCCTGCGAAAGCAGGGACCCATAACCCCCGGCGTCAATCGTTGCGGAAGGTCTCTCCCCATGTCCCCGAACGAGAAGCCGCGGCGTATGGGTCCCTGCTTTCGCAGGGACGACGCGTGGAGAGGATCGCGATGAATCCCTTACCGAAGCCGACCGATATCAGCCAGCCCGCCGCGCATCTGCGCCTGGTGTCGGACCGCGCGGGCGGCGCTACGCCGGGCATCAAACTGTCCGGCGTGTCGAAGACCTACCGCTCGCGCGATGGCGATGTGCCGTCGCTGCGGCCGCTCGACTTCACCATCAATGACGGCGAGTTCTTTGTCGTGGTCGGGCCGTCCGGCTGCGGCAAGTCCACGCTGCTCAAGATGATCTCGGGCCTGCTGCCGCCGACGACCGGCGAGGTGCTGGTCGACGGCGAGGCGGTGACCAGGCCGCACGGCAATGTCGGCATCGTGTTCCAGAACGCGCTGCTGCTGCCGTGGCGCAACATCCTCTCCAACGTGATGCTGCCGATCGACATGAAGCGGCTCGCCCGGGACAAATATCTCGCCCGCGCCAAGGCACTCCTGAAGCTGGTCGGGCTCGAGGGCTTCGAGAAGAAGCTGCCCTGGCAATTGTCCGGCGGCATGCAGCAGCGCGCCTCGATCTGCCGCGCGCTGGTGCACGATCCCAAGATCATGCTGATGGACGAGCCGTTCGGCGCGCTCGATGCCATGACGCGGGAGCGGATGAATGTCGAGCTGATGCGAATTCAACGCGAAACCGGCAAGACGGTGCTCCTGATCACGCACTCGATCCCGGAAGCCGTGTTCCTTGCCGACCGAGTCCTCGTGATGACCGAGCGTCCCGGCGCGATCGCCGCGATCTACGACGTGCCGATGCCGCGGCCGCGTTCGCTGGAGACGATGTCCGATCCCGTCTTCACCGAATTGGTGCAGCGGATCCGCAAGCATTTCTTCACGCAGGGATCGCTGGATTAACGCCCGAGTCTTCGATGCCGCTTCGCCTCAAAGTCAACGATATCGCCTTTTTCGAACGACCTTTGGTGTTCGCCCGGCCGTTTCGCTTCGGCGCGGTGACGATCACCGCGTCGACGCAGCTGTTCGTGCGGGTCGAGATCGAGGTGGAAGGCAAGGGCCGCGCCACCGGCGCCAGCGCCGAGATGCTGGCGCCGAAATGGTTCGACAAGCGGCCGCATCTGACGGAGGCACAGTCGCTCGACGGCCTGCGCCGCTCACTTGCGGTTGCGCGCGAGCTCTATCTCGTGAACCACGATTTTGAGACCGCGTTCGGTCTGCACGCCTTGTGTATCGGCCCGCAGGTTGCGGCCTGCGCTGCGGAGGACATTCCGCCGCTCGCCGCCGGCTTTGGCTCGGCCGAGATCGACAAGGCGATCCTGGATGCGCTGCTGCGCGCAGCCGGTGTCAATTTCTTCGCTGGCATGGCCGGCAATATCGCCGGCATCGACGCGCGGCTCACGCCGGATATCGACGGGGCTGCCATCGTGCGGTTCCTGTCGACACGCAAGCGGCTCGACCGTGTCGCCGTGAGGCATACGGTCGGGATGGACGACAAGGTTGAAGGCGAAGGCGGTGTCGCCGATCCCAACGAGAATGCGGGCGCACGCTACTTCAAGCTCAAGCTGAACGGCGATCCCGCGCACGACGCGGCGCGTCTTGCGCGGATCGGCCGGGAACTCGCCAAGCTGCCTTACGCCATCAAGGTTACGCTCGATGCCAACGAGCAGTATGCCGATCTCGCTGCGCTGGATGAACTGGTCGACCGGCTCGACCACGACGCTGCGCTCGAGCCGATCGCGGCAAACCTGCTGTATATCGAGCAGCCGATGCCGCGCGACATCACGAAAACCTCGCCACTCGGGAAGCTCGCCGCGCGCAACTTCATCATCGACGAGGCCGACGATTCATATGATGCCTTCCCGCAGGCGCGGGCGCTCGGCTATCGCGGCATCTCCTCGAAATCGTGCAAGGGCATCTACAAGTCGATCATCAATGCGACGCGCGCAGCGGCATGGAGCGCGGATGCCGATCGGTACTTCATCAGCGGCGAGGACCTGACTTGCCAGGCCGGGCTCGGCGTGCAGCAGGATCTCGCGCTTGGCGCACTGATCGGCGTCACCCATGCCGAGCGCAACGGGCACCACTATGTCGACGGCTTTGCCGACACCCCGGCTGATGAAGCCGATGCCTTCCTCACCGCGCATCCCGATCTCTACACGCGCGCCGGCGGCAAGGTCCGCCTCGCGATCCATGACGGCGATCTCCTGACCGGATCGATCGCTGCCGCACCGGGCTTTGCCAGTTCGATCCATCCGGACTGGTCCACCATGCAGCCGCTCAAGCGGCCCACACCACGCGTTTCGCAGGAGCAGCCAGTATGACGACCAAACGCCTCGGCCTGATCATGAACGGCGTCACCGGCCGGATGGGACTCAACCAGCATCTGATCCGCTCGATCGTTGCGATCCGCGAGCAGGGCGGCGTGCAGCTTGCGAACGGCGATCGCATCATGCCCGATCCGATCCTGGTCGGCCGCGACGCCGAGAAGGTCGCAGGCCTCGCGAAACGCTACAACATCGAGCGCCACTCCACCGATCTCGATCGCGCACTGGCGGACAAGGACGACACCGTGTTCTTCGACGCCGCTACCACGCAGGCGCGGCCCTCGCTGCTGACCAAGGCGATCAATGCCGGCAAGCACGTATATTGCGAGAAGCCGATCGCGACCAATCTCGAGGAAGCCGTCGCGGTCGTGAAGCTTGCCAACGCCAAGGGGCTCAAGCACGGCACGGTGCAGGACAAACTGTTCCTGCCGGGCCTGAAGAAGCTCGCTTTCCTGCGCGATTCCGGCTTCTTCGGCCGCATGCTCTCGGTGCGCGGCGAGTTCGGCTATTGGGTGTTCGAGGGTGGCTGGCAGGAGGCGCAGCGGCCGTCCTGGAACTACCGCGCCGAGGATGGCGGCGGCATCATCCTGGATATGGTCTGCCACTGGCGCTACGTGCTCGACAATCTCTTCGGCGAGGTCGAGAGCGTGGTCTGTATCGGCACGACTGACATTCCCGAGCGCTATGACGAGAAGGGCGGGAAGTACCAGGCGACCGCCGACGATTCCGCTTACGCCACCTTCCGCCTGAGGGGCGGCGTGATCGCCCATATCAACATGAGCTGGGTGACGCGGGTCTACCGCGACGATCTCGTCACCTTCCAGGTCGACGGCACCCATGGCTCCGCGGTGGCGGGCCTGACCGACTGCGTGATCCAGGCGCGCCAGGCGACGCCGCGGCCGGTGTGGAATCCGGACGAGAAGCGCATGCACGATTTCTATGCCGACTGGCAGAAGCTGCCGGAGAACGTCGTCTACGATAACGGCTTCAAGGAGCAGTGGGAGATGTTCATCCGCCACGTCTGCGAGGATGCGCCCTACAAATACACCTTGCTCGAAGGCGCCAAGGGCGTGCAGCTCGCCGAATGTGCGCTGCAGAGCTGGAAGGAGCGGCGCTGGGTCGACGTCGCGCCGATCGTGGTCTGAGAGAGGACTTGTCATGAACAAGCCAGTCCCGCCGAAGTCGTCGCTGTCCTTGAGGTTGCCGACCGCAAATGGAGGCCTGGAGACCTACCGCCTGGCGGCGTCGCGGACCTTTCCGGCGAAGCTCGAGGGCGCGCTCAATCGCGTGGCGTTCTCTGCTGCCCATGTGGTCGCCGATCCCCGTGCCGACGTCGATCCCTGGCTGACGGCCGCGATCGACTGGGACAAGACGATCGCATTCCGCGAGCATGTCTGGGACCTCGGCCTCGGCGTCGCCGAAGCCATGGACACCGCGCAGCGCGGCATGGGGCTGGACTGGGCGACCTCGCTCGAATTGATCCAGCGCTCGGTAAAGGCGGCGAAGGTGAGGGGCAACGCGCTGGTGTTCTCCGGCGCCGGCACCGACCACCTTGCCGTCGAAGATGCAAAATCCATCGACGATGTCATCCGCGCCTATGAGGAGCAGATCGCTGCGGTGGAGAAGGCCGGCGGCCGCATCATCCTGATGGCCTCGCGTGCGCTGGCAAAGCTCGGCAGGAATGCGGAGGACTACGCCAGGGTTTACGACCTCGTGCTGTCGCAGGTCCGTGAGCCCGTGATCATCCACTGGCTCGGCGACATGTTCGACCCCGCGCTATCAGGATATTGGGGCACGGCCGATCTCGACAAGGCGATGGACGCGGCGGTTGCGATCATCAACGCCAATGCGGCCAAGGTCGATGGCGTCAAGGTCTCGCTGCTCGACAAGCAGCGCGAGATCGACATGCGGCGGCGGCTCGATCCGCGGGTGAAAATGTACACCGGCGACGACTTCAATTATGCGGAGTTGATCGCCGGCGATGACCAGGGCTTCTCCCATGCGCTGCTCGGTATCTTCGATGCGATCGCGCCGGCGGCGTCCTATGCGCTGTCACGGCTGGCCGCCGGCGACGCGGTCGGCTTCCACGACGTGCTCGGGCCGACGGTGCCGTTGTCGCGCCATATCTTCAAGGCGCCGACGCGCTTCTACAAGACCGGCATCGTGTTCATGGCCTACCTGAACGGGCACCAGGATCACTTCACAATGGTTGGCGGACAGGAGAGCGCGCGCTCGACCCTGCATCTCGCCGAGCTGTTCCGGCTCGCCGATCAGGCGGGGCTGCTTGCCAATCCAGAGCTTGCGACACGACGGATGCAGGCCATCCTGACAACACGCGGCATCGACGCCTGATGCGCGACTTTTCCAACGACCACCGCTGGCTGTCGCTGAACACGGCGACCGTCCGCAAGCAGGGCGATCTCATCGACATCATCGATGCCTGTGCGCGCCACGGTATCCGCGCCATCGATCCCTGGCGCGACCAGGTCGCTCACGTCGGTCTCGACCGTGCGGTGCGTGCGGTCAAGGATGCCGGGCTCGATCTCTCGGGCTATTGTCGCGGCGGCATGTTCACGGCAGATGGCGCGCATCGCAGCGAGGTGCGTGACGACAACCGCCGGGCGGTCGATGAGGCCGCTGCGCTCGGTGCCGCCTGCATCGTGCTCGTGGTCGGCGGCCTGCCGCAATATTCGCGACCGGGCAGCGCAGTCTCAAAGGACATCGCCGCGGCGCGCAATCAGGTGCATGACGGCATCGCCGAGATGCTGGACTATGCAAAGCAGGCAAAGCTGCCGCTCGCGATCGAGCCGCTGCATCCGGCCTATGCGGCCGACCGCGCCTGCGTGAACACGACAAGGCAGGCGCTCGACATCTGCGACGCGCTCGATCCCGGCCGCAGCTGCGCGATCGGCGTCGCGCTCGACGTCTATCACATCTGGTGGGACCCGGAGCTGACGGGCCAGATCGTGCGCGCCGGCAAGGATCGCCTGCTCGCGTTCCACGTCTGCGACTGGCTGGTGCCGACCAAGGACATCCTCAACGACCGTGGCATGATGGGCGACGGCGTCATCGACATCAAATCGGTGCGCGCGATGGTCGAGGCGCAGGGCTTTGCCGGCTATTCGGAGATCGAGATCTTCTCCAATGACTGGTGGGGCCGGCCGCTGGACGAGGTGCTGCGGACCTGCATCGAGCGCCACCGGACGGTGGTTTGACCCGCCAGCCTCGTTCGGTGGACAAGGCGAGGCGTGCCCGTTATTCCGGAGGCTGTGGGTTTGAACGGCAGTGGGGGCCGTTGAACGCTGCGGTCCGGACCTTCGGAGCACGACATGCGCTTGAGCGATTGCCACAATTTCCATGACTTCCGCGAACTGGCGAGGCGGCGGCTTCCGGGGCCGATCTTCGACTATATCGACGGCGGGGCGGACGACGAGGCGACGCTTCGGCAGAACACTGCGAGCTTTGAGCGGTGCGATCTGGTGCCGAATATCTTGCGCAGCGTCGAGACCGTCGATCTCTCGGTCACCGTGATGGGCCAGAAGCTGGCAACGCCGTTCTATTGTTCGCCGACCGCGCTGCAGCGTCTGTTTCATCATCAGGGCGAACGGGCCGTCGCTGCCGCCGCGGCGAAATACGGCACGATGTTCGGCGTGTCCTCGCTCGGCACCGTGAGCCTGGAGGAATTGCGCAAGGCCTACGCGACGCCGCAGGTCTATCAATTCTATTTCCACCGCGACCGCGGCCTGAACACGGCGATGATGCAGCGCGCCAAGCAGGCCGGTGTCGACGTGATGATGTTGACGGTCGACAGCATCACCGGCGGCAACCGCGAGCGCGACCTGCGCACCGGATTCTCGATCCCGTTCCGGCTCACGCTCGGCGGCATGCTGCAATTCGCCATCAAGCCGGCATGGGCCATCAACTATGTCACCCATGAGAGCTTCAAGCTGCCACAACTCGATGAGCATGTCGACATGAGCGGCGGCGCCATGTCGATCGGGCGTTATTTCACCGAGATGCTCGATCCGGCCATGACTTGGGACGACGTCGCACAAATGGTCCGGCAGTGGAACGGCCAGTTCTGTCTGAAGGGCGTCATGTCGGTTGATGATGCCAAACGTGCGGTCGAGATCGGCTGCACCGGCATCATTCTGTCCAATCACGGCGGCCGGCAGCTCGACGGCTCCCGGGCGGCGTTCGACCAACTGGCCGAGATCGTCGATGCCGTGGGCGACCGGATCGATGTGATGATGGACGGCGGCATCAAGCGCGGCACCCATGTCCTGAAGGCGCTGTCGCTGGGCGCCAAGGCCGTCGGTCTCGGACGCTTCTATCTCTATCCGCTGGCGGCGGCCGGCCAGGCTGGAGTCGAGCGGGCGCTTGGTCTGCTGCAGACCGAGCTGGTGCGGGACATGCGGCTGATGGGGTATTCCTCGATCGGCCAGCTTTCTCGCGCAAACCTGCGGTTCAGATAGCCGCCCGACTAATCTCGCATCACGCTCACGAATCCTGATCGCTGTGCGTGATCTCGAGCGTCACGAGCCGCGCCAGCAGCGTTGCGGGATAGAGCTGGCCGAAGATCGCCTCGAGATTGCACAGGCTGCGAGCGATCGGATGCAGCGGGGCGACGTCGCCATAGCCGGTGGTCGTCAGCGTCATGAAGCTGAAATAGATCAGCTGGTTTGCCAGCGCCGGACTGTCCTCCATCTTCATCCCGGAAAAGGCGTTCGGCAGCAGCGTGCCGATGAAGGTGTAGAGTGCCGAGAAGATCACGGCAACGGATAGATAGAGCAGGACGGCGCCGATCACGCGGTGATAGGTGACACGGCCCGGCGCAAACGTCGCACGAGCGACCGTCACGGCCAGGGTGATGCCGACGATCAGCCACGAGCCGGCGAACAGATTGAGGTCGACGATCGAGGGCGAACGCAGCCTCAGGACTCCGCCCGTGACGATCATGGCAAGCGCGATCAGCATCGCGGCGACCGCGATTGCGCTCCCCGACATCAGGAACACGCCGCCGACGAGGAACAGCGCGAGCAGCAGTTCGAATATCTGGAATTCGAACAGGCCGAGAGCCTGGAGCGGCGCTATCACGAACATCATGATCATGATCAGGGCCGTGAGCACGGTCAGCAGGGAATCGCCCCAGCGCTCGCGCAGCTCGCCGATACTCGTCCAACTGCGTTTCATTCCCGCCCCGTCATTCGACACGGCATCAGGATGCCGGTGCCGAACATTGCTGTGCGGCGGCCGCAAACGCAAGACGGGGAACCGGCGTCGCGCGCACCGGGCGGTGAAGATCGAAGGCCCGAGGCCTCAGGGGCTCGCGACCTGCTGCAGCGTATTGAAGCGCGCCTTCTGCTCGCTGCTCAGCAAGGCATAGAACTTGTCCAGGGCAGGCTCGATCAGCTTCGCAGCCTTCTGCATGGCCTCGAGCCGGTGCTGCATCGCCCCCAGCCGGCCGACCGGGGTCAACGGGATGTCATTCGGGCAGGCGGCCTGCAGGTCGGCGATGGCCTTTGCGGTCGCATCGCTCAGGCGGTCGAGCGCATCCTTCTGCTTGCCCGCCGGATGAAGCGAGGCATCGATCCGGTTGATCGGCAATTGGGCCAGGTCGGATTTCGAATCGCCGCACTTGCCGGATTGCGCGGTCGTGTCCTGCTGTTGCGCCGAACGCTCGCCGACACGTGGGCCGAGCGCATTGAAGCGGGCCTGCTGCTCGTCGCTGAGCGAGCTGTAGAAATTCTCAAGCGCGGGCCGCACGATCTTGATCGCCTCGAGCGTCGCGCTGATGCGGTTCAACATCGATCGCAAGCGGCCGGTCGGCGTCATGGCATAGCTGTCGGTGCAAGTGTCCTTGAAGACATTGGCGGCCTCCGTTGCGGCAGTCTTCAGATCGTCGAGCAGGACGCGCTGCTGCTGGCTCGGCCGCACCACCCGCGCGATGTCGGCAAGCGGCCAGGCCGTGACGCCCTTGTCCGGTTCACCGCACAGCTGCTTGATGGCCTGCGGGCTCGTATCGGCGCGTTGACGGGACCGCGTGCGGCCTGCGGTCGGCGGATAATCCCCAGGCTCGATGCTGGCATAGGCGGAGTAGGGACTGTTGGTGTCCCAGAACACGGTGTCGACGAAGTCGTCATAGGCGTAGGCCCAATAGCCGGGCTCGTAGGCATAGGACCAAAACGTGTAGTCGAAGATGTCCGAATAGGCGTAAGGCAGGAATAACGGACCAAGCCACGCCACGAACGCCGCGCGATGGCCGCGCCGCCAGGCATTGCGGGGCGCCCAGCCACCTTGACGCATCGCAAGCGCCGCCTGGCCTTGCGCGCCTGCCTGCTCGTGGAAGCGTGCGGCAAATCGCTCGCGCTGGGCCGCTTGCGTCGCGGCCGTGCTTGCGGCGGCGGCCCCGACCGTCGCTGCCGGCGCCAATCGCTGCTGGCGGGCAAGGTCGGCTTGCTGTGAGCGCTGCTCGCGCTGCAGCAGGCGGTTCTGCGCCTGCAGGGCGCGGTCATGGACGCGTTGCGCGCGTGCGCCCTGAACCTTCTGCGACTGCAATTGCTGGACGCGTTGCTGCAGGCGATCGATCCGACCTTGCCGCTCCGCGGTCTGGCGCGAGAGCGTGTCACGCTGCCGCTGCTGCGCGGTCTGCTGGCGTTGCTGGATGAGTTGCTGCTGCTGCGCGCGCTGTTGAATTCGCTCCGTCGGCGACGGCCGTGCGCTCAAGCGCGATGGTGGGCTCGGGCGTGATGGCGCGGCCACATGGGGGGCCGGGCGCTGCGGTGCGCCGCGACGGAATTCGGGCCGATGCGTTGCGACGCGGGGCGCAGCGATATGGGGAGCCTGGCGCACTGACGGGGCGGCGAAATGCGGTGCCGGGCGCGGCGCCATCGCAGGTCGCTGCGGGGCATGGAACG